>DASQNQ010000344.1:0-7047 GCA_035644895.1 Acetobacteraceae bacterium | reverse complement strand
CGGGAAGCTGCTGCCGCGCGACCGCATCCGGGCGCTGATCGACCCCGTCTCGCCCTTCCTGGAGATCGGGCAACTCGCGGCGCACGGCATGTACGGGGGCGAAGTGCCCTCGGCCGGGCTCATCGCCGGCATCGGCCGCGTCATGGGCCGCGAGTGCATGATCGTGGCGAACGACGCTACGGTGAAGGGCGGCACCTACTTCCCGCTGACGGTGAAGAAGCACCTGCGCGCGCAGGAGATCGCGGAGCAGAACCGCCTGCCCTGCATCTACCTGGTGGACAGCGGCGGCGCCAACCTGCCGAACCAGGACGAGGTCTTCCCCGACCGCGACCATTTCGGACGCATCTTCTTCAACCAGGCAAACATGAGCGCGAAGGGCATCGCGCAGGTCGCCGTCGTCATGGGGTCCTGCACCGCGGGCGGCGCCTATGTCCCGGCCATGTCGGACGAGAGCGTCATCGTCCGCAACCAGGGCACCATCTTCCTCGGCGGCCCGCCCCTGGTGAAGGCCGCGACGGGGGAGGTGGTGACGGCGGAGGAGCTCGGCGGCGGGGAGCTGCACAGCCGCACCTCCGGCGTCACGGACCATCTGGCCGAGAACGACCCGCACGCGCTCGGCATCGCGCGGCGCATCGTGGCCTCGCTCAACCGCGAGAAGCGGCCCGAGGTCGCGCTGCGGGAGCCCCGCCCGCCGCGCTTCGACCCGGCGGAAATGGGCGCCATCATCCCGACCGACCGCCGCAAGCCCTTCGAGGTGCGGGAGGTGATCGCGCGCATCGTCGACGGGAGCGAGCTCGACGAGTTCAAGCGCCTGTATGGACCGACGCTCGTCTGCGGCTTCGCCCACATCTGGGGCTATCCTGTCGGCATCGTCGCGAACAACGGCATCCTGTTCAGCGAGTCCGCGCAGAAGGGCGCGCATTTCATCGAGTTGTGCGCGCAGCGCGGCGTGCCGCTGGTGTTCCTGCAGAACATCACCGGCTTCATGGTCGGCCGCAAGTACGAGGCCGGCGGCATCGCGAAGGACGGGGCGAAGATGGTCACCGCCGTCGCCACCGCAGCCGTGCCCAAGTTCACGGTCATCATCGGCGGCTCCTTCGGCGCGGGCAACTACGGCATGTGCGGCCGCGCCTACTCGCCGCGCTTCCTCTGGACCTGGCCGAATGCGCGCATCAGCGTCATGGGCGGGGAGCAGGCGGCGAGCGTGCTGGCCACGCTCCGCCGCGACGCGGTTGAGGCGAAGGGCGGCGCCTGGAGCGCCGAGGCGGAGGAGGCGTTCAAGGCGCCGATCCGCGCGCAGTACGAGGAGCAGGGCCACCCCTACTACTCGACCGCGCGCCTCTGGGACGACGGCGTCATCGACCCGGCCGAGACGCGCCGCGTGCTCGCGCTCTCCATATCCGCCAGCCTGAACGCGCCCGTGCCGGAGACGCGCTTCGGCCTGTTCCGCATGTGAGGCCGGCGATGTTCACGAAGATCCTGATCGCGAACCGCGGCGAGATCGCCTGCCGCGTCATGCGCACCGCTCGCCGCATGGGCATCGCGACGGTCGCGGTGTTCTCCGAGGCCGATTCGGGGGCGCTGCACGTCGCGCTGGCCGACGAGGCGTACCCCATCGGCCCCGCCCCGGCGCGCCAGAGCTACCTCGTGGCCGAGCGGATCATCGAGGCGGCGCGGCGGTCGGGCGCGCAGGCGGTGCATCCGGGCTACGGGTTCCTCTCGGAGAATGCCGATTTTGCCGAGGCCTGCGCGGCGGCCGGCATCGTGTTCATCGGCCCGCCGCCCGCCGCGATCCGGGCCATGGGCAGCAAGGCCGAGAGCAAGGCGCTGATGGAGCGTGCAGGCGTGCCGCTCGTGCCCGGCTACCACGGGCAGGACCAGTCGCCCGCCCTGCTGGCCGAGCAGGCGGCGCGCATCGGCTATGCGGTGCTGATCAAGGCGAGCGCAGGTGGCGGCGGTAAGGGCATGCGCGTGGTGGAGGCGCCGGAGGGCTTCGCCGAGGCGCTGGAGGGTGCGCAGCGCGAGGCGCAGGCCTCCTTCGGCGACAGCCGCGTGCTGGTCGAGAAGTACCTGACAAGGCCGCGTCACATCGAGATCCAGGTCTTTGCCGACAGCCACGGGAACACCGTCTCGCTGTTCGAGCGCGACTGCTCCATCCAGCGCCGCCACCAGAAGATCGTCGAGGAAGCGCCCGCCCCCGGCATGACACCCGAGCGCCGCGCCGCCATGGGCGGGGCCGCCTGCGACGCCGCCCGCGCCATCGGCTATGTCGGCGCCGGCACGGTGGAGTTCATATCCGAAGGCGACGCCTTCTACTTCATGGAGATGAACACGCGGCTGCAGGTGGAGCATCCGGTGACCGAGTTCGTCACCGGCCTCGACCTGGTGGAGTGGCAGTTGCGCGTCGCGGCAGGCGACCCCCTGCCGGATCTCGAGCCCGGCCTGTCCGGCCATGCCATCGAGGCGCGCATCTACGCCGAGGATCCCTCCCGCGACTTCATGCCCTCGACGGGGCGCCTGATCCACCTGCGCCAGCCGCACGAGGATGCGGACACGCGGGTGGACACGGGCGTGCGGCAAGGCGACGCGATCACCTCGAACTACGACCCCATGATCGCGAAGCTGATCACCCACGGCGCGACGCGGACCGAGGCGCTGCGCCGCATGCGCGTGGCGCTTGCGACGTACGAAGTTGTGGGCGTGACGACCAACCTGCCCCTTCTGCGCGCGATCGCGGGGCACCCGGCCTTCGCGGCGGCGGAACTCGACACCGGCTTCATCGGCCGCCACGCGGCGGCGCTGCTGCCGGCCGCACCCGTCGCGCCGCCTGAGGCATTGGCCGCCGCGGCGCTTGCGGTGCTGCGAGACGAGGTCGCCGCGGTCGCGCCTGCCGACCCTTGGTCGCCCTGGGCCGTCGCCGATGCGTGGCGGATGAACGGCGACGGCTACCAGGACCTGCGCTTCCGGCAGGCCGACGCCGAGGTGACGCTCCGTGCCCACCCGCTGCCCGACGGCGCGCACCGCCTCGACCTGCCCGGCGGGCCGGTGGTCGCGCGGCTGGTTGGGGAAGGGGAGGATCTGCGCCTCGTCCTCGATGGCGCGCGGCGGCGTGTCGCCGTGCTGCGTCAGGGGGGGGCGGTGACCGTGGTGCTCGACGGCACGGTGCACCTCCTCACGCATGAGGACCCGCTCGCCCCGCCACGGGCCGAGACGGCCGGTGCGGGCCGTGTCACCGCCCCCATTCCGGGCCGGGTGACGCGCGTGCTGGTGAAGCCGGGCGATGCAGTGGCGAAGAACGCCCCTCTGGTCGTCATTGAGGCGATGAAGATGGAAATGACGCTCCGCGCGCCAGCCGACGGCACGGTGCAGGCCGTGTCGCATGGCGTCGACGACATGGTGGAGGAGGGAACGGAACTCGTCGTGCTTGCGCCGCCAGCCTGATCGTTCTTGATTCGTTCACAAACGCATGGCAGCCTGGGCGTGCCATGACCGCACCGCTTCCAGACGCGACCCTTCGAGCCATCGTCCAGGCCATGCGCGCCGCGCGCGTAGAGGGGCGTGACGTCTCGGCCGCGGCGCGGGAAGCGGCACGCGCCCGCCACCCCGCGCTGCCCGCGACCCTGATCGGGGAGGCGGTCCGCACGGCCGTCGCGCTGGCGGAGGCCGAGGTACCGGCACCCACCGCGCGCTGAACCGCTACCGGTTGGCGAGATCGAGCAGCGCCGCCGCCAGCACGCGCGTCCCGGCCGCCAGGTGCCCCGGTTCGGCATACTCGGACGGATGGTGCGACACGCCCTTGCGGCAGGGCACGAAGATCATGCCGGTCGGGCAGAGAGGCACCATGAACTGCGCGTCGTGGAAGGCACCCGACGGCATGCGGATGTGCTTCAGGCCCTGCGCGGCCGCGGCACGCTCCACCACCTCGGGCACCATCGGGTCGAAGAGGGCGGGCAGGGCGTGGAAGCGCTCGGTCACCGTCGCGGTGCAGGTGGTGATCGCCTCCCGCACCGTGCGCTCGATCGCGTCGCCGCGCGCCGTCAGCACGTCGCGGTCAGGGTGGCGGAAATCGATCGTGAAGCGCACGCGATCGGCGACGGAGTTGGAGGTGTTCGGGTTCACCTCGATCCGGCCGACCGTGAAGCGCAGCACGTCCGAGGGATCGGCCATCAGCGCGTTCAGCGCCGTGACCGCCCGGATCATGTCCTGCACCGCGTCCTGCCGCAGCGAGAGCGGCGTGGTGCCGGCGTGGTCGGTCTTGCCCTCGATCTCCACCAGGAACCACCGGCTGCCCTGGATGCCGGTGACGACGCCGATGTCGAGTGCTTCCGCCTCCAGCCGCGGGCCCTGCTCGATGTGGGCTTCGACATAGGCGAAGGGCGCGGGGCCGTCCACGACGCCCAGGCCTCGGCGCGGCAGGTCCGCCTCCGCGGCCAGGTGGGTGGCAAGCGCGTCGGCGAAGCGGGTGCCCTCGTTGTCCGTCACCTCATCCCAGGTCGTGGGCGGGCGGAAGCCGGCATAGGCCATGCTGCCCATGCAGCCGGGGGCGAAACGGCCGCCCTCCTCGTTTGTCCAGGCAACGACCTCGATCGGGCGGCGCGTGGCGGCACCGGCCTCCCGGATCGCCTGGACGGCCTCCAGCGCCGCGATCACGCCCCAGATGCCATCGAAGCGGCCGCCATTGGGCTGGGTGTCCATGTGGCTGCCCGTCAGCACCGGGGCGGCACTGCGGTCAGCCCCCTCATGCCGCAGGAAGAGGTTGCCGAGCCGGTCCACCGAGACGGAGAGGCCGAGCCCTCGTGCCCAGGAGACGAGGAGCCGGCGCGCCTCCCGGTCGAGCGGCGTCAGGCAGGCGCGGTTGACGCCATCGCCCGGGATGGCGCCGATCCGGGCCATCTGCATCAGGCGGTCCCACTGCCGCGTCTCGTTCACCGCGGAAACCGCGTTCGGTGCCACCGGCGCGTCCATGACCAACCCCCTCCGTCCTGTGGCGGCCGGTATCGCGCCCGGCGGGCCGCCGATCAAGCCGGGCTTATTCCAGCACCTCGGCCGGCGCCGCATAGTCCGTCTCGTACAGGCGCACGGCCTGGTTCCGGCCCGGTCGCCAGTCCGGGTCGTCCCAGGCGAGCATCTTGCCCGGGTTGAGCAGCCCCTTCGGATCGGCCTCCCGCTTGAAGGCGAGTTGCGCGGCGTCGACGTGCTTCATGCCCCCCTCCTCCAGCGTGAAGCTGTGCGGGTTGAAGATGGGGGCGCCCGCCTCCTCGTGCAGGCGGATGATCTCGGCCAGCCGCTCCTCCGAGGTGAAGCGCACCACCTGCAGGCCGAAGGCGCAGACCGTGCCGGAGAAGCGGACGAACTCCAGGTGCAGCAGCACCTCGTCGCCGAACATCCGCTCCATCCGCGCGATCAGGTCCAGGTGGTCGGGCGCCGCGAACAGCGTCTGCAGGTAGGTGATGCCCTTGTCGGTCTTGAGGACCTGCAGCGTCGTGTGGTTCCAGGAGTGCTCGTAGAGCGGCACCTCGGCCGCGTCCGACGCCTCCCGCCGGACCTCGGTGCCGCCATGCGCGGCGATGACGTCGGGCAGGATATCGAGGAACGGGGCCGCGACCATCAGCATCGCGACGGCGTGGCCGGCCGGCACCTGGCTGCCCCAGGCCTTGAAGTGGAGTTGCGGGATGGGCGCGGGCACCACGCAGGCCAGCTTCTTGGGCACGCCGTCCATCCGCGTGACGGCGTCCGCGAAGCGCGCGGCGCCCATCAGCGTCGGGAAGGCCACCACCACGTCCACCCACTCCCAGGCGGGTGCGAGCGGCATCTCCAACTCCGTGATCACGCCGTTCGTGCCGTAGGCGTGGTTCGCCTTCTGGATGTCGGCCCCGCGCAGCTCCAGCACGCGCGGCTCGGCCTCCATCGTCATGACCTTGAGGCCCAGGATGTTCCCCGGCTCCCGCAGGATGCCATAGCCCGTGCTGCCGATGCCGGAGGAGCCGCCGGCGACGAAGCCGCCGAGCGTCGCCGTCCGCCGGGTGGAGGGATGGAAGCGCAGTTCGCCCCCCACCTCGCGCCGGCAATGCGCGTCGAGGTCGATCATCTTCACCCCGGCCTGCGCGCGGACAACGCCGGGCCTGGTCCAGAGCACGCGGTTGAACTCGCCCATCTCCAGCACGATGCCGCCGCGGAGCGGCATGGCCTGGCCGTAGTTGCCCGTGCCCGCCCCGCGCGGCGTGACCGGCACGTCATGGGCGTAGGCGGCGGCGAGGACGGCCCGCAGCTCCGCTTCGTCCCGCGGCGCGACCAGGGCCTCGCCCGTCACGCGGTTGAGCTGGCGCTTCAGCACGGGCGAGTACCAGAAGAAGTCGCGCGAGCGCTGGCGCACCAACGCCGGGTCGGTGGTCCAGGCGAGGCCGGGCAGGGCCTGCATCACGGCGCTCACGCTCATGCTGCGGTTTCCTCGGGCGTGAAGCTGGTCATCTTGCCGGGGTTCAGCAGGCCAAGCGGGTCGGCCATCCGCTTGAAGCCGAGCTGGTCGCCGGGCACGCGGCGGTAGCCGCTGCCCTCCTCGATGGTGAAGACATGCGGGTTGGCGATGCCGATGCCCTCGGCCTCGAAGCCGCGCATGATCTCGGCCAGGCGCTCCGGACCGTTCCAGCGGATGACGGGCAGGGCCGTCATGGTGGTCCGCCCGCCGAAGCGCACGCATTCGGTGTGCATCCAGACCTCCCCGGCGTAGCGCGTGCGCACGGCCTCCACCGCGCGCAGCGTGTCCTCGAACGGGAAGCGGCACTGCAGGTAGGTGACGCCCTTGTCCCGCTTGAGAACCTGCAGCGTCGTGTGGTTCCAGCAGTACTCGTAGAAGGGCGTGGCGTCCGGGTCACGCTCGGCGGCCACCGCGTCCTGCTCCGCCACGATGCGCCCGCCATGCTGCGCGGCCAGGTCGCGCAGCGCGCGCAGGCCGGCGGGCGCCACCATCACCAGCGCCAGCGCGTGGCCCGAGGGCACGGCATCGGCAATCCCGCGGAAGAAGGGCGGGAGCGCCGCGTCGAAGACCGC
>DASQNQ010000343.1:0-10308 GCA_035644895.1 Acetobacteraceae bacterium | reverse complement strand
GTCCGGGTGGCCGGCCAGCAGGGTGTGGGAGTGCCCGCCGACGATCACGTCCACCCCCGGCACCCGCGCCGCGAGCTGCCGGTCGGGGCCGAGGCCGCGATGGGAGAGCAGGACGACCGTGGCCGGCCCCTCCGCGCGGATCTCGGCGATGGCCCGCGCCGCCGCCTCCTCGGCCGAGGTGAAGCGCAGCCGCGGGCCGGGAGAGGCGATGGTGGGCGTGTCCTCCGTGATCAGCCCCACCACGCCGATGCGTGCCGCACCGCGGCGGAAGACCGTCCAGGGGCGGACCAGCCCGTGCAGGGCAGGTTCGGCCGCGGTGTCGAGGTTGGCGGCCAGCAGCGGCGCGGCCAGCGCGCGGGCGTAGCGGGCCGTCACCTCCGGCCCGTGGTCGAACTCGTGGTTCCCGAGGGCCATGGCCTGGCACCCCCAGGCGTTCTGCATCGCGGCCTCCGCCATGCCGCGGTGGACCGTGTAGTAGAGGCTGCCCATGAACTGGTCGCCGCCGTCCAGCGCGAGGGTGGCGCGGCCCTCGCCCTCCGCCGCCGCGCGGGCGGCGCGGATGGCGGCAACGAGGCGGGGGGAGCCGCCGGGGCAGGGCGAGCCCTCCCGGCAGGCCTGGCCGCCTGGCTGCGCACCCTCGTGCCGGGAGTGGAAGTCGTTGAGGTGCAGGATCGTGGCCCGCGCCGCCGCCTGCGCGGGTGCGGGGCGGATCGCGGGCAGGGGCAGCAGGGGCACGAGGCCGGCGGCGAGCAGGTGGCGGCGGGCGAGCATGGCGGGGGTCTCCTGCATCTCCGCCTTAGACCAGTTCCGCCCTGCTTGGAAACAGTCAGGCCGGAACGGGTCCGGCCATGTGGGTTGGACGGGTGTGGGTGAAACGGGTCTGGCGCAGGCGGACCGCTCTGTTATCGGCGGCGTGCTGACGGGTTTCGCGCGCACGCTTCCCGCCGCATTCCCGCCATGCGATGGCGCCACAAGGCGGGGTGGAAGCCCGGGGGTTCGATGCAGGTCTATCTGCCGATCGCCGAGATGTCGGTGGATGCCCTGCTGCTGCTCGGCATCGGCTTCGGCGTGGGCTGGTTGTCGGGGCTGTTCGGCGTGGGTGGCGGCTTCCTGCTGACGCCGCTGCTGATCCTGATCGGCATCCCCGCGCCGGTCGCCGTCGGGTCGGGCGCGAACCAGACCCTCGGTGCGTCGGTTTCCGGCCTGATCGCGCAGTGGCGGCGGGGCAACGTGGACCCGCGCATGGGCACGGTGCTCCTGCTGGGCGGCCTCGCCGGCTCGGGCGCGGGCGTGCAGATCTTCGCGCTGCTGCGCTCGGCGGGGCAGGTGGACCTCGCGGTCTCGCTCTTCTACGTCGTGATCCTCGGCACAGTCGGCGTGCTGATGATGCGCGAATCGCTCACCGCCATCTTCCGGCGCGGGCGGGCCAGGCCGCGGCGGCTGCACGAGCACTTCTGGATCCATGGGCTGCCGCTGAAGCTGCGCTTCCGCAAGTCGCGGCTCTACATCTCGGTCATCCCGCCGCTGCTGGTGGGCTTCGGTGTCGGGCTCCTGTCGGCCGTCATGGGGGTGGGCGGCGGCTTCATGCTGGTGCCGGCGATGATCTACCTGCTCGGGATGCCGACCTCGGTCGTCATCGGCACCTCGCTGTTCCAGGTGGTGTTCGTCACCGCCAACGTGACCTTCCTGCAGGCGGTGCAGGTGGGCAGCGTGGACATCGTGCTGACCCTGCTGCTGCTGGCGGGCGGCGTGGCGGGCGCGCAGTTCGGCGCCGCCCTGGGCACGCGCCTGCGCGGGGAGGAGACGCGCGCCCTGCTCGGCCTGCTGGTGCTCGCCGTGGCGGGCAGTCTGCTGTGGGACCTGCTGCGGCCGCCTCCTTCCCCCTTCGTGATGGGACCGGCGCTGTGATCCGCGTGGCGCTGCCCTTGCTCGCGCTGCTGGGCCTGCTGCTGCCGGGCGCGGCGGGGGCACAGCCCGCCCGGCCCGTGCCCCCGCCGGTCGCGCCGCCCTCCCTCGCGGCGGAGCTGTCGCAGAGCCGGATCGAGGTCACCACGGCCTTCACCGGCGCGGAGATCCTCGTCTTCGGCGCCACGGAGCGCCTGATCGGGGAGGAGGGGGACGAGGTGCTCGTGCAGGCCATCGGCCCCATCCAGCCGCTTGTCGTGCGGCAGAAGACGCAGCTTGCGGGCCTGATCTGGGTGAACGGCGCGAGCGCGCGCTTCAACCGCGTGCCCGGCTACTGGGCCGTGGCCGGCACGCGCCCGCTGGTGGACCTGCTGCCCCTGCCCGACCGGCAGGCGCACCGCATCGGCCTCGGGCAGATCCCGCTCGTGCAGCTCGGCAACCAGGGGGCGGATTTCCGCGGCGCGCTGGCCGAGCTGAAGCAGGGGGCCGGGCATTGGGTTTCGGAGGCGCAGCCCATCGGCGTCTCCGGCGGGCGGCTGTTCCATGCGCGGCTGCCACTGCCCGCCACAACCCCCACGGGGGAGTACCTGGTGCAGGTCTTCCTCATTCGCGACCGGCGGATCCTGGCGCGGCAGGAACTCACGCTGGTGGTGGAGCGATCGGGCTTCACCGCCTGGATCGCCCAGGTCGCGGAGGATGCCGCCGTCCTGTATGGGATCGCCTGCATCCTGCTGGCGGCGCTGGCCGGCTGGCTGGGCAGCGTCGTGTTCCGGAGGGGGTGATGGAGCAGGAGACCGAGGCGCAGGCCCAGGCCCGCCGGGACCGCGTCTTCCTGGTGGTGGTGGACGACAGCCCCGAGCGCCGGGTGGCGCTGCGCTACGCCTGCCTGCGCGTGCGGAAAAGCGGCGGGCGCGTCGCGCTGCTGCGCGTGATCGAGCCCGAGGGCCAGGTGGAGTGGGCCGGCGTCGGCGCCATGCTGGCCGAGGAGAGGCGGGAGGAGGCCGAGCGCCTGCTCTCCGCGCTCGCGGCCGAGGTGAACGAGATGACCGGCGGCATGCCCATCCTGCTGATCCGGGAGGGCGATGCGCGGGAGGAACTGCTCTCGCTGCTGGAGGAGGATCCGCGCATCTCGATCCTGGTGCTGGCCTCCGCCCAGGGCGGCTCCGGGCCCGGGCCGCTGATCTCCGCGCTGGTGGCGGGACGGCATGCGCAGCGCCTCACGGTGCCGCTCACGATCGTGCCGGGGGGCGCGAGCGACGATGAGCTGGACCGGGTGACGTGACGTGCGCGGGTCTGGAAGGGTGCGCCAGCGGGTGATCTGCGTGGGCGGGTGCGGGCCTGAGCCGACTTAGCCGGAATCCGCGCAACGACCCGTAGCTGCAGCATCGGCCTTGCGGCGCACCGGATTGCGGCAGCGGCATCCCGCACGGCATGGTGCCGGGTCAGCCGGAGAACAGATGATGAGCGCCGCGCCCGATCCGATGGCGCGCAGGCCGAGCGCCGGTGTTGCGCTGGTGATCGCATCGACGCTGGCGTTCGCGGTCGGCCCCGTCGGCGCACGGCTGGCTTTCGAGGATGGAAGCAACACGCTGACCGTCGTCGCCCTGCGCGGCCTGGTCGCGGCCGCGCTCATGGCGCTGCTCGTCCTCCTGCTTCGGCAGCACTTCCGCCTTGACCGCCGTGCCTGGCGCTGGACGCTGGCGTGCGGCACGCTGCAAGGCATCGCCGTCTACTCGTTCCTCGGCTCGGTCGCGCTGGTGCCCGTCGGCGTCGCGGTGCTCATCTTCTTCACGCATCCCCTTCTGCTCGCGACCCTCGCCCACTGGAGGGGGACCGAGCGCCTGACGGCACGAAAGGCCGTTCTCATGGGGGCGGCCTTCGGCGGCCTCGCCCTGGTGCTGGGGCCGGAACTCGTCGGGATCGACCTTGCCGGTCTTGCTCTCGCGGCACTCTCTTCCGTAGCGATGAGCGGCATGATCCTGTGCATCGGGCGGGCGCAGCTCCGCGCCAGCAGCACGCAGGTGAACCTCTACGCCACCTTGGTCAGCACGCTCGCGCTGGGCCTCGTCGCCACGCTGCTCGGAGCGTGGGCGCCGCCCACCGGCAACACGGGCTGGCTTGGTATCCTCGCAGCCGGCCTGGGCGTCGGGCTGGGCCTGCTTGCCTTCTTTGCTGCGCTCCGCCACCTGAGCCTCGTGCGCGCGAGCGTGCTGAGCAGCGTCGAGCCCCTGTTCAGCATCCTGCTCGCCGCGGCCGTCCTCGGCCAGGCATTGCGCCCGGAGCAGTGGGCAGGCGCGCTGGTGATTGTCGGCGCGCTCTCCCTGTTCGAGGCGTCAGGGCAGCAGTTGCCGGTGGCGAGGAGGAAACCCTGGCGGCCCTGGGTGGCCGCAGCGAAGTCCAAAGCCGGCGAGGAGACAAAGCCGTCCTAGGACCATTCCCAGCCCCGGGGCGCTCGCCATTCCCGTCCGGCGGACCCTTCCCTCTCCCCGACACGCCCACGCTGCATGCGTGCCTCCCCCGCGGCGAGGCCGTCCGGCCGTTGCGCCGCGGCCCGAACCGGACCACATAGGTCGGGATTGACGCCAGCAGAACGGACGAACGATGTTCATCGAGACGGAAGGCACCCCGAACCCCGCCACCCTCAAGTTCCTCCCCGGGCGGGACGTGACGGGCGGGGCCGGCACCGCCGACTTCACCTCCGCGGCCGAGACTGCCGGCCGCTCCCCCCTCGCGGCCCGCGTCTTCGACGTGGGGGAGGTTGCGCGCGTGTTCCTCGGGCAGGACTTCATCACCGTGACCAAGACCGAGGGCGCCGACTGGCAGCTGCTGCGCCCGCGGGTCCTCGGCGCGATCATGGAGCACTACCTCTCCGGCCTGCCGGCGATGGAGGGGGCCGAGGGCCTGGCGGAGGAGGATTTCGAGCCCGCCGACGGCGAGGTGGTGGCCCAGATCAAGGAACTGCTCGACACCCGCGTCCGCCCGGCGGTGGCGGGCGACGGCGGCGACATCGTCTTCCGCGGCTTCCGCGACGGCGTGGTGCGCCTGCACATGCAGGGTGCCTGCGCTGGCTGCCCCTCCTCCCGCGCCACGCTGAAGCACGGGGTCGAGACGATGCTGCGCCACTACGTGCCGGAGGTTGTCCGGGTGGAGCAGGTCGAGGCCTGAGGCGTCCCCGCCCGGAACCGGGGCGGGCCGCGAGGCTTTCTGGACGGGAACGACCCGCTCCAGGAGGCTCCGCGTGGCGACAGGCCTGATCGCACTGCTCGACGACATCGCGGGCATCGCCAAGGTGGCGGCGGCCTCGCTCGACGACGTGGCGGGGCAGGCGGCGAAGGCCGGCGCCAAGGCGGCGGGCGTCGTGATCGACGACGCGGCGGTGACGCCCCGCTACCTGGTCGGCTTCGCGGCGGACCGCGAACTGCCGATCGTCTCGCGGATCGCGCTCGGCTCGGCCAAGAACAAGATGCTGTTCCTGCTGCCCGCGGCGCTGGCGCTCTCGGCCTTCGCGCCCTGGGCCATCACGCCGCTGCTGGTGCTGGGCGGCCTGTTCCTCTGCTACGAGGGCACGGAGAAGGTCTGGGAGGCCTTCTTCCCCCACGCCGCGCATGAGCACGAGGCCCACATCTCCGCCGCGCCGCAGGACCCGCAGGTGCTGGAGGACGAGAAGGTCGCCTCCGCCATCAAGACGGACTTCATCCTGAGCGCGGAGATCATGGCCATCGCGCTGGCGACCCTGCCAACCGCCTCGTTCTGGATGCAGGCGGTGGTGCTGGCGGTGGTCGGCCTGGCGATCACCGTCGGCGTCTACGGCGCGGTCGCGCTGATCGTGAAGGCGGACGATGCGGGCGTCGCGCTGGCCACGGGGCGCAGCGGGGCGCTGCGGGCGCTCGGCCGCGGCCTGGTCGCCTTCATGCCGTGGTTCCTGAAGGCGCTGTCGGTGGTCGGCACGGCGGCGATGATCTGGGTCGGCGGCGGCATCGTGCTGCACGGGATCGAGGAGCATGGCGGCGAGGCGCTCGGCCACCTGGTCCACCATGCGGCCGAGGTCGCGGCCCATGCCGTGCCCGCCCTCGGCGGGCTGGTGGAATGGGTGGTGACGGCCGCGCTGTCCGGCGTGCTCGGGCTGGTGGCGGGCGCGATCCTGATCCCCGTGGTGGAGCACGTCATCGCGCCGCTCTGGAAGCGCCTGCGCGGCGGCACGGCGGCGCGCGCGGAGAGCCGCGCGCACTGACCGACGGTCTTCGAACGAACAGGGGAGGTCGCACAAGGGCGGAAAGCGGCGGTGGCGTCGAGGAAAACCGATGTCTGCTCCACCTTTGCGAGCGGACCTTGCCGAGGAGCCACTCGGGTTCGCATCCGACGGCAGATGGCCGAAAGCAGCCGGGCGGCTTTGAGGCAAGGCGCGTGCGAAAGCAGACGCGGTGCGCTGCCCCATGACCGGTGCGGGGTGCCCGCTCCATTGCGGGCCGCAGCCAAGGCCGACCGGGAGGGCTGTCCCTCCCAGGCGGGGTCTCTGCCGAGGCGCGGCGAACCCTTCCCAGTTTACCCCAACTCCGGTGCTGCACCGAGCAGCACGGCTGCCCGCTCCGCGAGGGTGCTGGGCTCGATCGGCTTGCGGAGCAGCGAGAAGGTTCCGCGGATGGCGCCACCGACGGCGAGTTCGGCGGCATCGGTCGCGAAGCCCGTGAGCAGGATCGCGCGCAGGCCCGGCCGGCGCTTCTGCGCCTCCCGGATCAGGGTTATCCCGTCCATCCCCGGCATCGAGAGGTCCGTGATCAGCAGGTCCGCGGGCTGACCGGAGTCCAGGAATTCGACGGCCTCGACGGCACTCCCCACCGAGAGGACGGCGTAGCCGGCGGACTCCAGCCCCTCGGTCGTGATCTCCCGGACCAGGGCCTCGTCGTCCACGAGCAGCACGCGGGCGCGTTCACCCCGCCGCCCCGCCGGCCCGTCCCTGGTGACCAGGCCGAGATCCGAGAGGGCGCCGGCCGCGGCGACCGGCAGCCAGAGGCGGATGGTCGTGCCCCGACCGGGAGAACTCTCGATGGAGAGCGTCCCGCCGCTCTGCTCGGCGAAGCCGCGGGCCATCGCGAGGCCCAGCCCCGTCCCCTTGCCGAGCGGCTTCGTCGTGAAGAACGGCTCCGCCGCCCGGGCCAGGGTGGCCTGGTCCATGCCGACCCCGGTGTCCGCCACCGAGAGCCGCAGGTAGGTGCCGCCCTTCAGCGCGGCCGGATGGGCCGGTCCCCGGCCGCGACGCGGCACCTCCTCGACGATCCCGGACAGCGTGATCACCCCGGCGCCGCCCATCGCATCCCGGGCGTTGGCGGCGAGGTTGACGAGCACCGTCTCGAGCTGCCCCTTGTCCGCCAGCAGGGGGGGCAGGGCCGCCAGCGCCTGGACGCGCACCTCGATCCCGGCGCCGAGGGTGTGCGAGAGGATCTCGCGCATGTCCTCGAGCAGGGCGGCCACGTCCACCGCTTCGGCCCGCAGGTCGGCCCGCCTCGAGAAGGCGAGGAGACGCCGCGTGACCGACGCGCCGCGCCGCGCCGCATCGGCGATCATGCGGGCGAGGCGGTGTACTCGCTGAGGGTCATCGCTCCGCGCCTCGATCAGCCGGGCACCGCCCGCCACGGCCTGGAGCACGTTGTTGAAGTCGTGCGCCACCCCGCCGGCGAGCTGGCCCAGCGCCTCCATGCGCTGGGCCTGCGCCGCGCGGGCCTGCGCCTCCTCGCGCGCCGCCACCTCCTCGCGCACCCGGGCCTCCAACGCCTCGTTCAGGCTCCTGAGCTCGGCCTCGCTCCTCGCCAGCGCCGCCTCGGCCCGCTTGCGCGGCGTGATGTCGACGGCGGTCCCGATCACCCGGCCGGCGCGGCCCGTGCCGTCGAAGACGGCGCGGCCCTTCGCCGCCACCCACCGCACGACACCGTCCTCCCTGCCGACGGCGCGGTACTCGACGTCGTAGACCGCCCGCCGGCGGGGGTCGCAGGCCGCTGCGAAGGCCGCCGCCGTCGCCTCCCGGTCGTCCGGATGCAGGCCCTCGTAGAAGTCCCGCATCGACACGGGGATGCCCGCCGAGATCCCGAACATCTCCTTCACGCGGGGCGGCCAGACCATCGTGCCGTGCAGCAGATCGACGTCCCAGAAGCCCACCTCCGCCGCCTCGGTCGCCAGGCGCAGCCTGGCCTCGCTCTCACGGAGGGCGCTCTCCGCCTGCAGGGCCCGGTTGGCCGCCTCAAGCTCCCTCGTGCGGGAGGCGACGAGGTCCCCGAGTTCGACGGCCGTGCGCTCCCGCTCCTCGAGATGGGAGCGGACCTCGTACTGGCGCCGCCGTGCCCGCACGGCGGCAAGGACGGCGCTGGTCAGGGTGAGGGTCTGGACGGGGCGCTCCAGGAGCGAGACGTTGCCCAGCGCCTGCAGCAGACGCTCGCGTGCGGGTGCCGGGCGGTGGTCGTGGCTCGTGAGCAGCACGAAGGGCATGTCCGACCAGGGGGGTTGGCCCGATACCCAGCTTCCGAGCGCCTGCGCGGGCGCGCCGACGAGCGCCTCCTCGGCGATGACGACGGCGTCCGCCCCCTGCTCGAGTTCCTCCAGGAGCTCGCCGACGCCCCGGCAGGCATGCGCCCCGAGCCCGGCGCGGCCAAGCTGCTCGGCGATTGCCGGCCCGTCGCGTCCGCGCGGTGCGAGCACGAGGATGCACGGCCTGGCGGGATCGGGCGTCGTCATCGTGCTACACTGCGCCGTCGCCGTCCGCGACGGGCAGGATGGTTCCCGCGTAGCTCGGCGTGCCCGCAAGGATGCCCCTGAACCCCTTCAGCGGCGGCCCGACCGCGATGCCGGCTCGACCCAGGCGAAACTCGCGGATCGAGAGCTCGTGGCGGCCGCTCCGCTTCTTCAAGACCGACAGCGCGCGCCGCACCTCGCCCTCGAACTCGAAGTAGCGCAGCAGCAGCACGGCGTCGCTGAGATAGCTGAGGTCGACCGGGCCCTGCACAGGCCCGACCAGGCCATGCTGCGCGAGCACGAGTATGGTGAGCGCGCCCATCTGCCCGAGGTAGGTCAGCAGCTCGTGCATCTGCAGGATGAGGAAGCGCTCGTCCGGCATGGCGCTGAGGTAGCCGTTGAGGCTGTCGATCACCACGACCCGTGCGCCGTCCGCCTCGACCGAGCGCCGGACGATGCTGGCGAATTCACCTGGCGAGAGCTCGGCCGGATCGATCTGCTGGATGCGAAGGAGGCCTGCCTCGATTGCCGCGTCCAGGGGTAGACCCAGGGTTCGGGCCCTGGCCTGTATCGTCCCCCGCCCCTCGTCGAAGGCGAAGACCACGGCCCGCTCGCCCCGGCCTGCCGCGGCGATGGCGTAGGTCAGCGCCAGGGAGGATTTGCCTACCCCCGCGGCGCCGAGGAGCAGGGCGTTGGTGCCGCGCTCCAGGCCACCGCCAAGCATCTGGTCCAGCGCGGCATCGCCGCTGCCCGCGAAGACGCTGCCCTCGGCTGCACGGTGGTGCTCCGCCGCGACCAGGCGCGGGTAGATCTCGACACCGCCGGTCTTGATCGTGAAGTCGTGGTAGCCGCCGCGGAACGGGATCCCCCGCATCTTGATCACCCGCAGGCGCCTGCGCTCGGCCCCGTAGTCGATCGCCGTCTGCTCCAGCCGGATGACGCCATGGACGATGGAATGGAGCTGCAGGTCGTCGGCGTGCGAGCTCAGGTCGTCGAGGACAAGAACCGTGCAGCGGCGGTCGGTGAAGAAGTGCTTAAGGGCGAGGATTTGCCTTCGGTAGCGCAACGAACTCTGCGCCAGCAACCGGAGCTCGGACAGGCTGTCGAAGGCGACCCGGGTCGGGTTCAGCTCCGCGACCCGCTCGAAGATCATCCGGGTGGTCTCGCCGAGCTCCATCTCGGACGGGGGAAAGACGCTCTGGTCGCGCTCCGGGTCGAGCGCCGCCTCGGCCGGCACCAGCTCGAACAGGGAAATCCCGTCGAGCGACCAGCCGTGCCGGCGGGCCACGAGACGAAGCTCGCGTTCGGTCTCGGACAGCGACACGTACAGGGTGGTTTCGCCCTGGCGCGCGCCCTCCAGCAGGAACTGCAGGGCGAGGGTCGTCTTGCCGGTGCCCGGCGTGCCCTCGAGGAGGTAGAGGCGGTTTCCGTCCAGCCCGCCGCCAAGGATGTGGTCCAGGCCGTGATTGCCCGTGGAGAGGCGAGGTGGGTCATCTGCGGCAGCTTCCACGTCGCTGGTTGAACCCGACACAAGCTATCCCCCGTTCGGCTGATCGGCACCCGGCATATCGCGGAACCCCCGGTTGCTATGGCCCGTGGGCGAGGCGCGGCCTTGTGGTGCTGAATCCCCGATGGCGGCCCGAGTTCCACCACATCGGTCCGCTGCCAATCCGTGATCCGGCG
>DASQNQ010000342.1:0-9939 GCA_035644895.1 Acetobacteraceae bacterium | reverse complement strand
GGCGCTGGTCGCGCGCACGGCCGTGTCCATCGTTTTCCAGCGCGCCAGCCGTTCATCCGCCGGCATGGCGAGCGCGACGTCCAGCGCCTCCGCGATGTCGTCGGGATCGAGCGGGTTGACCAGCAGCGCGCCGTCCATCTGCCCAGACGCACCGGCGAAGTGGGACAGCACCAGCACGCCCGGATCCTCCTCGGGCTGGGCCGCCACGAACTCCTTCGCCACCAGGTTCATGCCGTCCCGCAGCGGCGTGACCAGCCCGACGCGGGACATGCGCATGAAGCCGGCCAGCACCGGGCGCTGCACCGCGCGCGTCAGGTAGCGGATCGGCGCCCAGTCGAACTCGGCGTACTGGCCGTTGATGCGGCCCACCGCCTCGTCCAGCTCGCGCCGCAGCGCGCGGTACTGCGCCACGTCGCCGCGCGAGACGGGCGTGACCTGGAGGAAGGTGACCCGCCCGCGGTGGCGCGGGAAGCGCGCCATCAACTGCGCGAAGCCCGCGAAGCGGTGCGGCAGGCCCTTGGTGTAGTCCAGCCTGTCCACGCCGATCGCCAGCGCCCGGCCGGCGAGGCTGTCCTTCAGCCGCTGCGTTTCCTTCCCCGCGGCGTACTGCGTCGCGAGCTGCGTGAAACCGGGCCCGTCGATGCCGATCGGGTGGGCCGAGACGCGGCCGGCGGCCTCCGCATGGCCCGCCGCGACCAGCGCGCCGCGCAGGTTCTCCGCGTCGTCCTCCGTCTGCATGCCGATCACGTCGTAGCAGGCGAGGTCCGCGAGCAGCTCCTGGCTTTTCGGCAGGCCGGCCCAGACCTGGCGCGGTGGGAAGGGCACGTGCAGGAAGAAGCCGATGCGCTGCCCGGCGCCCCTGGCCCGCAGCGCATGGGCGAAGGGCATCAGGTGGAAGTCGTGGACCCAGACGACGTCCGCGGGTTCCAGCATCGGCAGCAGGGCGGCCGCGAAGGCCTCGTTCACCCGGCGGTAGCCCGCCCACTCCTCGCGCGAGAAGCGCGCGATGCCGAGGCGGTAATGCAGCACGGGCCACAGCGCCCCGTTCGAGAAGCCCTGGTAGTACTGGCGGTAGTCCTCCGCGCCGAGGGCGATGGTGGCGTACTGCACGCGCCCCTTCTGGCGGATCTCGGGCGTGGTCGCGGTGCGTTCGGCCATCTGGCCGGACCAGCCGAACCACAGGGCCTCCCGCCGCGTCAGCGCGTCCTTCAGCGCGACCGCAAGCCCGCCCGCCGTGGCGCCGCGCTCCGTCGGATTCGGGACGCGGTTCGCGACGATGACGAGGCGGCTCACGCGGCCTGCCCCGCCAGCGCCGCATCGAGCGTTCCGAGCCACGCGCGGAACGCCTCCGGAGTCCTGAAGGTGTCCTGCATCCGCAGGCCGAAGCCGCCGGCCGCGCGCGCCGCGGCCATGCCGGCCTCGTCCGTCACGTCATCGCCGACGAAGACCGGGACGCGGCCGGCGAAGGGCGCGCGGCCGAGAAGGGTGGCGACGACCGTGCCCTTCGAGACGGCGCGCGGCTTGATCTCGAAGGCCATGTGCGCCGGCATCACGAGGTAGGTGTCCGGCCTCTCCTCGACGAGCGCGTGGGCCAGCCGGCCCGCATCCCGCTCCGCCTCGGGCGCCAGGCGGTAGTGGATGGCCAGGCCATGGGCCTTTGGCTCCACCAGCACGCCTGGGAAGCACTCCGCCAGTTCCGCGGCCCGGGCCGCCCAGCTTGCGGGCGGGGCGGGCAGGGGGGTGGCGATGACAGGGGCATCCGGGCGCAGGCGGAGCGCCGCGCCATGCTCGCCGGCCTTGGCGAGAGGGCCGGGGAGGAAGTGGTCCAGTTCGGCGAGCGTGCGGCCCGAAACGATCGCCAGCGCCCCGTCGAGCCGCGCGGCGAGTCGCGCGAGCAGGTCCGGGAGCCCCTGCGGGACCTGGACCGTGTCGGGTGTGGGCGCGATGTCGACCAGGGTGCCGTCGAAGTCGAGGAAGAGCGCGGCGTGCCGCGGGTCGAAGTCGGGCGGCAGGCCCGGCGCCTGGCTTGGTGGAACCATGAGGGCGCTGATACCGCATCAGGGGCGCCGCGTGCGGGGCCTCGCGCGGTGTTGCGCAATATTGCAGGCTGAATTCGAGGCGCCCAGGACGGCTGCCGACTTGCCTCAGCTCCCTGCTTCGGGCCGCTTCATCTGGGAGAGCGCCAGGGCGGGCGGCAGGACACCGACGATAAGCCAATGCACGAGGGCAGCTTGGCGGGTGAACAGTTCGAAATCCCATGCCAGCACGCAAAGCAACTGCGTCAGGAGCAACCAGATCACGGACACCGCCAGCGGGCCCGTTCCGTCCGAGATGGTGGTGCCGTCGTTCTTCATGGCGCGGAATCCCCGCAGATCGCTTCCGTGCGCCCGGACCGGGCCGCTGCAGCAGAATGTACACGTTTTTGTGATAAGGTCCACACGGAAATGCGAGGGTGCCGGCTGGCGATCAGCCCCGCTGCTGGCCAGCCACGTCCTGCCCTGGTTCCCCCTTGCGCGGTTCTGCCCTAAACGAGGCCCCGGTTGCCCCTGTGGCGGAACGGTAGACGCAGCGGCCTCAAAATCCGCAGCCCGCAAGGGCGTGGGAGTTCGAGTCTCCCCGGGGGCACCATGGAACATTGTTTTCGCTTGAGAAATCAGCGATCGGGGAAATAGCCCCTAGATCTGCCCGCACACTCCGCGTCCGCTGGGGCAATGGCCGGCAGCGAAGCGTGTTCCATCTTCAGCCTGGGGCAGGGCAGGAGGAACCTCTTGGCGGCGGCGGAACCCTGGGCGATTGGCGCAGACTGAACCGCTGCGGCTTGAGCGCAGTCGGAACCTCCAGGCCACGCAATTCTCGGGGCAACGCGGCAGTCGGCCGGCGATCAGCCCAACATCTGAACCGTGGAACCGCGCACGGTGGCCTTTGTCGGTCCATGCCGGGCAGCCGCCAAACTTCGACAGCCCTCGGGGGGGTTAGAAGTCGGGGAGAAGGGGCGGAGTGGAACCGCCCGGGTGTCACGCAGCGATCTTCGCGCCTTTCTTGATTGAATGATCAATCCGCCCACGCTTTCGGCTCCGGTAGCAGGGGCGAGCGCCCCTCCGCAGCAAGGCGCGGCACCAACGCTGGCACCACCACCAGCCATCCATCCGGGTCCGCCTCGCGCTCGGCGCCTTCGGCCGGCGCCGCCGTGAACCGCTTGCGCGCGTCCGCCAGCAACGCAGGCGGCCCGCCACGTCAAGCAACGGCCCGGCGAAGGCGGCGGCAAGGCAGAAGGCCGGCAGGTCGTTGCCGCGTGCCAGCACCGCCACCTCCCGCCGCCGCCCGTCGAGGTGGTCGCCCAACACGGCCACCGCCGCCGCGCCCGTGTCGCCTTGCCACGCCGTGACCAAAGGTCAGGGTGGTGCGCCGACCACCGCGCTATCGGCCAGCGGCCGCTCCGGCAGGCGATGCCATCCCTACCGTGGTCCGTTCCGGCGGAACCAGTCGGCATCGACATCCCGGAACTGCTGCGAGTCGGAGCCGTCGCAGGGCATCTGCGTCAGGGTGCCGGGGGTCGGCAGGGTGAAGCCGACATTGGTCGACCGCCCAAGCCGTCCCGGCACCGCGTGCAGGCAGAGGCCGCTATGGTCGCTGCGGAAGGTCAGCACCGAGGTGCCGGTCGCGCTCCATTTCTCATTGGCCGCGCCGACACAGGGGAACAGGATGATCCAGGCCCCCGGATCCCGCCGGGCGCCGGAGATGTTGAGACACTTGCCGCTGTCGACATGCAGGATCTGCCGGGTGGCGGGGTTGTAGGACCATTCCTCATAGCGTGGTCCGACTGGGCAGCCCTGGAGGACGCGGAGGGCGAAGCAGGATTCGAACGTCAGCTGCACGTCGCTAGCGGCGCCGGCCGGCGCGACCAGCGGCTCATCGAGGCTGACGGCATAGAGCGCCCGCTTGCGCGCCAGCACCTCCGGCGGCACCGTGCCGAAGCTGCCGACGAAGCTGTCATCGGCTGGCACCGCGTCGATGGCCGCGAGGATCCGGTCGCGCACCGGCAGGATGCTGGCATCCCAGCACTGGTCGACCCGGGTCGTCCAGCGCCAGGTATTGGCACCAGTGCAGGTCTGGCCGGGCAAACAGGTGGTCGAGCACCAGGAATGGACGCCGAGCAGCCGCCATTCGAGGCGCCGCCGCGGTGACAGCGGGTTGTCCCAGTCCTGGATCAGGGTCGGCCCACCGCTGTCGCCGCCGGCGATGGTAGCGCCGGCGCCGCCGAAGAATGAATACTCGTTGGGCTGGGTGGTCGGCATCACGCGAGTCAGGGCGAATTCGACCGAGCGGAATGTATCGTTGCCGACCGATGGCATCGGCACGCCGTTCTGCAGGAAGGCAAGCTGCTCGATCCCGCGCCCGTATGCGGTGACGGTGGCATTGCTAAGCGGCCGTGCCGGGTCGAGCTTCCGTGGCGGCACATCCGGCCGGCCGAAGTCATGCCGCCCAACCTGAAGCAGGGCAATGTCGCTCGGCGCCGCCGGGCCATTGCCCGGGCAGACCGTGCGCACGCCATAGGTGATGACCTGGCGCGCCCGGACGGTCTTGCTGCCGTCGACCCAGCCGAGATTGGGCGCGTTGATCGTCCAATTGGCGGTGAGCTGGATCTGGCTGGCGGCGAAGGTCGGGCAGCTGCCCTGGCCGGAGATAACGCAATGCGCCGCGGTGATGGCCCAGTAGTCGTTCAGCATGGAAGCGCTGCACGTGCCCTCGGGGCTGGCCAAAGTCAGCAGGCCCTGTGCCTCGCGGGTTGCGGCGTCCACCACCCTCCCGAGGACGAGCGGCTGCACCACGGTGCCGGTATTCTCCGGCGGGGGCTGGGCATTGGCAACGCCGGCCAGGGCGAGCAGGGCTGCGAAGGTTGGAAACCAGAGCGGCGACATGCCTGATCCTCCGGATTGACCGGCTACGCGCATGCCGGTGCAACAGAGGATGCTCGATACCGTATGGACATGGTGCCACGTTGATCGCGTCTATCGATCACGACTGCGGGAGTTGGGAAGTCGCCGCGTCGCGCGCTCGGCGCCTTCGGCCAGCGCCGCCGCGATCACCTCCACCGGCCCGGCCTCCGCCCCCCGCTTTGATCGCGGCCGCAGAGATGCACGCAAGTCTATCAGCGAGGACGTTTTCCCGCCCGGGGTGGCGTGATCCGGTAGGGATAGGTCGGGGCGGTCGGGATCGCCGGCCGGGACGGAAGGGGAGCGCCCATCAGGCGCCCCCCGGGGGCACCATCCGGCAGCCGCGGCTGAAGCCGCACGCTATGGGCTGGCCGTTGCCCGCAGATGCGCCAGCACGACCCCCGCCGCCTCCTCCGGGCTGCAGCCGGTCGTGTCCAGTTGGATGTCCGGCGAGGCTGGCGGCTCGTAGGGGCTCGTCAGCCCTGTGAAGTTCGCGATCCGGCCCTGCGCCGCCTTTGCATAGAGGCCCTTCGGGTCGCGGCGCATGCACTCCTCGAGGGGCGTTGCCACGAAGACCTCGACGAACTCGCCGGGCGCGAGCATTTCGCGCACCATCTCGCGCTCGGCACGAAAGGGCGAGATGAAGGAGCAGAGCACCACGAGTCCCGCATCGGCGAGCAGCTTCGCAACCTCCCCCGCGCGCCGGATGTTCTCCACGCGGTCGGCATCGGTGAAACCGAGGTCGCGGTTCAGCCCATGCCGCAGGTTGTCGCCATCCAGCGTGTAGGTCAGGCAGCCCTCCCGGTGCAGCGCCTGTTCCACCAAGCGGGCGATGGTGGACTTGCCGGAGCCGGACAGCCCCGTGAACCAGACGACGCGGGGCGCCTGTCGCAGAAGCCTGCCGCGGGCTGCCTTGTCCACCGCGAACGTCTCCGGATGGATGTCCGTCGCGCGGCGCAGCGGGAAGGCGATCATGCCGGCGCCGGCGGTGCGGTTGGTGAACCGGTCCACCAGGATGAACGATCCCGTCGCACGGTTCTCGGCATAGGGGTCGAGCGGGACGGGCCGCGCAGTGGCGAGGTGGCAGAAGCCGATCTCGTTGAGCGACAGCCTCGTCGCCGCCAGGTGCTCCAGCGTGTTCGGCTCCACCCGGTGCCGGAGGGTCGTGACCGATGCCGCCGTCCAGAGATGGCCGATGCGCATCAGGTACTGCCGCCCGGGCAGCATGGCGTCGTCATCCAGCCAGATCAGGTGCGCCGCGAACTGGTCCACCACGGACGGGCGGGAGGCAGGCGTGGCCAGGACGTCGCCGCGCGCGATGTCGAGCTCCTCTGCCAGCAACAGGGTGACCGCCTCACCGGCCGATGCGGCGGGCTGTTCCGCATCGGGCCCGAGGATCCGGGCGATCGAACCCTCCCTGCCGGAGGCGGCGACGACCACGCGGTCGCCCACCGACACGCGACCGGAGGCAACGGTGCCCGCGAGGCCGCGGAAGTCCTGGTCCGGCCGATTCACGCACTGCACCGGGAAGCGCAGCGGCTTCGCCGCCACATCGGAGGAGACGTCCACCGCCTCGAGGTGCTCGAGCAGCGCCGGCCCAGCGTACCAGGGCATGGCCGGGGACCGCGCCGCGACGTTGTCGCCCCGCTTCGCGGATACGGGGATCGCGCTGATGGTCGCGAAGCCCAGCCCCGCGGCGAAGGGCTGCCAATGGGCCAGCACCTGTTCGAAGGCGGCTTGCGCGAATTCGGCGGCATCCATCTTGTTCACCGCGAGCACCACGTGCCGGATGCCGAGAAGCGCGCAGATGTAGGTGTGCCGGCGGGTCTGGGTGAGAACGCCCTTGCGTGCATCCACCAGGATGACCGCGAGGTCAGCGTTCGACGCGCCGGTCGCCATGTTGCGCGTGTACTGTTCGTGACCCGGCGTGTCCGCGACGATGAAGGATCGGCGCGGCGTTTGGAAGAAACGATGCGCGACGTCGATGGTGATGCCCTGCTGGCGCTCCGCCTCCAGCCCGTCCACGAGCAGCGCGAGGTCGACCTCGTCCCCTGTCGTGCCGTGCCGCCGGCTGTCGCGTTCCAGCGCGGCAAGAGTGTCGTCCATGATCAGCCGGGAGTCATGGAGGAGCCGGCCGATGAGGGTCGACTTCCCGTCATCGACGGAGCCGCAGGTCAGGAAGCGCAGCAGCCCGCGGGAGGATTCGGCGCCACCTTCGGCCCGCGACACTAGAAGTAGCCCTCCCTCTTCTTGCGTTCCATGCTCGCGTCCTGGTCGTAGTCGATCAGGCGGCCGGCGCGCTCGGTGATCCTCGAATCGCGGATCTCGGCGACCACCTCGGCCGGCGTCGTGGCCCGGCTTTCATGCGCGGCCGTCAGGGGCCAGTCCCCCATGGTGCGGAAGCGCACACACAGCGTCTCCGCGTTCTCGCCCGGCTGCAGCGCCATGCGCGCGTCATCGCGCATGATCAGCATGCCCCCGCGCCGGACCACCGGCCGGGGTGCTGCGAAGTAGAGCGGCACCACGGGGATGCGCTGCGCCACGATGTAGTCCCAGACGTCGAACTCCGTCCAGTTCGAGAGGGGGAAGACCCGCATCGTCTCACCCGGCGCGAGGCGCGGGTTGTAGAGATTCCAGAGCTCCGGGCGTTGCGCGCGCGGGTCCCACGCATGGCCCGGGGCGCGATGCGAGAACACGCGCTCCTTGGCGCGGGAACGCTCCTCGTCGCGTCGTGCGCCGCCGATGGCCGCGTCGAAGGCATGGGTGTCGAGGGCCTGCTTCAGCGCCTCGGTTCCCATCACCGCCATGTGGAGCTGCGAGCCGTGGGTGAGAGGGCCTATCCCGCGCGCCAGGCCATCCGGGTTCGTGTGGACGATCAGGCGCAGGCCGAGTTCGGCCACCCGGCGGTCGCGGAACTCCAGCATCGCGCGGAAATCCCAGCCCGTTGCGACGTGGAGAAGGGGGAAGGGCAGGCGTCCCGGGGCGAAGGCCTTCAGCGCGAGGTGCAGCACCACGCTGCTGTCCTTGCCGATGGAGTAGAGCAGGACGGGGTTGCGGAACTCCGCCGCGACCTCCCGCAGAATGGAGATGGCCTCCGCCTCGAGCCGCTTCAGATGCGGCGTCACGCGGGCAGGAGCCCGCGCCTCGGGCGCATGCAGCCCTGCCGCGCGCCCGGGCTGCGGGGAGGGCGGCCCTCATCATCGTCCGAGCGCCCGAAGACGTGATCGAACCGGGTTGTCCGGGCAGGGCGGTCCTGCCCATGCCGGCTGGCTGCCCGCAACAATCGTGACGATGCCTTGCAAGTCACCGAATGCAACTCCCCAGCGAACGGTGGTGGAAGGCGCCATGGCCGTCTCCACCACCCATAATGCCATTCGTTCCGGTCCAAAATCGGTTTGTGAGCGAAAATGCCTTCGCACTTACTGGAGGGACGGACGCGTCAGCTTCCGGGATGAACGAACAGACGTCCAGCGCAGCGAGACGAAACATGGCAAATTACAACGGGACTGCGGGAAACGACACCCTCATCGGAACGGCCGACGCGGATGTATTCTTCGGCAGCCTGGGTGCGGACACGATCGACGGCATGGGCGGGGCTGACGTGATCGACTACGGCTCGCCAGCCTTCGCGTCGGTCCCGCTGGTCGTCACCTTCTCCGGCGTCCGGTCCGGGCAGGTCGCCAAGGGCGAGGTCGGGACGGATGTCTTCACCGGCATCGGCCAGATCAACGGCTCGACAGGAGCCGACCTTTTCCAGGGCATCGCGCAGCCGGGCCCCGTCAGTTCCGTCAGGATGCGCGGCGGGGCAGGTGCCGACACCATCCAGGGCTACGGGCTCGCCCTGAATGTGGCGGACTACGGGGACAGCCCCACCGCGGTCCGGGTGGACCTCCAGGACGGGCTTGCGCAGGACGGCTGGGGCAGCACGGACACGCTGGTCGATGTCGTGCGGGTCCGTTCCTCCGCCTTCGCCGACACGCTCCTGGGCGGTGCGGGCGCTGACACCTTCGAGGTCGGTGCTGCGAGCGGCCGCCTCGTGGACGGGCGCGGCGGGTTGAACCAGGTCCGCTACATCGGCGCAGAGAGCGTGACCATCGACCTCGGCACGGTGGCGACCGGCTCCGGCGGCTTCGCCGGAACCCTCGTGACCCAGGGAAGGACGTCTTCTGACACGCTCCTGAACATCAGCCGCGCCGTCGGGAGCACGGGCAACGACACCATTCTCGGCACGCCGGGCGACGACGTCCTGGGGGGCGGCGGCGGCAGCAACCGCATCGACGGCCGTGGCGGGTACAACACCGTCAGCTACACGGACTTCCTGGCGGATCCCGCGGCGCCGACCCGTGGGGTCACGGTGAACCTGACCACCGGCATCGCCACGACCGCTGCCGGGAACACGGACACGCTCGTCGGCATCCAGGGCGTCTTCGGCTCCGACTTCAACGACGACATCACGGGGGTGGCCGTCCAGGGGATGCGGAGCCTGCTGCGGGGCGGAGCGGGCAACGACACGCTGCGCGCGCCGGCGGCGGGCAGCCTCGTGACGGCGGATTACCGCGGCGACCCGACCGGGGTCGTCGTCAACCTTGCGGCCGGCACCGCGCAGGACGGGCACGGGGGCACCGACACCCTCGTGCGCATCCAGTCCGTCTTCGGCACCAGCTTCGGGGACTCCGTCTTCGGCGGCGCCCTGGCCGACACCATCCTCGGCATGGGCGGAAACGACACCATCCTGGGCAACGCCGGCGCGGACGTGGTGGACGGGGGTGCGGGCAACGACATCCTGGACGGCGGCGCGGGCTTCGACGTCGCCGTTTTCTCGGGCAGCCGCGCCCAGTCCACGGCCGTGCGGAACGGCGACGGATCCTGGACCGTGACCGGCATCAACGGCACCGACACGCTCCGCAACATCGAGGCGCTCCGCTTCGCGGACGGGCAGATCCCGCTCACCAGGCCGCGGGACTTCAACGCGGACGGCACGTCCGACCTCCTCTGGCGCGGCGCA
>DASQNQ010000341.1:0-8073 GCA_035644895.1 Acetobacteraceae bacterium | reverse complement strand
GCCGCGGGCTACGACTGGCTCGGCATCATCACGGGCAGCGAGGGCATGCTCGGCATCGTCACCGAGGTCACGGTCCGCATCCTGCGCGGGCCGGAGGGCGCGCGGGCGATGCTGGCCGCCTTCAAGGGCACGGAGATCGCGGGCGCGGCGGTGGACGCCATCATCGGCTCGGGCATCATCCCGGTGGCGCTCGAGTTCATGGACAAGCCCTGCATCCATGCCTGCGAGGCCTTCGCGAATGCCGGCTATCCGCTGGACGCGGAGGCGATGCTGATCATCGAGGTCGAGGGCTCCGAGCAGGAGCAGGACGACCTGCTGGACCGCATCCGCGCCATCTGCGCCCGCTTCGACCCCATCAGCATGAAGGTGGCGGCCAGCGTCGAGGAATCGCTCGCGATCTGGAAGGGCCGCAAGGGCGCCTTTGGCGCCGTCGGCCGCATCTCGCCCGACTACCTCTGCATGGACGGCACCATCCCGACCGGCCAGCTGCCCTTCGTGCTGCGCCGCATCGGCGAGATGAGCGAGCAGTACGGGCTGAAGGTGGCGAACGTCTTCCACGCGGGCGACGGCAACCTGCACCCCCTCATCATGTTCAACGCCAACGACCCGGTCTCCATGCACAAGGCGGAGGAGTTCGGTGCGGACATCCTGAGGCTCTGCGTCGAGGTCGGCGGCTGCCTGACCGGGGAGCACGGCGTGGGCGTCGAGAAGCGCGACCTGATGAGCGTGCAGTTCATGGCCCATGAGCTGAATCAGCAGCGCCGCGTGAAGTCCGCCTTCGACCCGGACTGGCTGCTCAACCCGCACAAGGTCTTCCCGTTGGAAGACGCCGCATGACCACCACGCTCGCGCCGCGCAGCGAGGAGGAGTTCGCCGCCGCGGTCGCCGCGGCCGCGCAGGCGCGCGAGCCGCTGGCGATCGAGGGCAACGGTTCGAAGCGCGCCCTGCTGCGGCCCGTGCAGGCCGCCCGGACGCTCTCCACACGCAACCTCTCCGGCATCACGCTGTATCGGCCGACCGAGCTGATCATCTCCGCCTGGGCCGGCACGCCCCTGCCGGAGATCGAGGCGGCGCTGGCGGAGGGCGGGCAGCACATCCCGGCGGAGCCGCCCGACACGCGCGCCTTCTTCGGCACCTCGTTGCCCGCAACGCTCGGCGGCATCGTGGCGGCCAACCTCTCCGGCCCGCGCCGCATCACGGCCGGCGCGATCCGCGACCTGGTGATGGGCGTGCGCTTCGTGAACGGGCAGGGCGAGGTGGTGCGCTCGGGCGGACGCGTGCTGAAGAACGTCACCGGCCTCGACCTCTGCAAGCTGCTGACGGGCAGCCACGGGACGCTCGGGGTCATCACGGAGGTCACGCTGAAGGTGCTGCCGGCGCCCGAGACGACGGCGACCCTTGCCGTCTCGGTGCCCGATCTGGATGCGGGGGTGCGCGCCCTCTCGGCCGGCCTCGGCAGCCCCTATGGCGTCACCGGCGCCGCCATCCTGCCCGACGGCGCGCCGGAGTCGGGATTGCACGGGCCGGCGGCCATCCTGCGGATCGAGGACTTCGCCAGCTCCGTCACCTACCGCACCGGCCGCCTCGCCGACGACCTGGCCGGCTACGGCGCGGTTTCGGTGATCGAGGACGAGGTGTCGCGCCCGCTCTGGCGGTCCGTGCGTGACCTCGCCGCGCTCGGCGCCGCGCCGGACCAGGCGGTGTGGCGCCTCTCGGTCCGCCCGACCCTCGGGCCGCGCGCGGCGATCCTGCTGCAACTGGCCTTCGGCGCGCGCCTGCTGCTGGACTGGGGCGGCGGCCTCGTCTGGGCGGCCGGTCCCGCGACCCAGGAGGCGCATGAGGCCGTGATGCGCGCGGCCGGCGAGGCGCGCGGCACCTTCACCCTGTTCCGCGCGCCCGAGCCGCTGCGGGCTGCAGTGAACGTCATTCCGCCCGAGCCGCCGGCACTCGCCGCCATCGGCACCCGCGTGAAGTCGGCCTTCGACCCGGCCGGCGTGTTCAATCCAGGGCGCATGCGCGCCGGCCTCTAGCCCGCGCAGCCCGCCGCGAAGACAGGCCCCATGCAGACCACCTTCACCGATGCGCAGCTCGCCGATCCGGACACCCGTGAGTCCGAGAAGATCCTGCGGACCTGCGTCCATTGCGGTTTCTGCACTGCAACCTGCCCGACCTTCGTCGTGCTGGGCGACGAGCTCGACAGCCCGCGCGGCCGCATCTACCTGATGAAGGACATGCTGGAGAGCGGCCGCCCCGCGACGGCGGAAGTGGTGAAGCACATCGACCGCTGCCTCTCCTGCCTCTCCTGCATGACCACCTGCCCCTCCGGTGTCCACTACATGCACCTGGTGGACCACGCGCGCCGCTACATCGAGGAAACCTATGACCGTCCCTGGCACGAGAAGGTGCTGCGCGCCGCACTGACGCGCATCCTGCCGCACCCGGCCCGCTTCCGCGCGGCGATGCTGGCGGCGCGGGCGGGCAAGCTCGGCGCGCGCCTGATCCCGGGCGGGTCCATCGTTGCCACGCGGCTGCGCGCGATGCTGGAGCTGGCGCCGGCGAAGCTGCCGCCGCCGAGCCCGATGCAGCGCCCGCAGGTCCACCACGCGGTGGGCGAGCGCCGCGGGCGCGTCGCGCTGCTGACGGGCTGCGCGCAGCAGGTGCTCGCCCCCTCGATCAACGAGGCGACGATCCGCGTGCTGACCCGCATGGGCATCGAGGTGGTCATCACGCGGGAGCAGGGCTGCTGCGGCGCGCTGACGCATCATATGGGCCAGCACGACCCGGCCATGGCCTCGGCACGGGCCAACATTCTGGCCTGGAGCCGCGAGATCGAGGGCGAGGGGCTGGACGGCATCGTCATCAACACCTCCGGCTGCGGCACCACGGTGAAGGACTACGGCTTCATGTTCCGCGAGGAACCGGAGGCCGCGCGCGCCGCGAAGGTCGCCGCGCTGGCGATGGACGTGTCAGAGGCGCTGGTGAAGTTCGGCTATGCGCCGCAGCGCGAGCGGCCCGGGCTGACGGTGGCCTACCACGCGGCCTGCTCGCTCCAGCACGGGCAGAAGATCACCACGCACCCGAAGGAATTGCTGAAGCGTGCGGGCTTCACGGTGAAGGATCCGGCGGAGGGCCACCTCTGCTGCGGCTCGGCCGGGACGTACAACCTGCTCCAGCCCGACATCGCGAAGCAGCTCCGTGCCCGCAAGCTGGAGAACCTGAACCGCACCCACGCCGACCTCGTCGCCGCGGGCAACATCGGCTGCCTCACGCAGCTCTCGGGCGACGCGATGCCCACCGTCCACACGGTCGAGCTCCTCGACTGGATGGCCGGCGGCCCGGAGCCGGCGGTGGTGGCGCAGGCCCGCGCGCGCAAGGGGCAGCCCGCGACGGCTTGACGCAAGCGGGCGCAGGGCGAAGCTTTCCCGAAACGGGAGAAGACGCCATGCGCCGCCGCACGCTGATCGCAGCAAGCCTCGCCGTCCCGGGCCTTGCCCGCGCGCAGTCCTGGCCGGACCGGCCCATCGCGCTGGTCGTGCCGTTCACCGCAGGCGGCTCCACCGACATCGCGGCCCGCATCCTCGCCGAACGCATGGCCCCGCGCCTCGGGCCGCAGGCGCGCATCGTGGTCGAGAACCGGGCGGGGGCGGGCGGATCGCTCGGCGCTGACCATGCGCGGCGGCAGGCGCCGGATGGCCACACGCTGCTGATGGCGACGGCCTCCTCCCACGGCACCAACCCGGCGGCGCTGCCGCAGACGACGCCCTACGACCCGCTGGCGGACTTCATGGCGATCGCCGTGGTGGGCGGCGGGCCGATGGTGCTGGTGGTGCCGGGGCGGTCCCCCCACCGCACCGCGCCCGACCTCTTCGCCGCCATGCGTGCGCAGCCGGGGCGGCTGACCTTCGCCACCTCGGGCGCCGGCGGCATCGGGCACCTGACGGGCGCGTTCATGATGGCGCGCGCGGGCGGGCTGACGGCGGAGCACGTGCCCTATCGCGGTGGCGCGCAGGTGCTGGCCGCCATGGCGGCCGGCGAGGTGGACTTCTCGGTCGAGGTTCTCGCCTCCGCCGCCCCGCACATCCGCGACGGCACCTCCCGCGCGCTGGCCGTCTCGATCCCGCGCCGGCACCCGCTGGTGCCGGAGGTGCCGACGCTGGCCGAATCCGGCCTGGCCGGCTTCGACGTCACGACCTGGAACCTGCTGCTCGGGCCGCGCGGCATGGACCCTGCCCTGGTCGCCCGCATCAATGCCGCCGCCGTGGCGGTGCTGGCCGAGCCCGCCGTGCGGGAGCGGATGGCCGCGGCCGGCGTGGACGCGGCGGACCCCTCCAGCCCCGACCAGGCACGCGCCTTCCTGGCGGCGGAGCTGGACAAGTTCCGCGGCATCGTGCGGGAGGCCGGGATCACCATCGGGCGATAGCGCTTGCGGCGCCCGTGCCCGATGCCCGAGTCTCCTGGAATGCTGCGCATCGCCCTCCTGCTCCTGCTTCTCGCCCCGGCGGCGCTCGGCCAGGGCCGTCCGCCATCGCCCGAGCAGCAGCGCGCCGAGCTCGACCGCCTCTTCGAGGCGCTGCAATCCGCGCCCGACACTGCCGGGGCGCAGGCGGTCGAAATGCGGATTCGCGGCATCTGGCAGGGCGCCATCTCGCCCTCTGCCGGGCTGCTCGTGCGGCGCGGCCTGCGCAACCTGCAGGGCGAGGAGCCGGCGGAGGCGCTGGACGACTTCGACGCCGCCATCACGCTGGAGCCGCGTGCCGCTGAGGCGTGGCTGCTCCGCGCCCGGGCCTACATGCGCCTCGGCGACCGCGCCGCCGCCGCGCGCGACCTGCAGGAGGCGCTTCGGCTGGAGCCGCGGCACTTCGGCGCGCTCGTCGCGCTCTCCGAGTTGCAGGAGGAGGCCGGCGACGCCCCTGGCGCACTCCGCAGCCTGGAGGCTGCGCTGGTCCTGAACCCGAAGATGGCTGGTGGGGCGGAACGCCTTCGCGACCTGCGACGGCGCGCGGAGGGCGACGCGCTGTAGTGCCGCAAGAGGCGGATGGCGCGCCGCGCGGGCGACGGCCAGACTCCGCGGCGGCTGCTGAAAGGTAACCGCGATGCCCGACTCGCTCCTTCCACCCGATGACGACCTCCGCTGGCAAGCCGTGGCGGCGCGCGACGCCTCGCCCGCCTGTGGGCCCTTCCTCTACGCGGTGACGACGCAGGGCATCTTCTGCCGGCCCGGCTGCCCGGCGCGCCCGCCGCTGCGGCGCAACACGCGCTTCTTTGCGGACGCCGCGGCGGCCGAGATGGCGGGCTTCCGCGCCTGCCGCCGCTGCGACCCGAAGGGCGAGCGCGCGGCGCTCCACCGGGCCGCGATCGAGGCGGCGTGCGCGCTGATCGAGGCTGCGGAGCAGCCGCCCTCCCTGGCGGCGCTCGCCGACCGCGCGGGCTATGCGCGCCACCACTTCCTCCGGCTGTTCCGCGACGTTACCGGAGTTACGCCGCGCAGCTACGCCGAGGGGGTGCGGGCCAGGCGCCTCCAGGCGGCGCTCGCGGCCGGGGAGCGCGTGGCGGAGGCGGTGGCGGGCGCCGGCTTCGGCAGCGAGAGCCGCGTCTACGAGGACACGGGCCGGCACCTGGGGATGACGCCGGGCGCCGCGCGGCGGGGCGGGGAGGGGGAGGTGATCCGCATCGCCCATGCCGAGAGCGCCATGGGCCCGCTGCTGGTCGGGGCGACGGAGCGCGGCATCTGCTTCATCGGCTTCGCCGAGCCGCCCGATGCGCTGGAAGGCGACCTCCGCGCGCGCTTCCCGAACGCCCGGGTCGAGCCCGCCCCGGAGGCGCTGGCCGGGACGGTGCGGCAGGTGGCGGCCTTCATCGAGGAGCCGTCGGCCGCGCTGGACCTGCCGCTCGACCTGCGCGGAACCGCGTTCCAGCGCCGGGTGTGGGAGGCGCTGCAGGCGATCCCGCTCGGCGAGACGCGCAGCTACGCCGGCCTGGCGCAGGCAATGGGCAACCCGGCCGCCGTGCGCGCCGTCGCGCGGGCCTGCGCGCGCAACCCGGTCTCGCTCGTCGTGCCGTGCCACCGCGTGGTGGGCGCGGGCGGCGACCTGACCGGCTATCGCTGGGGCGTACCGCGCAAGGCCGCGTTGCTGGAGGGCGAGGCGCGGGCGCGAAGGGTCAGGCCAGCTCCGGGCTGAACACCTCCCAGCAATGCTGCTCGACATGGCTGGCCGAGATGGCGCCGTAGCCCGGGCCGGGGACCAGGGCGCGCGGGTCGCCCCGGAACCCCTCGGGTGCCCGCCCCGCCCAGAGCAGCCCGAGGCTGTTGCGGAAGATGAACCAGCCGCCCATCGGCTCCTCCGCGTCCGGCTCGAAGCCGAGCACGCAGACGGCGTGGCCGACCGCGCGCTCCCAGTACGGGGGCGGGTTCTGCACGACGCCGAAGGCCAGCACGTCGCCGAGTTGCCAGTTGGTCGGCGCGCCGGCGCCGCCCTTCGGATCGCGGAACTGGGGCAGGGCGATCGCGACCGGGCGCCCGGGGCGGCCCGCCGCCGGATCGCCGGCCAGCAGGTCGTGGACCAGCCGCGCCACGCCGGACGGGCGCGGCGCGTCGGGCGGCAGGTCGAGCAGCGTGCCCGGCCGTGCCGTCACGCCCTCCGCCTGCGCCAATTCCGGCGGCCCGTCCGGCCTGGACAGGTGCCGCCACGTCTCCTCCCGCACCAGCCCGTCCCGCTCCAGCACGGCCAGGGCGTGCTCGAACTTCGTGGCGCCCTTGTCCGAGTCGCGCGGCGGGTCGGGCATGGGCAGGGCACGCATGCGCGCGTAGAGGAAGTCTGGCGCGAGCCGGGTGACCGAGCGCGTGCGGTGGGCGGGTGGCTGCCTGCGCGCGGTCACCGGGTCTGGCGGGAAGGTGCCGTCCCGCTCCGCCAGCAGCCACTCGATGCAGGCCGCCGCGGCGAAGGCGATGCAGGCGGGGGTGCGCCCCTGGTCGCGCACGGGCCAGGCCGGCAGCCGGTGCCCGAGCAGATCCAGGCGGGGCAATCCGTGCAGGCGGCCCTCCGCGGCAAGCGGCGCGGCCTCCCTCCGCCCCGCTGCACGGGCCTCGGGCATCGCGGCGCCGCCCGGCTGCGCGCGGACCCGGCTGCGCCGCGTGATGCGGTACGAGTCGGAGAGCAGCGGGCGCAGCGCCTCCAGCAGCGCGGCCCGGCGGATCCCGCCCGGATCCTCGTCGAGGCCCGGGCTCGCCTCCAGGACGGCGTAGAGTGAATCCCAGCTCCGGAGCCCCTGCTGCAGGCAGAACCGGCGCTCCGCCTCGGTGAGCTGGAGCCGCGACGCGACCTCCTCGGCGTGGCTCGTGATCATGGCTCCACCATTCCCGGCGCCGCGCCCAGGCGCAGTCCCTTCCACTCCGACGCCGCCTCCTCCACCAGCTCCTTGAAGGGCTGCACGGCGGCAAGCACCTCGAAGAGCGGCCCGGCGAAGCGGCAGGTGCCGGTCGTGTCCGACTGGAAGTGCACGCCCGCCACCTCCCGGTTCTCGGCGATGCGGTCGGCCAGCGCCTCGAGCGCCGGAAGCCGGTTGCCGAGCGCCTGCTCGAAAACCTGGTCGAGCGCCCGCCGCACGAGCTGCGACTGCAGGGCGTGGTTGCTCGGATAGCTCGCATGCGCAGGCGTCGGGATGGCGGGGACCAGCGCCGGGTAGACCTGCACCGGGCGCGCGCGCCGGAAGTGCCACTTCCAGTACATCCCGACCATGTGCCCGACCGCGATGCCGACATAGACGAGGGTGGTCGTGGCCGGGCGTGCCGCGTTCCCCGCCATCAGCATGTGGAGCCAGTAGCGGTCGAGCGCGTCCGCCTGGTCGAGGATCTCGCGCATGCGCCCGGGCCTCTGCTTCACCCGGCCGAGCAGCGCCCGCACCTCGTTCTGCATCTGGTCCTCGTCGTCGTTCGGCGCGGCGGGGCGGATGCTCCGCCAGTCCTCCGCGGCGAACTCGGCGAGGACGGCCTGGGCGCGCAGGCTCGGGCTCCACGCGGCCGCCGGGAACTCCGCCCCGAGGAGGAGGGGCGATGTGCCCGGCGTGACCTCGAGG
>DASQNQ010000340.1:0-4427 GCA_035644895.1 Acetobacteraceae bacterium | reverse complement strand
TGTCTATGCCTTCACGAGCAGCAGCTACATCCTCGGCGCGGATGCCGATGCGGCGATGAAGGCGCGGCTCGAGGAGCGCACCGGGGGCATTCCGGTTGTGGTCTCGACATTGGCCGCTTGCCTTGCTCTGCGCGCGGTCGGGGCACGGCGGATCGCGCTGGTCCATCCACCGTGGTTCGCGGGCGAAGTCGACCAACTCGGGGCCGAGTACTTCCGGACCCAAGGCTTCGAGGTTGTTCATCACGGCGCGGCACCTCTGCGTGGCGACTTCGGCGAGGTCCACCCTGCTCAGATTTACGAGTGGGTACGCCGGGTCGTGCCCGCCTCAGCTGAGGCCGTCTTCATCGGCGGGAACGGCCTTCGCGCCGTCGGCGCCATCCGGGCGCTGGAGGAGGACCTCGGCCGACCGGTGCTGAGCGCCAATCAGGTCGTCTTCTGGCGCGCGCTCTGCCTCGCCAGAGTGCGCGCTTCGGTCGGTGGCTACGGGCGCTTGTTTGCCCATGATCCGCTGGAGGAGGCATGAAGAAGTTCCATTGAGGAAGAGGTTGAGGCGTCTTGATCGGCCGTGGTTCGCTTCCTCTTTGCCCCACTTGCGGGAGCAGACGGATGGCGTGGACGGTGGAGCATCGGCGTGCGGCGGACCGGCGCGGGCTGCGCTACCCATCGGATTTGACAGACGCCGAGTGGGTGCTGGTGGCACCGCTGATCCGGCCAGCAAAGCACGGCGGCAGGCCCCGCAAGGTCGATGTACGCGAGGTGCTGAATGCGGTGTTCTACGTGCTCTCGACGGGCTGCCAGTGGAATGTGCTGCCGAAGGACCTGCCGCCGAAGAGCACGGTATGGGACTACTTCTCACGCTAGGAATGGGAAGGCACTATCGAGCGTATCCACCATGCGCTCTACGTCGCGGTCCGCGAGCAGGTAGGGCGCGAGGCCAGCCCGACCACAGCGATCATCGACAGCCAGACAGCAAAGGCGGCGCAAAAGGGGGCGCTACGCTCGACCCGTCCGGCTACGACGCGGGCAAGAAGGTCGTGGGCCGCAAACGCCATCTGCTTACCGACACCATCGGCATGCTGCTCGCGGTGATCGTTCATCCGGCCAGCGTGCAGGACCGCGACGGCGCCGAGCCGCTGTTGCGGCAGGCGCGCAGGCTGTTCCCCTTCGTCGAGCGCATCATTGGAGACGCGGGCTACGGAGGACCGAAGATGACGGCAGCCGTCGCCCGCACTGGCACGTGGAAGATGGAGATCGTGCGGCGCTGCGACCGCCACCGCTTTGTCGTGCTGCCGAAGCGCTGGATCGTCGAGCGAACCATCGGATGGATCAGCCGCAACCGCCGCCTCGCGCGCGATTTTGAGCGGCATTGCCGCATCGCCGCCGCCTTCGTCCGACTGGCCATGATCCGCATCATGCTCCGACGACTAGCCGCAAAGTCCTCAACGTGAACCGCAACTTCCCGGATGGGCACTTAGCTTGGCTTTGCACGTGCCGTGACGCGCGCGGGCCGTCATGGCGGTCGACAGGCGATGAGCAGCAAGCGCTCGATGAGATCGGCCGGCACATTTCGCGCTGTCCCGGTCGGCGGTGATGTGGGGGAAAACTGTGCGGCCCAGAGTTCGCGCCGTACCAGCGCGAGAGCGTCACTGAAGGTCGGCAGCGACTTGCTATACCAGCGCACGCACTCGAGTGGTGGACCGCGCTCGGCCGTCAGATGACTGGCCCACAATGCCACGAGGGAGAACAAGGCGAGCAGCGCCGGCGTGGTGCGCAGGATGGCGAGGTCGGACCACTGCCGCTGGGTTTCCATGCCGAGGTGCCGACGGGCTTCTTCGAACGTTGTCTCAGTTCGCCAGCGCCGCACGAACCAGCACAGGATGTCGGCCGGCTCGGCTTTGAGATCGGTGCAGAGGAAGGCCTGCGGCTCCTTCTCGCCGCTCGGGTCCCGCACCAGCACCCAGCGGATCGCCACCCGCCGGCCGGGGTGGTGCCAGAGCGCGGTGTCGGAGGCGATGTCCAGCCGGCGCGTGCTGCGGCCGTACCAGCCCTCGATGCTCACCCGGCGCCAGGGCGTGCGCCGGCTGCGCAGGCGCTCGGCCAGGCTGGGCAGCCGCGCGCCTGTGACCGGAGAGCGCCCCCGCTGCCGCGGCCGGCGCGGTGGCGGTGGTTCGCACAGGCAGGCATCGAGGCGCAGACGGGTCACCACGGTCAGGTGCGGCGCGAGGGCGCGCAGCAGGGCGATGGCCGCGAAGCTGCTGTCGGCCACCGCGATGACACGCCGGGCGGGTAGCCAGCGGGCCACCTGTAGCAGCGCCTGCCGGCCCCAGTCCGTGAGCTTCTTGTGCCGCTTGTCCTGCTCGGCGGCGTAGCGCTCGGAGGGCGCCAGCACGGTCAGGAAGGGCAAGCCCCAGACGCATCCAGCCCAGGGCACAGGCGCCAGCAGCATGACCGAGAGCCAGCGCAGCCCACTGGCCTTGACGAAATGCCCCCGGCTGGAGCGGACCGGATCCCGATAGATCCCTTTTGCAGCGATGCACGCGCCGCGGCGGCGCTCGATCGTGTCGTCGAGCCCGACCACCACCGGGCCGTCTGGCACGAAGGCGGCGACCAGCAGCAACAGGAGACGATGCGCCACGGCCCGCGAGCACCAGTGCCCGTGGCTCAGCACGCGATGGTAGACGGCAAAGCCGGCCGCCTCGCCGAGACCCATGACCCGCAGCGCAGCGGCAACGGTCCGCCGGCCCGGTGCCAGCAGGGCGCCGCCGACCAGCACGAGCACGTGACGCCAGACAGCAGCGGTGAAGTGGCATCGGAAGGGCCGCATCCAGCCGTCCAGCACCGCGGGACCCACGCTCGGTGTCATGGCACACCGCCTCCGCCCGAGACCCCCGCGGCGCAAAACGCGGCCGGAGGCTGGAGGGAGGCTTATGGCCAGCAGCCCCGATGACATGCGCGTCCGGATCGAGGCCTACTCCTGGCCGGCCCGGCGGGGCGGCGTCGAGGTGGTGCGCGCCAACAAGGGCTACACCCTCTACAGCCTGCGCACTGGCGGACCCGTCGCCCGGCTGCGCCCAACCGGTCAGGGCGACAAGGTTCAGGTCCTCTGGTGGCGCCGCGAGGCCTGGGGCAACCCGGGCCCTTTCGGCCGTGAGGTCATGCCGCTCGTCGAGGCCCTCGCGTTCATCGCCACCGAGGACTTCTTCTGGATCCATGCTTCATGACGAGGCCGTCACAGCACGTGCAAAGCCAAGCTAAGAGCCCGCTTCGGAACGGACGCGGATGGAAATTTGAGCTAGCCTTGGCGGGGTGATCGTGGCTGTCGATTTCTCTCATGCGGCGGGATAAGATTGCGGGGCCGGGTGGAGCCACCCTCATGCCGAAGTCCGGACAGGATTACGTCTACGACAGTGCCCGGGAATGCGAGCGGTTGGAGCGCCAAACCGCACTGCTGGACCCGGAGCGCCTGCTGCACGCCGTCCGGCCAGCTCCAGGCGCACGCATCCTCGATGCCGGCTCTGGCTCGGGTGCGGTGGCGCGCATGATCGCCGAGCGCCACCCTGACACGGAGGTGGTCGGCATGGACTTGAAGCCGGACTACGTTGCATACGCCCGCCGCTTCGCGGAGGCACGAGGACTAGCCAACTTGTCCTTTGAAGAAGGCGACGTGCAGGCGCTGCCGTTTCCCGACGCGAGTTTTGATCGTGTGTGGTCGCAGTTCGTCCTCTACTTTCTGCCACGCCCAGAAGCTGCGATAGCCGAGTTCCGGCGCGTGCTGCGGCCCGGCGGGCGCGTGGCCGTGGCGCTGCACGAAGGCACGTTCATGACGCTCTACCCCGAGAGCCTCGCACTCCAGGCGCGAACTGAGCGAGTGACCCTCGGATTGCAAGACCTCCGCATCGCCCGGCGGCTCCCGTTGATGCTGCGCGCGGCCGGCTTCGCGGACATCACGGTCGAGGTGGAGTTAGACCCGATCTATACTGCCATCGGACCGATCGCCGACGGGCCGCGCCGGAACCTCGTGGAGATTACCGACGCAGCCTTGCCGCGAGTTACCGAGATCCTCGGCGGCCGGACTGAGGCAGAGGCATACCTGACCGACCTGCTGGCTTGGCTCGACGACCCGGACACCTGCTCCTACAGCTTCATTTGGACGGTGAGCGGCGTCGTTCCTCTCTGAAGCCTTAGCGCTCTCCTTCGCACCGGGACGGCCACCGAAAGCGAAACACTTTTCACGCCGCTTTCGCCAAGCGCCTGAGCAGCACGGCGGTACATTCGCAGGGCGACGGGCACGCCAGACAGGACCATGGCAGGTCGCAGATATCGCCTGCCCACGAGATGGGCCGATAACGGTCCCGGGCGACGGCGCGCGAGGTCATGGCGCCACCCCGCGCGTCAGGTCGGCACAGATGCTCCAGAACAAACGGCTT
>DASQNQ010000339.1:0-1517 GCA_035644895.1 Acetobacteraceae bacterium | reverse complement strand
GCCGTCCTCCCGTGAGTGCGCGATCCGCACCCCCACCTGCCGGTCGCGCGGCACCCGCACCCGCAGGGCGTTGGTCACCAGCTCCGACAGCACCAGCTCCGCCGTGTCGATGACGTCCTGCTCGATGCGCCACTCCCCGAGCGCAGCGTGAAGCATCGCCCGCGCTCTGGGAGCGCTGCTACGGCGGCGAGGGAAACGGCAAGTGATCTCTTGAGCGTTCAGTTGTTCGGGAGGCATGGGCAAAACGACCCCTGGAGTTCGCGGCTGGTTCGAATTCCCCTCGATGCAGCGAGGGTTGATCACTCACCGCATCCAGCACGGGCAGCATAGGCTCCGTGCAATATTGCGCGGCGCCTCGACGGCTTTGTTCACCCTTTCGAGTAATCACCGCGCCTATCCGTCCAAACGCCTGGTAGGCAGGTGCACATGCCTTCTGTGAAGCCCTCTACCGTGCTCGGTCGGCAACTCGGTGACGAACTGCGGAAGTTCCGTGAAGCCGCAGGCGTGTCCATGGCGGAAGCCGCCGAAGTCCTCGACTGCACCAAGGGAAAGATCAGCCGTCTGGAGAACGGCCATGTGCCCGTCCGTGCTCCGGATCTGGAAGCGCTCATGCGCGCCTACAAGATCGAGGACCCGGAGACGCGCGACCGGCTCAGTGCCTTGGCCAGGAAGGCCAATCGACGCCGTCGTGATGGCTGGTGGCACCAGTACAGTTCCGTGCTCGGCGACTCCTACCGCGATCAGATCGAGTTGGAAGCCATCTGCGACCGCGTCCGGACGTATGAAGCGCAGTTGGTTCCAGGGCTGTTGCAGACCGCCGAGTACGGCCGCGCGGTGACAGTCGCTTCACGAGCCTGGCAGACGCCCGAGGAGATCGATCAGTTCGTTCAGGTACGACTCGCCCGGCAGCAACGGCTCACCGATGATGCGCCGTTGGAATTGTGGGCGGTGCTCGCCGAAGGGGTTCTGCACCAGCAGGTCGGAGGCCCTGCGGTGATGCGCGCGCAGTTGGAGCACATGATCGAGGTGGCGGAGCTGCCCAACGTCACCCTCCAAGTGCTGCCGTTCTCGCGTGGTGCGCACTCGGGTATGTTCGGCCCGTACCTGGTGCTGAGCTTCCCGCAGGTGGCATCGCTCGATCTCGTACTGACGGAAACCCCGACCGGCAACATCTGGATGGAGCGGGAACCGGAAGTCGCCTACTACCGCAGGTTGTTCGATGACGCACGCACGGCCGCGCTGCCACCAACGGAGTCACTCGCACTGATCCAGCGCGTTGCCAAGGAGTACCGATCATGAGCCGTGACCCCTCCGTACCCGCCCTCCCCTCCGAAGCGACGTGGCGCGCAAGCAGCCACAGCGGCGGGCAGGGCAACTGCGTCGAGGTCGCCGACGACGTCCCCGGCATGGTCCCCGTGCGCGACAGCAAGCGGCCCGCCGGGCCCGTCGTCGGCTTCGGCCCGGACGCCTGGGCCGCGTTCCTCGACCACCTGCGACGAGCCTGACCGCCGAGCCGT
>DASQNQ010000338.1:0-1904 GCA_035644895.1 Acetobacteraceae bacterium | reverse complement strand
ACATGAGCGCCAGCCTTGAAGAGCTTGCCCGGTGGAGGCTACGCAGGCTCAGATTCACGAGACTGGCCGGCATGCGCCGCGCACAGGCCGCAATCAACGCACCGAGCAGGCTTTTGTCGGCAACAAGGGCGAGCGTTCCGGAATGCAAGCACTTGAAGGCACACCAGCGCGTTAGAACTAGACGGGCACGGCCGCCCTGTTGAACCGTTGGGGTGTCAAAGCTCAACGTCAACGAGAACGACCGTGCCCGAACCCCTTCTTACCAGCCTGCTAAGCGTCTTGGAAGTATTCCGTATGGCGATGACCCGCCCCGCCTTCGCCAACCTCCTCGTCATCGCTTGTGGGTGGATCCTGACGCATGGCGCGCATGCCGTGACGGAGGCGCTGGTGATGACCGGGGTGGCCGGTCGGCGGCATCACGAGGCATTCCACCGCTTCTTTTCCCGGGGGACATGGCAGCCAGATCATGTGGGTCGCTGGCTGTTCCGGCGCTTGCGTCGTTTCCTGGGCGAGGGCCCGATCCGAATTGTTGTCGACGATACGGTAGCCCCGAAGAAGGGGCCGCACGTGTTCGGCATCGGCACCCACCTCGATGCTGTGCGCTCGACACGCCGCCACCGCGTCTTCTGCTTCGGCCATTGTTGGGTCGTGTTGGCAGTACTCGTGCGCGTCCCGTTCTCGCGGAGAACATGGGCTCTGCCGGTCTTGTTTCGGCTCTATCGGAACGTCAAGGAGTGCGCGAAGCATGGGGCTGACTATGCGAAGAAGACAGAGCTCGCCCGCGAGATGATCGATGTCTTCGTGTCCTGGGTAGGAGATCAGCGCGTAGAGTTAGCAGCCGATTCGGCGTACTGCAACGACACGATCACGCGCGGGCTGTCGCCTTCGGTGGTGCTGTTCGGCGCCATGCGCCCTGATGCGGTGCTGACCGCATTGCCGAAGCCACGCGCGAAGGGCGCAAAGGGGCGCCCAAGCAAGCGCGGAGCTCCGATCCCGAAGCCCCAGGTCATCGCGAGGGATACCGCAACACCCTGGGAGACCTGCACGGCGGAACTGTATGGACGCACCACCACGGTCCGCTACAAGACGCTCTGGGCGCAGTGGTACAGAGCGTGCGGGACTCGTCTGCTGCGCGTCGTTATCGTCGCTACGGAGCAGGGGCATATCCCGTTCCGGGTCTTCTTCTGCACCGATCCGACCATGGATGTCACCCGCCTCCTGGAGACGTACGCCGGCCGCTGGGGCATCGAGGTCTTCTTCCGTGAGAGTAAGCAACTCCTCGGCTTCGCCGATTCGTCGGCTCGCAAGGAGGCCGCCGTGCGCCGAGTCGCCCCCTTCGTCGGCTTGCTCTACACCGTGCTCGTCTTCTGGTTTCTGGAAGGTGCATGCCGCAGCTCCCTCGCCGCGCCACCGCTGCGGCCGTGGTATCGGCACAAGCGCGACCTGTGCTTCGCAGACATCTTGCGCGCGGCGCGCCGGGCCATGCAGGGCTTCGACGTTCTTGCTCCTACCCATCCTTTCGGGCACTTGCAGAAACGCCAGGCCCAGCCACCGCCGCCCGGAGAATCTTGGCAGCGACAGGCCGCCTGAAGAGCGAAACCCGAGTCAGAGCGTAGGCGATGACCTTGCCCATCGGCCCTTTGGGCGGGAAGAGCGGCTGCTGCTCCTCCATCCAGCTCTTCATCTCCTTGAGGATGGGGCGGCTGCGCGCCTGCCGCATGGCGAGGTGCTCGTCGGTTCGGACCACGCCATCGGCCAACGCGTCGTGCTCGACGCGGTAGACAGCGAGGATCGAGTCGAGCGCGGTCTGCGCCTCAGGGGCGGTCGCGAGCGCTTCGTGAAACTTGCGACGCGCGTGCGCCATGCACCCGGCGCGCTTCCGACCCCCGATCTGGGTCACGCGG
>DASQNQ010000337.1:0-14232 GCA_035644895.1 Acetobacteraceae bacterium | reverse complement strand
GCACCGAACTCGGTCCAGAGCCAGTTGATGGCGCGGTCGGCGGCCTGCCACTGGTCCTCGTCGATGGTGCGCGGGATGAAGCGCTGCAGGTTCGTGCCCTGCGGCGTCACGCCGCCGCCGATCATCTCGGCGATCGAGCCGGTGACGACCACCGCAGGCAGATCGGGATCCTGCGTGCCGGAGGCGCGCTTCATCGCGCCCTCCGTGCCGTTCTGGGACAGCGAGTCCTCGTCGAGGCCCGTCACCACGACCGGCAACTCGTGCGGGGGCAGTGCGTCCGTGTAGTGCAGCACGGCCGTGACCGGCAGGTTCTCGCACCCGACGGGCCCGTCGATGACGACGCGCAGGCCGCGTACGGCGGTGAAGGCGTAGACCGCGCCCCAGTATCCACCGGCCCTGTCGTGGTCGAGGACGAGCATCGCGTCAGCTCCCCACCGCTTCTTCGGCCTTGGCCCTCGCGGCGCGCAGCTTGCGCTGGCGCTCGCGGAACCCGGGCGGATCGACCGGCTTGTCGCGGAAGCCGTAGCCCGCACCGTCCGGCGTGCCGACGCCCTGGAAGAAGGACACCATGCGGCCGAAGCGTTCCCGCCCGCCGGTCTGCGCCGCCACGATCGCCGCCATGGACGCGGCGCCCGCAGGCCCGAAGAGCGGCCGCGCGGAGATCATGTTGGTGAAGTAGAGCGCCGGGATGCCGAGCTCCTTCGCCTTCTGCACGAGCGGCGTGGTGCCCAGCGCAAGGTCTGGCTTTGCCTCCAGCATCGCCGCCATGTCCTGCTCCAGGCTCGCGCGGTACTGCACATGGCAGCCCTTGGCCTGCAGCCACTCGCGGTCGGCGTCGCTCCACTCAGTGCGCGGGCAGGCCGTGCCGACATAGGGCACCTCGGCCCCCGCCTCGACGAGCAGGCGCGCGACTAGCAACTCCGACCCCTCGTAGCCCGAGACGGTGACGCGGGCGCGGACCGGGTTCGCCGCGAGCACCGCGCGGATTGCGGGCAGCGCGCGCTCCTTCGCGGCCTCGATGCGCGACGTCGGCAGGCCCGCCGCCCGGCCGATCGCCTCGAGCCAGGCAGCCGTGCCCTCGACGCCCACGGGACCCGATCCGACGACCGGCCGCCCCGCGGCCCGGAACTCGCGGATGGACGCAGTGTAGAAGGGATGGATGGCGGCCGCGACCTCGCAGTCCAGCGCTCCGTAGAGGTCGCGCCACTCGCGCGACGGCGTCTGCGGCGCGAGCGCCAGGCCCATCGGCGCCAGCAGCGCGCCGAGCCCGGGCGGGTCCGCCGGGAACATCTCGCCAATGGGGGCGACGGTGGGCTGGCCCACCACCACGTCGCGGGGCTTCGCGACCGGCCCCGCCTCGGCCTCCTGCCGCGCATAGCGCAGCATGGCGCCGGCGAGCACGTCCTTCGCCTCGGCATGCGTCGGCACGCCGAAGCCCGGCACGTCGATGCCGATGACGCGCACGCCGTTGATCTGCTTCGGCAGCAGGTCCAGCGGCACGCCGGAGGCCGTCGGCACGCAGAGGTTGATGATGACGACCGCGTCGTACTCCTCGGGATTCGCGGTGGTGTGCACCGCCTCCCGGATGTCCTCGAACAGCTTGCCGGTGACGAGCGTCTCGGAGTTGAAGGGTACGTAGCCCACCGTCCGGCGCGCGCCGTAGAAGTGGCTGGTGAAGGTCAGGCCATAGACGCAGCAGGCGCTGCCCGACAGGATCGTCGCCGTGCGGCGCATCCTGAGGCCGACCCGCAAGCTGCCGAATGCGGGGCACATGCTCTGCGGCTGGTCGTGCGGGCCACGCGGGTAGTCGGCGGCGAGCCGCTCCATCGCATCCGACTTGCCGGCCGCCTTGGCGGCCTCCAGCATCGTGTCGCGGCCGCCATGGCAGCCCTGGCCGGTGTCGGGCGGGGTGGGTGCGTCCATCGCCGTCACACCCCCTCGTAGACGACTTCGAGGGACGGCTTGTTCAGCACCTCGGCCGCGCACATGTCCTCCATCGTGGCCGGGTTCAGCACCACGTTGCGCCCGACCGCCTCACCCTTGAACAGGCCGAGCAGCGCATCGTGCGTCAGCGGCGCAGGACGCAGCGGCGGCGCCTCCGCGACCGCCAGGCCGAGCTGCTCGAACAGCGGTGCCCACTCGGTGCCGGGCCTTCCGATGATCTCGTAGTTCGCGCTCTTCCGGCGGATGTCCTCATGCGCGGGGATCGCGGCGAGCACCGGGATGCCGGCCTTCTCGGCGAAGGCATGCGCCTCCCCGGTGCCGTCGTCCTTGTTGATGACCATGCCGGCCACGCCGACATTGCCGCCGAGCTTGCGGAAGTACTCGACCGCCGAGCAGACGTTGTTCGCGACGTAGAGCGACTGCAGGTCGTTCGACCCGACGACGATCACCTTCTGGCACATGTCGCGGGCGATCGGCAGGCCGAAGCCGCCGCAAACCACGTCGCCCAGGAAGTCGAGCAGCACGTAGTCGAAGTCCCACTGGTGGAAGCCGAGCTTCTCCAGCAATTCGAAGCCATGGATGATGCCGCGGCCGCCGCAGCCGCGGCCGACCTCCGGCCCGCCGAGCTCCATCGCGAAGACGCCGTCGCGCTTGAAGCAGACGTCGCCGATCTGCACGGCCTCGCCCGCCGCCTTCTTCTTCGACGACGTCTCGATGATGGTGGGGCAGGAGCGGCCGCCGAAGAGCAGGCTGGTGGTGTCGCTCTTCGGGTCGCAGCCGATGAGCAGCACGCGCTTGCCCTGCTGCGCCATCATGTAGCTCAGGTTGGCCAGGGTGAAGGACTTGCCGATGCCGCCCTTGCCGTAGATGGCAATGACCTGGGCCTTCTTCCCGGGCTCGCCCGTCGGGACGGGATCGGGCCCGATCGCGGCCTCCGCGCGGAGCGCCTCCGTCATGCCTGGCCGTGCGGGAGGGACCGGCTGACGCGGGGTGGCGTTCATGGCGTTGTCCTCCAGTCGAGTATCATCTTCAGGCAGGCCGGATCGGCGAAGGCCGTGCGGTAGGCCCCCTCCGCATCCGCCGCCAGGCGGCAATGCGTGATCAGGCCGTCGAGCGACAGGCGCCCCTCGGACACCAGGCGGCTCACCGCGGCAAGGTCGGCCGGCTTCCACTCCGCCGCGGCGCGCAGACGCGCCTCGCGCATGAAGGCGGGCGGGAAGGAGAAGTGCAGGCGCTCCGCGTAGAAGCCGGCGAGCACCACTTCGCCGCCTGGGGCGAGCCGCGCGATCAGCGTGTCCAGGATTTCGGCGTCGCCGCTCGCGTCGTAGATGGCCCGGTAGTCGCGGCGCGCATCCTGCTCCGGCATCAGCACGCGGTAGCCCTCGGCACCCTCGGCGCGACTCGCGTCACGCTCCCACACGGTGGGCGGCGCCCCGCCCTCCGCCATCGCGATGCGCGCCAGAAGGCGGCCGAGGACGCCGTGGCCGATGACCAGGTCGGGCGGCGCCGCGCCAGCCATGGCATGCCGCGCGGTGGCGGCCAGGGCGAGCAGGACACCGCGCTCCTCCAGGCTCTCCTGGATCGGGATGGCACGGGCGCCGGGCACGACGAGGCGCGACGCCGCACCGCCGAAGAGGCCGCGCACCGCACCGAAGCAGGAGGCACCGGGGACGAAGACGCGCTGGCCGACGTGGCGGCCGGACTGCGGTCCGGCCTGGGCGACGCAGCCCACCGACTCGTAGCCGGGCACCAGCGGATAGCCCATGCCGGGGAAGTTCGGCATCCGGCCGGTCCAGAGCAGGCGCTCCGTGCCGGTGCTGATGCCGCTCCATTCCACATCCACCACCACGTCCGCTTCCCCGGGAGGGGAGAGGTCTAGGCGACGGAGGGAGAGGCGCTCCGGCTCGCTGAGAAGGACCGCTACGGCGTCCACATTGGGACTCCCGACTGGCTGCTGGTTGTCATGTTAGCAAGACGTCTACCGGCGTCAAGTTAGATTGACACAAGCCGGTCACGTGCCCGTCCTCGTGACAAGCACCTGCGCGAGCAGCGGCGTCCGCGTGCGCAGCAGGCGAGGCGGCGCGAAGCCTGCCTCGCGCAGCATCCCGCCCAGCTCGGCCAGGGTCCGCGGACGGCCGGATCCCATCGCGAACAGGTACATGCCGAAATAGGCCGCCCCCATCGCCTCCGCGCCGCGCGTCTCCGCCATCGGCTCGGCCAGCAGCAGCGTCCCGCCCGGCGGCAGGGCGGCGCGGACGGCGCGCAGCAGATGCAGCGCCGCCGCGTCGTCGTGGTCGTGCACGACGCGCACGAGCGAGACGATGTCGGCGCCTGGCGGCAGGGGATCGCGGAAGAAGTCGCCGCCATGGGCGGACAGGCGCGGCCCCAGGCGCCGCGCGGCGCGGTCCGCGACGGCGGGCAGGTCGAACAGCATCAGCTTCAGTCCGGGCGCGTGCGCCGCGACGGCCGAGAGGAACGCGCCCTCCCCGCCACCGACATCCAGCAGGCAGCGATGCCGCTCGATCGCGGGGTAGGCGCCGATCACCTCCTCGGCCACCATCGCCTGCGATGCGGCCATCAGGACGGAGTAGGAGGCGACGTCCTCGCCGGGCAGCGCGGCGGGATCGCCGCTGCGCGCATAGGCCCAGTAGCGCTGCAGCTCCCCGCCACCTGGGCCGCCGCGCAGCATCGCAACCGGATCCGCAAGGTCGCGGTAGAGCATCGCGTGGTGCTCGACCATCGCCGCGACGCCTGCATTCCCCGGCATGGCCGCGCCAAGCGCGCCCAAGCCGTAGAGTCCCGCGCCCCGGCGATCGAGCAGCCGCAGCGCCGCCGCGGCATCCAGCAAGCGCCGGGCCGCCTCGGGCGGCAGGTCCATCCGCGCCGCCAACTCCGCAGCGCTACGCGGCCCGTCGCGCAGCATGTCGAAGACGCGCAGCCGCACGCAGGCCAGCAGAACCTGCGAATAGACGAAGCCCGCGCAGAGATCGAACAGCGCGCCCGCCCGCGCGCGCGCCACCGGCCGCGTCAGCGGGAAGCGCGCGGCCCAGGCGCGGAAACGCGCGTCGGAGACGAGGCGGTCACGCCAGCCGAGCAGCCGGTCGCGCCAGGAGGGCAATGGCAGGCCGGTCAGGCCGGCGGACACCGCCTCAGGCCGCAGCGACGTCGAGGCGCTTCGGCAGAAGCCGCCGCGACTCCGACATCACCAGCGCCTTCAGGTCGCCCGCGCCAGGGCAGGGCGGTATCGCGGCGACCGCCGCGCCGGCCAACTCCTGCAGGCGCCGGACTGCGCCGGGGATGCCGAGTTCCCGCGCCCAGCTCGGCCGGCCGAGCGCGGCGTCACGGCCGGTCGGCTTGCCCATCTCCTCCGCCTCGCCGGCCGCGTCGCCGATGTCATCGGCGGCCTGGTACGCCTCCCCGAGCAGTGCACCGAAGGCACGCCAGGGGTCGCCCTCCTGCCCGGCCGAGAGCGCGCCCGCCATCGCGGCGCCAGCAAACAGGGCGCCGGTCTTCTGGCGGTGGTACTCGGCGATGTCGGACAGGCGCTCGCATTCCCAGGCCTGGCCAGCGACGATGCCGCGCGGGACGCCGACGGCCGCGCCGACGCACCCCGTCAGCGCGACCACGCGCGAGCACTCCCCGCCCGTGCGGGCCAGCGCCTGGAAGGCGAGCACGATCAGTGCGTCGCCCGCCAGCACGGCCAACGGCTCGCCATGCGCGCGGTGGACGGAGGGACGGCCGCGCCGCATCTCGGCATCGTCGAAGCAGGGCAGGTCGTCATGCACGAGGGAGGCGCAGTGCAGAAGTTCGATCGCCGCGGCGGCCGCATCCGTCAGGCGCGTGTCGTCGCCGCCGCAGGCTGCCGCGACCGCCAGCACGAGCCGCGGGCGGACGCGCGCGCCGCGCGGGAACACGGCGTGGTGCATCGCCTCCGCGAGGCGTGGCGGACACCCGCCCAGGGCCGTCAGTGCGAGCGCATCCGAGAGGGCCCGCTCGATCCGCACCACGGCATCCATGCTCCGCCTCCCGAACCGGGATCGGGTGGGCGCGAGCCCTGTCCGATCTGCTTGTCATGCAAGACTGTCAACTGGTATTGACACCCAAGTCAATGCCGATCTGCGGGAGGCTCATGGCGGGTTCACGGACCATCATCGTCGGCGCAGGCGTGGGTGGCCTCTCAGCCGCGCTCGCGCTCGCCGCGCAGGGCCACGCCGTCACCGTGCTCGAGCGCGCGGCGGCACCGGGCGGCAAGATGCGGGTCGTGGAGGCCGGCGGCGCAGCAATCGATTCCGGCCCGACCGTCTTCACCATGCGCTGGGTTTTCGACGAGCTGTTCGGCGAGGCGGGTGAACGGCTGGAGGACCACCTCGCCCTCCGTCCGCTGGAGGTGCTCGCGCGCCATGCCTGGAGCGCGTCGGAGCGCCTCGACCTCTTCGCCGATCCGGCCCGGTCCGAGGATGCCATCGGCCAGTTCGCCGGGGCAGCAGAAGCGCGCGGCTTCCGCGATTTTTCCGCCCGCGCGCGGCGCATCTACGAGGCTTTGGAGCGCCCCTTCATCCGCGCGGAGCGGCCCACGCCCTTCTCCCTCGTCGCCAGTGCCGGCCCCTTCGGGCTCATGGGCCTCTGGGGCGTCTCGCCCTTCGCGACCATGTGGAAGGCGCTCGGCGAGCATTTCCGCGATCCGCGGCTTCGCCAGCTCTTCGGGCGCTACGCGACCTACACCGGCTCCTCGCCCTATCTCGCACCTGCGACGCTGATGCTGATCGCGCATGTCGAGCAGGCGGGCGTCTGGACGGTGGAGGGGGGCATGCACCGGGTCGCCCGCGCGCTGGAGGGCGTGGCCGCCGCGCACGGCGCACGGTTCCGCTACGGCGCGCATGTGGCGGAGATCCTGGTGGAGCGCGGCCGCGCGGCCGGCGTGCGGCTCGCGGATGGCGAGCGAATCGCGGGCGACGCCGTCATGCTGAACGCCGACGCCGCGGCGCTGGCCGGGGGGCTGTTCGGCGTGCCTGCCTCCCGCGCGGCGGAGCGGGCGAACCCGGCGGACCGGTCCCTCTCGGCCGTGACCTGGTCCATGCTGGCCGAGGCGGAGGGCTTCCCGTTGGTGCGGCACAGCGTCTTCTTCTCCCGCGACTACGCCGCGGAGTTCGACCGGATCCTCGCGCAGCGGCGCCTGCCGGAGGAACCGACCGTCTATGTCTGCGCGCAGGACCGCAACGACGAGGGCACGGCGCCCGGCGGGCCGGAGCGCCTGCTCGTCCTCGTCAACGCACCACCGACCGGCGATCGCGCCGAAATGGAGACTGAGCCATGCCGGAAGGCGGCCTTCGCCCTGATGGAACGCTGCGGCCTGCGGCTGACGCCCCGGGACCTTGTGCAGACAACGCCGCGGGACTTCGAGGCGCTGTTCCCGGCGACGGGGGGGGCCCTGTACGGCCGGGCGAACCACGGCTGGGCGGCGAGCTTCGCGCGGCCGGGGAGCCGGACCTCGCTGCCGGGGCTCTACCTGGCGGGGGGCAGCGCCCATCCGGGGGCGGGCGTGCCGATGGCGGCGCTGTCGGGACGCCTGGCGGCGGCGAGCATTTCGCGGGACCTCGCTTCGACCGCCCGGTCGCGCGGGACGGCTATGTCTGGTGGTACGTCGACGCGCTGAGCGACGACGGGCGCCACGGGATCACGCTGATCGCCTTCCTCGGCAGCGTCTTTTCGCCCTGGTACGCGTTTGCGCGGCGGCGCGGGCCGACGGATCCGGTGAACCACGCGGCGCTCAACGTGGCCCTGTACGGCGAAACGCGGCGCTGGGCGCTGACCGAGCGCGGCGCATCGAAGGTGTGGCGGGACGGGAGCAACCTCGCCATCGGGCCGAGCGCGCTGCACTGGGACGGGGCGACGCTGAGCTTCCAGATCGAGGAGGTGACGGCCCCCCTGCCCTCCCGCCTGCGGGGCACGGTGCGGCTGCACACGGGCGGGCTGAACGGGCGGGTCTTCACCCTGGACGCCGCCGGGCGGCACCGCTGGTCGCCGATCTCGGCCGCGTCCCGCGTCGAGGTCGCCTTCGACCAGCCGGGGCTGAGCTGGTCGGGGCCCGCCTACTTCGACACGAACGAGGGCGATGCGCCGCTCGAATCCGACTTCGTGGACTGGGACTGGTGCCGCGCGAAGCTGCGCGACGGGACCGCCATCCTCTACAACGCCCGCCGGCGCGACGGCACGTCGCAGGCGCTGGCGCTGCGCACCCTGCCCGGCGGTGGGGTGGAGGAGATCGCGCCGCAGGCGGAGGCGGAGCTTCCCCGCACGCGCATCTGGCGCATCCCCCGCCCCACCCGGGCCGAGCCGGGCGCCTCGCCCCGCCTGGTCCGGACGCTGGAGGACACGCCCTTCTACGCCCGCTCCGTCATCGGGACGCGCATCCTGGGCGAGGATGCCGTCGCGGTGCATGAGAGCCTCTCGCTCGACCGCTTCCGGCTGCCGGTCGTGCAGGCCATGCTCGGCTTCAAGGTTCCCCGCGCGCTTCGCTGAGGCGCCTCTCCCGCGCGCGGCGCCAGGCGCGGTGGGAGAGCAACTCCCGCGCGCCGAAGCCGAGCGCGATGGCGAACATGATGATCCACTCCCAGCGGATCAGCGTGTCCATCAGCGCCCGGCACGCCGCCGGTCGCGGCGCAACAGCCAGAGTTCCAGGAACCCCCAGCCGAGGATCGGGCCGAAGACCAGGAACAGCTTCAACAGCGCGAAATAGTCCATGCCGGTTCGCCTCATGCCGCGCCGCACACATCAGCGCGGGGCGCAAGACGTCAAGCCGTTCGCGAAGGCGTGAAGAGGCGCGCCCCTCGTTTGTATACCATCGCGTCCAATGATCCACCTCCTGCCGTCCAGGATCCGGACGGCACAGCGGAGGACACGGAATGGCAAGCGCATCGACGACCGTCCGCACCGGCCATGCTGCCCCCGGGGCTGCCCGCGGAACGCCCACCGTCAAACGCATCGGCTTCGACGCCCTGGGGACGGCGCTGAGGCTGGGCTGGCAGGACTTCCTGGCCGTGCCCACGCAGCTGATCTTCCTCGGCCTGATCTATCCGCTTGTCGGCGTCTTCGCCTGGGTGGCCATCGTGGGCGGCGACCTTGCGGGGCTGTTCTATCCGCTCGTTGCCGGGCTCTCGTTGCTCGGTCCGGTCCTCGCGCTTGGCATGTACGAGATCAGCAAGCGGCGGGAGGAGGGGCGGCCGGCCCACATGATGTGCGCCTTCCGCGCCTTCCGCTCACCCGCCATCGGCCGGATCTTCGGCCTGGGCGTGGTGCTGCTCGGCATCTTCGTCGCGTGGATCTTCGCAGCGCGGCTGATCATGGAGGCGACGATCGGGTCCGCAGGCGGCGAGTCGGTGACCGGCTTCGTCGCGCGCGTCTTCGAAACGGGCGAGGGCTGGCGGTTGCTGCTGCTCGGCAACCTCGTGGGGGCGGGCTTCGCCGCGCTGGTGCTGGCGCTGACAGTGGTGTCCTTCCCGATTCTGCTCGACCGCAACACGAGCCTTGGCGCTGCGGTCGGCACCTCCGTGCGCGCGGTGGTGCAGAACCCTGTCCCGATGGCGGCATGGGGGCTGATCGTCGCGGCGCTCCTGGTCCTCGGCAGCATTCCGGCCTTCATCGGGCTCGCCGTGGTGATGCCGCTGCTCGGGCACGCCACCTGGCATCTTTACCGGCAGGTGGTGGAGTAGGCGCCTACCAGCGCAGCTCGAAGGTGCAGGCGGGGTCGCCCATCGCGGCGCATCCCGTCTGCGCCACGCGGGTGCGGCGGCTGACCAGGGCGCGGAACAGCCGCGAAAAGGCGGCCGCGTAGAAGTCGCAGAGGGGCTGCCCAGAGGCGGCGCCGCGGCAGAGCGGGCAACCCTCCAGCACCACGCGCACCGGTCGGCCGGTGTCGACAGAGAAGCGCCCGCTGCCCGCGAAGGTCCAGGCGTGGCGCGTCACGGCGCCGAGCAGCACGCGCGCGGCCAGCCGGGCCGGCAGCAGCCGCAGCAGGCCTTGCAGCGGGCGCGGGATGCGGTGCGCCAGCAGGTAGTCCGCCGTCCGCCGGCCGGCCTCGGCCCCCAGCAGCCGCGCCACGGGCACGCCGACGCGCCGGCGCAGCACGGCGTGCAGCCGGGTCACCTCCCGCTCCTCCACCATCCGATGCGGCGGGTTGGCAAGGCGGTGCGCCAGGCCCGCCTCCTCGAACAGGGCCAGCACTTCCTCGCCCGGCAGCACCTCCCGCGCCGCCTCGGCCAGGCGCGTCACGGCGTTCGGGCCGATGCGCGCGGCGGCGATGGCGCCGTCCACGGCGCTACTCCGGCCGCACCCCCGGTGCCTGCCCGACGGCGTCCATCTGCGCTTCGGTCATCTGCTCCGTCCCGCCGCCGCAGGCCTTCGCGGCGTTGGCGGCGGGCAGCTTCACCTTGGGGCGGTGCATGCTCTTCCACATGGCGTTATGGGGGGCGGCGGCGGCCTTGCGTTGGTCGAAGGTGCGCGAGTCGTCGAAGTGGAAGTCGACATTCTTCTTCGACTGCGGGCCCCAGTAGCCCACCTTGCCGAGGTCGTAGAAGGTGCGCTTGAAGCCGGACTTCAGGAAGGCCTTCAGGCAGCCCACCAGGTAGCTGCGCCGGCGCCGGTCCCGGGTCCACGGATAGCCCAGGAACGCCTTGCGCATGTAGAAGCGCCGGTAGTTCGCCATGGTGCGGTCCAGCAGCGTGGCCCGGTCCATCGCCTCCGGCTTCATGATGGGCGTGACGAAGTTGTACTTGGAGAAGTCGAACACCTCGACCTTGTCGCCCAGCTCCTTGAACAGGTCGCTGAAGGGCCAGGGGGTGTACATGGCCCAGTTCGCCATGTCCGGGTTCCAGTCGAGGGCCATGCGGTAGGTCTCCTCGAGCGTCTCCACCGTCTCGTTCTCCAGGCCCACGATGAACTGCGCCTCGGACACGATGCCGGCCTTGCGCAGCAGCTCGATCGCCCGCTTGTTCTGCGCGACCGTGGTTTCCTTGTTGAAGCGGTCGAGCTTGAGCTGCGCCGCGGCCTCCGTGCCGAGCGAGATGTGGACGAGGCCCGCGCGGCGATACATCGGGAGCAGTGCCTCGTCGCGCAGGATGTCGGTGACGCGGGTGTTGATGCCCCACTGCACCTTCTCGGGCAGGCCGCGGCGGATCAGCTCCTCGCAGAACTCGACGAACTTCTTCTTGTGGATGGTGGGCTCCTCGTCCGCCAGGATGAAGAAGCCGACGCCGTGCTTCTCGACCAGCTCCTCGATCTCGTCCACCACCGCCTTCGGGTCGCGCACGCGGTAGTCGCGCCAGAACATCCACTGGGAGCAGAAGGAGCAGGTGAAGGGGCAGCCGCGCGCCATGTTCGGGATGGCGACCCGCGTGCCGGTCGGGATGTAGATGTACTTCTTCCAGTCGAGCACGCCCCAGTCGGGCCTGATGCGTTCCAGGTCCCTGATGGGCGGCGCGGCCTTGGTGGCCACGACCTTGCCGTCCTCCAGGTACGCGATCCCGCGGACGTTCGCGCGCTCCCCCACCCAGTGGCCGTCCTCGACGCAGCGCACCAGGTCGAGGAAGACCTGCTCCCCCTCCCCGCGCACCACGGCGTCGATCCAGGGCGCCTCCGCCAGCACCTGCTGGTACATGAACGTGCCGTGGATGCCGCCCAGCACCGTGACCGCGTCCGGGCAGACATCCCGTGCGGCGCGCAGCACCTTCTCGGCCTCGTAGATCGCGGGGGTGATCGCTGTGGCGCCGACCACGTCAGGCTTCAGCCGCGCCAGCGCGTCGCGCAGCGCGGCTTCGTTCATGTGATCCGTCATCGCGTCTATGAAGGTGACGTCGGTGTAGCCGTCCGCCTTCAGGTAGCCGGCCAGGTAGGCCACCCAGGCGGGCGGCCAGTTGCCCGCGATCTCGGCGCCACCCGAGTGGTAGTTGGGATGGACGAGCACGATGCGCATGGACGGCAGCCTCCGGTTCCGTCCCGGAGGCTAGGCGTCGTCCTGCGGTTCACACCTTGATGTGTGTCAATCCAGCCTGACAATCAAATGCGGCGGCCGCGGTTGAGCCGCCACAACTCCTCGCTGAGCAGACCTGCGAAGGCGATCCAGGCGAGATAGGGCGCAGAGAGGGCGGAGGATGGCCCGTCCACGCGCCGCGCCGCATCCACCAGCGCGACGGCATTCGCCGTCGTGGCCGCGGCCTCGATCGCCATGGCGGCGCGATTACGTCGTCCGAAGCCGAGCCAGAGCCAGGCGACGTTCAGCGCCTGCGCGCCGAACCAGTGGCCGAGCGCGCGCGTGCGCGCTCGGCTCGGTTGCGCCCGCCACAGCCTCCAGCCGGCAACCGAAAGCATCGCCCAGAGCGGCCCCCAGACGCCGAACGCCCAGTCCGGCGGATTGAACCAGGGCTTCGCCAGCCGCTTGTAGTAGCGGCGCGTGTCCGGGTTCAGCACCGGCGCGGGCGAGAAGGCCGCGGAGAGCACACTCGACGCGACGAGGGCACCGCCGAGGGCAAGCACCCCCAGCAGCGGGTCGCCGCTGCGCGCCTGCGTCAACGTGGCGGCACGGACTGGTCCCGGCGATGGCCGGGCGGATGGCTCACATGGCCTTCTTCGCCACGCTTCGCCCGGCTACGCCGGATGGAAACGAATTGCCAGATTCCAAGGGCAAGAACGGCCAGCAGCGTGAAGCCGAACTGCCAGTTCATGAAGATTTCCCAGTTCATGGGCGCATCCCGGAAAGAGGTTGTAGCCTTCCGGAACACGCCCTGGCCGAACTGGTTTCAGGACGTTACGCCGCCCTGTGAAGCATCCTCACGCGATGCGGTGCCGCGTCTTCGTCACCACCCATCCGGCATAGGCGGCCAGCAGGAACAGGAACCCGAGCAGGTCGAGCTGCGAGAACACACCCCCGCCATCGGTCATGTAAAAGGCCAGCGCCACCTGCCCGCCCGCGATGGCCGTCGCGCCGAGCACGAGCGGCGTCGCGACCTCGCCCAGCATCGCCAGCTTCGGGTTCAGCGGCGCTGCCGCTTGCCCGCGTGCCATCGCCGCGCGCGCGGCAGCCCGCCGGCGGAATGCCGAGACGGCGAGCGCCAGCCCGCCGAGGGCCATCAGGAGGCCTGCCCAGTTTCCGATCCCGTCCATCTCAAACCCTCCGCTTGAATGTTCCGGTCGCGCTGCTCCAACCGCGCGAACAACTCGATGACGAAGGCGGCCCGCTGCTCCACGGACCACCAGGCGATCCGCCGCGCCGGCACGGGCGCGGCAGCGACGGCCTACACCAGGAAGCGCGTCTCCGGCAGCGCAGTCCCCTCCGGCGACAGGCCCGGCCGCACCGTGGACATGATCGCGCGCGAGAGCAGCGCAAGCTTGCGCGAGGCCGGCACGACGGCGCGGCGGGAGATGCTGTCGAGCCCGGCCGAGGCTATCTCCCTCCCGATCTCCCCGTAGATCAGCCGCGCCGCGCCGATGCCCGGGCGACAATCGAGCGGCAGCCCGCGGATGCCGGCCTCCGCACGCGCGTAGAGACGCTCGGCCTCGTCGAGCAGGCGCCTGACCAGCCCCGCAGCGGCCGGAGTGAAGATGGGATTGGAAAGCCACGCCTCCGGCCTGATCCCCGCCTCCCGCAGCCAGTCGAGCGGGAGGTAGAGCCGCCCGGCCCGCGCATCCTCGCCGACGTCGCGGGCGATGTTCGTCAGCTGCATCGCGACGCCGAGATCGCAGGCGCGGGCCACCATGGCCGGACTCCGCGCGCCCATCAGCACCGACATCATCGCGCCGACCGAACCCGCGACGCGCGCGGCATAGGCGCGCAGTTCGCTGAGCGTGTCGTAGCGCCGGCTCTCCGCATCCCAGGCCAGCCCCTCCAGCAGCGCCTCGGGCAGCACGCGCGGGATGCCGTGCCGCGCGAGCGTCGCGGCGAAGGCGCGGTCCGCCGGGATCGGCAGCGGGCGCCCCTCCGCGGCACGCGCGAGCCTGTCCTGCAGGCGCACCACGGCGCGGGCCTTCCCGTCGCCGAGGTCCACCGCGTCGTCGGCCAGGCGGCAGAAGGCGTAGATGGCGGTCGCCGGCGCCCGGATGCGGGGCGGCAGAAGCAGCGAGGCAGCATGGAAGGACCGGCTGCCGTCGCGCAGCAGCGCGCGACAGGCCGCAAGGTCCGCGGGATGGATCTCAGGCGAAGGCACGCGCATGCGGAACCACCTCATCGAGGACGCGAGCGGAGGAGACGACGCCGGGCAGCCCGGCGCCGGGATGGGTTCCGGCGCCCACCAGGTACAG
>DASQNQ010000336.1:0-16275 GCA_035644895.1 Acetobacteraceae bacterium | reverse complement strand
TCCCCGAAGGGGTCACGCCCGCCGGCCTGCCGCAGCCTCTCCCGCGCCGCCTGCAGCAGCGCATCGAAGGCGCGGTTGCTGGCGCGGTCGCCGAGCTGCCCTTCCGGCGAGGGGAGGTCGAGGCTGTACGCATCGAGGCGCAGGCCCGGGAACTCGCGCGCCGCATGCGACGCCTGGGTTGTGCTGGACATTGCCTGCCGGGACGCCGGGCGGGCGGGCCGGGTTCCGCCCGCCGCTTGAATTCACACGGGCTGCCCGCAGGTCTGCCGCGCAACACGATGAGGCTTCCCCGGATGCCCGGCCCCGTCCTGCGCCGCCGCGCGCTGCTGGCCTCCCCCGCCCTGGCCGCCGCCCCGGCCGCGGCGCAGGCATCGCGGGTGGACCTGCTGCTGGTGCTTGCGGTGGATGCTTCCGGTTCCATCGACGACGCGGAGTTCGCCCTGCAGCGGGAGGGGGTCGCCGAGGCCCTGTCCCACCCCGCGGTGCTGGCCGCCATCCGCTCGGGCCGCCACGGCGCCATCGGGGTCGCGATGGTGGAGTGGGGCTCGCCCGGCGGCGCCGCGACCGTCGTGGACTGGCAGCGCATCGCCGACCGGGCCGGCGCGGAGGCGGCCGCCCAGGCGATGCTGGAGGCGCCGCGGTCGCGGCAGGCGTGGAACGCCATCGGCGACGCCGTGCTGCACGCGGCCGCCCTGCTCTCCGCGGCGCCCTGGACGGCAGAGGCGCGCAAGATCGACGTCTCGGGCGACGGCCCCGACATGCGGGGCCTGACGCCTGCGGCCGCGGCGCGCGACGCGGTGGTGGCCCAGGGGATCACGGTGAACGCCCTCGCCATCGAGGCGGGCTCCGCCTGGCGGGACGGGCGGCTGGCCGCCGCCTATGAGCGGGAGGTGATCGGCGGCGCCAACGCCTTCGTCATGCGGGCCGAGGACCGGCGCGACTTCGCCCGCGCGCTGCGCGCCAAGCTGATCCGCGAGATCGCCTGACGCGCGCGGCGCCACCGCCTGCCCATCCGCTGGGCAGAGCCGCGCGCCGGCCGCGTTTTCGCGCGCGCCGCCTGCTTCCCCCGGCCCGCGCTTTGCGGCAAGGCTGATGGCGAACAGGTGACAGCCGGACGCCAGCCTTGCCAGACGCCCCGACCGCCTTCGACGAGATGCTCGGCCCGGCCGGCACGACACATCCGGCCACGCGGGCGCCCTATGCCGGCATCGCCGCGTGGCTCTCTGCCCAGGGCCCCGAGACGCTGGGGCGCAAGCGCGCCGAGGCGGAGGCGCTGTTCCGCCGCATCGGCATCACCTTCGCCGTCTACGGGGAGGGCGGCGACCCGGAGCGCCTGATCCCCTTCGACATCATCCCGCGCATCCTGGCCCGCGCGGAGTGGGAGCGCCTGTCGCGCGGGCTGGCGCAGCGCGTCCGCGCGCTGAACATGTTCCTCGCCGACGTCTACGGAGCGCGGGAGATCCTGCGGGCCGGGCGCATCCCGGAAGCGACGGTGCTGCGCAACGCCGCCTACCAGCACCTGATGCAGGGCGTGAAGCCGCCGGGCGGGATCTACACCCACGTCTCCGGCATCGACCTCGTCCGCACGGACGAGGACGCGTTCTACGTGCTCGAGGACAACTGCCGCACGCCCTCCGGCGTGTCCTACATGCTGGAGAACCGGGAGGCGATGCTGCGCCTCTTCCCCGGGCTCTGCGCCGCGCACCGGCTGGCGCCGGTCGACCACTACCCGGAGGAGCTGCTGGAAACCTTGAAGGAGGTGGCGCCGCCCGCCTGCCGTGGCACGCCCTGCGTCGCGATCCTGACGCCCGGCCACTACAACAGCGCGTACTATGAGCACTGCTTCCTCGCCGACGAGATGGGCGTCGAGCTGGTGGAGGGCGCCGACCTCTTCGTCGAGGACGAGGTGCTCTACATGCGCACCACCGCAGGCCGCCGGCGCGTGGACGTGCTGTACCGCCGCCTCGACGACGAGTACCTCGACCCTCTCGCCTTCCGCCCGGACAGCATGCTCGGCGTGCCGGGCCTCTTCGCCGCCTACCGCGCGGGCAACGTCACCCTCGCCAACGCGCCCGGCGCCGGGATCGCGGACGACAAGGGCATCTATCCCTACGTGCCGGAGATGGTCCGCTTCTACCTCGCCGAGGAGCCGCTGCTGGCCAACGTGCCCACCTTCCTCTGCGAGCGGGAGGATGAGCGCGCGCATGTGCTGGCGAACCTGGAGAACCTTGTCGTGAAGCTCGCCCGCGGCTCGGGCGGCTACGGCATGCTGGTCGGCCCGCAGAGCACGGCCGCGCAGCGCGCGGAGTTCGCGGCGCGCATCGCGGCGCAGCCGGGGGACTACATCGCGCAGCCGACGCTCGCGCTGTCCACCGTGCCGACGCTCGCGCCGCAGGGCATCGCGCCGCGCCACGTGGACCTGCGGCCCTATGTGCTGATGGGGCGCGAGGTCCGGCTGGTGCCCGGCGGGCTGACGCGTGTCGCGCTGCGGGAGGGCTCGCTTGTCGTGAACTCCTCCCAGGGGGGCGGGACCAAGGACACCTGGGTGCTGGACGAACTGCCCATCGCCGCCCAGGGGGGAAGCCAAGGCGCGACCCAGTCCCAGTCCCAGTCGCAGGGCTGAGGCCGGCCATGCTCTCCCGCACCGCCGACGCCCTGTTCTGGATGGGCCGCTACGCCGAGCGGGCCGGCAACCTGGCGCGCGGGATGCAGGCCGCGCTGCGCATGTCCGTCCTGCACCAGGCCGCCAACCAGGCGGAGGACTGGCGCCACCTGCTGGTCGCGACAGGCGCGGAGCCCGGCTTCGCCGCCCGCCATGCCGAGCCGACGCGGGAGGCGGTGATCGCCTGGCTGGCGACCGACCCCGCCAACCCGTCCTCCATCGCCTCCTGCATCGAGCTCGCGCGCCGCAACGCACGCTCCGTCCGCACGGCGCTCACCGTCGACATGTGGGAGTCGCTGAACGACACCTGGATGGAGCTGCGCCAGCGCCGCGCCACGGGCGACGAGCTGGGCTTCTTCCTGGAATGGGTGCGGATGCGCACCCTGCTCTTCAACGGCGCGGCCGTGGACACCATGCTGCGCAACGACGCCTGGCGCTTCGTCCAGCTCGGCGTGATGCTGGAGCGCGCCGACAACACGGCACGGCTGCTCGACAGCAAGCACACCACGCTGGACGAGAGCGGGCCGACGGGCGCGGTGGAGTACCTGGCATGGCAGGCGCTGCTCCGCTCCGTCTCGGCGCTGCGGGCCTACCAGGTGCTCTACAACGCCCGCCTGCGGCCCCGGCTGCTGGCGGAGCTGCTGATCCTGCGGCCGGAGCTGCCGCGCTCCATGCTCGCCTGCCACGCGCAGGTCTCCGCCGTGCTGGAGGAGATCGCGCGGGAGGGCGGCCGGCGCGGGGCCTGCCACGACCTGGCCGCCGAGGGCCATGCGCGGCTGCGGCAGGCAAGGATCGAGACGGTCATGGAGGCCGGGCTGCACGACTTCCTGACGGAGTCGATCAACCGCAACCTCGACCTCGGCCGCGCGATATCCGAATTCTACCTCGGCAGCGGGGATGCGTGACCTACTGCGTCGGCCTGCACCTTGAGGAGGGGCTGGTCCTCCTCTCCGACACCCGCACCAATGCGGGCGTGGACAACATCTCCACCTTCGCGAAGACCCATGTCGAGGAGGTGCGCGGGGAGCGCGTGCTGGCGGTCCTGACCGCCGGGAACCTCGCCATCACCCAGGGCGCGCTCAGCCGCGTGCAGGAAGGTATGGAGCTGGACGGCGCGACCCACACGCTGCGCGACGTGCCGAGCATGTTCCGGGCCGCCCAGCTCCTCGGCACGGCGGTGCGCGCCGTCTTCGCGGCCGATGGTGCGGCGATGAAGGCGCAGGGCATCGGCTTCGACGCCTCCTTCCTGCTGGCGGGCCAGATCGGCGCGGCGCCGCCGCGCCTGTTCCTGGTCTATGCCGCCGGCAACTTCGTCGAGGCGACGCCGGAGACGCCCTTCCTGCAGATCGGCGAGCACAAGTACGGCAAGCCGATCCTCGACCGCGTGCTCTCGCACGGCACGTCGCTCGCCGATGGCGTGACGCTCGCGCTGATCAGCATGGACAGCACGCTGCGCTCGAACCTCACGGTGGGGCTGCCGGCCGACCTGACGGTCATCCGCCGCGGCGCGCTGGCCGCGACGCTGCGCCGCCGGATCGGGGAGGAGGACCCGTTCTTCCGCTTCGTGCGGGACCGGTGGTCCGACAGCCTGCGGGACGCCTACCGCGCGCTGCCGCGGCCGGACTGGATCCCGGACTGAACCCCTCCCCGGCGGTTCAGTGGCTGAAGCGGCGCGTGCCGCCATCCACGTGGATCACCTGCCCGGTGATGTAGCGCGCCCGCGGCGAGCAGAGGAACGCCACCAGCACCGCCAGGTCCTCCGCCTCCCCGATGTAGCCGACGGGGACCTCGCGTTCCGCCCAGGCCTGGCGCGCCTCCTCGGAGGGCAGGATGCGGGTGTCGATCTGCTCGGACCGGAGGCGGCCGGGCGGCACGGAGTTCACCGTGATGCCGTCGCGGCCGAGTGCGCGGGAGAGCGCTTTCGCCCAGATGTGGACGGCGCCGTTCGGGGCGTTGGCGGCGTTGATCATGTGCGGCTCGTCCTGCCCCGTGATGTTGACGATCCGCCCGAAGCCCTCGGCGCGCATGGCCGGGATCAGCGCGTGGGCGATCCGCCGCCCGGCGTGGAAGTTGATCTCCATGCTCTCCATCCAGACCTCATCGGGGCCGAGGTCCTGCTGCGGTCGGCTGGCGCCCGCGTTGTTCACCAGGATGTCGCAGCGCCCGAACCGGCCGAGCACGGCGTCCCGCGTGCGCTCGGCCACGCCGGGCGAGGTCACGTCCTCCACGATCACCAGCGGCTCGGCCGAGGCGGGGAGGGTGGCGGCCAGCTCCTCCAGCAGCGGGCGGCGGCGCGCGAGCAGCGCGAGGCGGCACCCCTCCTCGGCCAGGAGCGTCGCGATGGCGCGGCCAAGCCCCGCCGAGGCGCCGGTGACGAGCGCGACCTTCCCGGCCAGTTGCAGATCCATGCGGCGGCCCTCCGCCACCAGCCTGCGCCGTCTCGTTCCCAAACGAAAGGGGCCGCCCCCGCGCGGGAGCGGCCCCTGGTCTCGGTGTTCCGGTTGGCGGCGCGTCAGCCCGCCATGGCCTTCTCCTTGCCCTTGCGGATGTTGGGCAGGAGCATGGTGACGAGCGCGATGGCGGCGATGCCGAGCATCGTGGCGCTGATCGGGCGCTCGATGAAAACGGAGGGATCGCCGCGCGAGAGCAGCATGGCGCGGCGCAGGTGCTCCTCCATCATCGGGCCGAGCACGAAGCCAATCAGCAGCGGCGCCGGCTCCATCCGCAGCTTGCTGAACAGGTAGCCGAGCACGCCGAAGATCAGCGTCTGGTAGATGTCGAAGACGTTGTTGTTGAGCGAGTACACGCCGATGCAGCAGAAGATCAGGATCGACGGGTACATGTACTTGTAGGGCACCTGCAGCAGCTTCACCCACATGCCGATCAGCGGCAGGTTGATGATGACCAGCATCAGGTTGCCGATCCACATGGAGGCGATGAGCCCCCAGAAGAGGTCCGGCTGCGCCTCCACCATGCGGGGCCCGGGCTGGATGCCCTGGATGATCAGCGCGCCGACCATCAGCGCCATCACGGCGTTGGCCGGGATGCCAAGGGTCAGCAGCGGGATGAAGGAGGTCTGGGCCGCGGCGTTGTTCGCCGCCTCCGGCCCCGCCACGCCCTCGATTGCGCCGGTGCCGAACTCGTGCCGGCCCTTCGACATCTTCCGCTCCATCATGTAGGAGCCGAAGGCCGCGAGCGAGGCGCCGCCACCGGGCAGGATGCCGAGCGCCGAGCCCACCAGCGTGCCGCGCAGCACGGAGGGCGTGGCGCGCTTCCACTCCTCCCGCGTCAGGAACAGGCTGCCCACCTTCGAGGACAGCACGTTCCGGCTCTCGGGCCGCTCGAGGTTCAGGATGATCTCGGCGATGCCGAACATGCCCATGGCGATCGAGACGAAGCCGATGCCGTCCGAGAGCTCCGGGATGCCGAAGGTGAAGCGCTGCTGGCCCGTCTGCACGTCCGTGCCCACCAGGCCGAGCGCCACGCCGAGCACCACCATGCCGATGGACTTGATGACCGAGCCCTGCGCCAGCACGGCCGAGATGATGAGCCCGAGCAGCATGAGCGAGAAGTAGTCGGCAGGCCCGAAGGACAGCGCCACCTGCGTCAGCAGCGGGCCGGACGCCGCGACGAGCAGCGTGCCCACCGTGCCCGCGAAGAAGGACCCGATGGCGGCGGTGGCGAGCGCCGCGCCGGCGCGCCCGCGCCGGGCCATCTTGTATCCTTCGAGCGTGGTGACGACGGAGGACACCTCGCCCGGCAGGTTCAGCAGGATCGCGGTGGTGGAGCCGCCATACTGCGCGCCGTAGTAGATGCCCGCGAGCATGATGATGGCGGTCGTCGCCGGCTGTCCGAAGGTGATGGGCAGCAGCAGCGAGATGGTGGCGACCGGCCCGATGCCCGGCAGCACGCCGATGGCCGTGCCGATGATGCAGCCGATGAATGCGAAGAGCAGGTTGTCGAAGCTCAGCGCGACGCCGAAGCCGTGCGCGAGGTTCTGGATGAGGAGGTCCATCTGGGCTGTCCTTGCCTTCGCGCTACTGGGTCAGGAACACGGGCCAGACGGGCACGCGGATGTCGAGCTCGTAGATGAACACCGCGTAGCAGAGCACGCAGAGGAACAGGATCATCAGGACCACGCCCTTCGGCCGGTGGTGCGTGTCGGCCAGCGAGGCGACTGCAACCGTCGCGGCGATCGAGAGCATGAGGCCGAACTGGTCCAGCGTCAGCGCGAAGACCGCCATGCCGGCATGCACCAGCCCGAGCGGCCGCCATCCGGGCGCGACGGACAGGGCGAGCGTGGCCGCGAGCAGCGCGAAGCCGAGCACGTACCAGCCGGAGACAAGCCCGGTGGCCTGCACCACGAGATACACGACGAAGAACGCGGCGATGGCGAAGGGAACGGCCAGGACCTCGAGCCGCGTCCAGTCGTCCAGCGGGTCGGGCCCGTTGAACAGGCCGAGCACGAACACGAGGGCGCCGAGGCCCGCCAGGATGCTGAAGGCCAGCATGGGCATGTAGCCCGGGCCCATGCGGCGCGCGGTGCCGAGGCTGTGGTCCTGGTTCAGCCAGAGCCCGATCAGGGCGACGAGGAGCAGGATCCCCCCCGCGATCAGGTCCTTCGTGTTGATGCGCATTCCCATCCCTTCCCGATCCGGGCCACGCCGTCCCAGACCCGTTCCCGTCGTCCCTGACCCTGCTCGTTCCTCGATGCGCTGCTGCCAGCACCACCGGCGGGCGGCTTATTGCCGTCCGAGCCCTTCTCGCGAACCATTATTCCTTAACACGTGGTTAACGCAATCGCAGGGCGCATGAAGTTCAGTCCACAGTGGCCCCGGAGGCCCTGACCACCGGCGCCCAGGCCTCGAATTCCGCCGCAACATACTCGGTATAGCCTTGCGCCGAGAGGTCGCCCGCCGTCCCGCCCATCTCGGCGAAGCGCGCCCGCGTCTCCGGCAGGGCCAGCACGGCCAGCACCGCGCGGTTCAGCCGCTCCGTAATCTCCGCGGGCATGCCCGCCGGGCCGGAGAGGCCGAACCAGGAGGTGCTGGTCAGGTCGAAACCCTGCTCGCGGAAGGTGGGCACCTCGGGGAAGGCGGGGTGGCGTTCGGGGCTGCTCATCGCGACGGCGCGCACGGAGCCCTGACGGACATGCGCCGCAGCGGAAGGCAGGCTGTCCGACATCATCGGCACCTGCCCCGCGATCACCGCCGCCATGGCCGGCCCCGCGCCGCGGAAGGGGACGTGGGTGTGCGGGATCCCGGCCACCTGGCTGAAGCGCACGATCAGCAGGTGGTTCGAGGAGCCGGCGCCCGAGGAAGCCATGTCGAGGCCGTCCTGCCTCTCCCGCGCCGCCCGCACGAGGTCGGCCAGGCTGCGGAGCGCGGTCGCGTTGTTCGCCACGAAGATGGAGGGGTTCGAGATCACCAGCGCCACATGGGTGAAGGACCGCACCGGGTGGTAGCGGAGGTTGCGGTAGAGCGAGGGGCTGATGGCATGGCTCGCGATGTTCGACATCACCAGCGTGTGCCCGTCCGGCGCGGCGTCCGCGACCATCTGGCTTCCCGTGGTGGCGCCCGCGCCCGCGCGGTTCTCGACAACCACAGGCACACCGAGGCGCGCGGACAGGCCATCCGCGACCATGCGTGCCGAGAGGTCCGTGCTGCCGCCGGGCGCGAAGGGAACGATCAGCCGGATCGGCTGGCTCGGCCAGGACTGCGCCCGCGCGGGCGCGGTGAGCAGACCCGTCGCGGCGACCGCCAGCGCGCGACGTCCGATTGCATGCTGCAATGCGGCCTCCCCATTCTCGTTCCGGTCGTCCTGGACGTGCTGCCTGCGTAGCCCGGCCCGATCCGGCAGCGCAAGCGTCCCACCTTGCCAGCGGTGCCTCCGGCCCTACCATGGCGGCGGACAGGCGGGCAGGGCGCGCATATGCTGGTGAACGATCCGGGTGGCCGCATCCGGGAAAGGGCGGAGGCCCTGCAGCCGCGGCTCGTCGCGCTGCGCCGCGACATCCACGCCCATCCCGAACTCGCCTTCGAGGAGGTGCGGACCGCCGGCATCGTCGCGGCGGAACTCGCGCGCCTCGGCATCACGCACCGGACGGGGGTCGGGCGGACGGGCGTGCTCGGCTGGATCGAGGGCGGGCGGCCGGGGCCGACGCTTGCCATCCGGGCCGACATGGACGCGCTGCCGATCGCCGAGGAAACGGGGCTGCCCTTCGCCAGCACCGCGCCCGGGAAGATGCATGCCTGCGGCCACGACATCCACACGGCCACGCTGCTCGGCGTGGCGGAGGTGCTCAAGGGCATGGCGCCGATGCTGGCCGGGCGCGTGCTGCTGGTGTTCCAGCCGGCCGAGGAGGTGCTGGAGGGCGCGGCCGCCATGATCGCCGACGGGGCCGGCGAGGGCGTGGACATGGCGCTCGGCTTCCACAACCAGCCGGACATGCCGGTCGGGCGCTTCGGCTACGCCCGCGGCGCCTGCCTCGCCGCCTCCGACCGCTTCGACCTCGAGGTGCGCGGCCGCTCGGGCCACGCCGCCCACCCCTATGCCGCGGTGGACCCGATCGTCGCGGCCAGCGCCTTCGTCGCGCAGGCGCAGACGGTGGTGAGCCGGGAGGTGCGGCCCCTGCACCCGGCCGTCGTCACCATCGGCCAGTTCACCGGCGGCACCACCTACAACATCATCCCCGAGCGGGTTCACCTGAAGGGCACCGTCCGCACCCTGCACGCCGAGGCGCGCGACACGGCCGAGGCCGCGATCCGCCGCCTGGCGCAGGGGCTGGAGACGGCGATGCGCGTCGCCTGCACGATCGACTACCGCCGCATGGTCCCGCCGCTGGTCAACGACGACCGCGTGCTGGAGCCCTCTCTCGCCGCGCTCCGCGCCCAGTTCGGGGCCGTGGTGGAGGAGGGCGAGCCCTCGATGGGGTCGGAGGACTTCTCCGCCTTCGCGGCCCTCGCGCCGGCCTTCCAGATGCGCATCGGCGCCGGCGCGCCAGGGCGCGCGGACCGGCTGCACAATGCCGACTACCAGCCGGACGAGCGCTGCATCGCGCTCGGCGTGCAGGCCCTGTCGCGCGCGGCGCTGGAACTGCTCTCGTGAGGGTCTGCGTCTACGGCGCCGGCGCCATCGGCGGGCACATCGCGGCGCGGCTGGCGCGGGGCGGCGCGCAGGTCTCGCTCGTCGCGCGCGGCGCGCACCTGGACGCCATCCGGGCGAACGGGCTGCGGGTGGAGGCGCATGACGGCGTGCATCTCAGCCGCCCGGCCGCCAGCGCCGACCCAGGCGAGCTCGGCCCGCAGGATGCGGTGGTGGTGACGGTGAAGGCGCCGGCGCTGCCCTCCGTCGCGGCCGGCATCGCCCCGCTGCTCGGGCCGGAGACGGCGGTGGCCTTCGTGATGAACGGCATCCCCTGGTGGTTCTTCCAGGGCGCCGCCGGCCCGCTGGCCGGGACGCGCCTGCCGGAGGTGGACCCGGAGGGCGCGGTGGAGCGCGCGGTCGGCATCGGGCGGACGATCGGCGGCGTCGTCTACTCCGCGAGCGAGGTCGTGGCGCCCGGCGTGGTCCGGTCCGAGCACGGCAACATCCGCGTCATCCTGGGCGAGCCGGACGGGCGGGTCACGCCGCGCGCCAAAGCGCTTTCGGAGGTGATCGCGGCGGGCGGCATGCCCTGCCCGGTGACGCCCGACATCCGCACGGAGGTCTGGCGCAAGCTGCTCGGCAACCTGTCCTCCGGCCCGCTCTGCGTGCTGTCGCGCCAGGGCGTGCGCGCGACCTATGCCGACCCGGCGCTGCGCGCGGCGGCGCGGACACTGGGGGAGGAGGGGCGCGCCATCGCCGCGGCGCTCGGCTGCGACCCGGATGCCGAGGCGGTGGAGCGCGTCGCCAACTCGAACCTGCTGCACAAGCCCTCCATCCTGCAGGACCTGGAGCTCGGCCGGCCGATGGAGGTCGCGGCGCTGTTCGACCTGCCGCTGCGGCTCGCGCGGCTGACGGGCACGCCGACGCCGATGCTCGACCTGCTGGTCGGACTCGTCCGGAAATCCGCGGAGGCCGCGGGGCTCTACCGGGCGTAGGGCAGGGCGGTCTGCCCCAGGACCCAGCCCTCCCAGAGCCGCACCCAGGGATCGTCCGGCACGAAGTCCGGCCGCGCCCCGTCCAGCACCGCCACGAGCGCGAGAAGGCCGAGCACCGAGTCGAACCGGTCCTCGCCGGTCGCGTCCGCGCCGAAACCCGCCTCGACGGCGCGGGACAGCGCCGGGGATGGCGCAACGCCGAGGCGCTCCATCGCCGCACGGAGGCCAGGTGCCAGTGCCCGCCGCGACGCCTCCGCCCGCTTGCTGCCCACGAGCCGCAGCCCGAGCTGGCGCAGCGCCTCCGCCGGGTAGACCTCCGCCAGCACGGCCCGACCCGGGGCGAGCAGGCCGGCCAGCCTCCCCTCGAAGGGCCAGAGCGCGACGGGCGCGCCCGCCGCCATCGCCGGCGCCAGCCAGTCGCGCCAGGCGGAGATGGCCGCCTTTCCCGACTGGTTCGCGCCAAGCGTCCAGAACACCGGCGCCCCCGCCGGCCGCTGCGCCGTCGCGCGGTCGCAGAGCCGCGACAGCGCAGCGGCATCCGCCAGGCCGAGCGCCGCGGCATGGGCGGCCCGCGTCATGCCCCGCACGCCCCGCGCAGGGTAGAAGGGCCGCGCGGGCGAGACCTGGTCCAGGTGAGCGGCGACCTCGAAGAAGCCGGGGTCGCGCACCAGGCCGCGCAGGAACGCCGGGAAGCCCGTCTCTCCCCTCCCAGCGGCCCAGGCCCGCGGCACGCCCAGGGGGCGGCCGAGCCCGAGCGCCACCGGGCCGCCTTCCGCCAGCATTACCGCGAGCATCGCCGCGGGGTCGCCCACCGGCCGCGGCGCTTCCGCCCGCCAGCCCGGCCCTGCCCGGCGCGCGACCGTCACCCATCGCTTGCGGGGATCGAGGCTCCAGTCGGCATGGGCCGCGATCACGCGGCGGCGTAGGCGGTGTCGAAGAACTCACGCTCCAGACGCGCGGCGTGGCGGAACAGGTCGAGCACCCGCGCGCGGCCCGCGGCGTCCAGCGCCGCCGCCTCCCGGTCCAACTCGGCGCGCAGCCACTCGACGAAGCCCTCGAAGTAGGGGTTGGCGTGCAGGTCCACCCACTCGGCGCACCAGAAGGGCTCCGCCGCGCGGGTGTCGCGCGCCGGCCGCGCCCAAGAGAGGTAGACCCACTCCGCTGCCACCAGCACGGCCAGCGCATCCGCGTAGCTCCCCGTGGCGGCGGCCTCGGCCATCAGCGCCTGGAAGCCGCGGGCGGGGGCGGAGAGGGGCGGCGACACCCGCAGCGCGTCGGGCACGCCCAGCGCATCGAAGGAGCGGACGAAGTAGGTGTTCTCCTCCGAGCAGACCATGCCCGCGAAGCGTCCGAGCGGCAGGCGGCTGGCCAGCGTCGGCGCGGCGTGGATCGCGGCGCCGAGCAGCGCCACGAAGCGGTCGATGAACTGGTAGTCCTGCACGAGGTAGCGGACCATCACGTCCTGCCGCACGCGCCCGGCGATCAGCTCTGCCGTGAAGCGGTGGGTGGTCGCGGCCACCCAGTCCTCTCCCGCCGCCTCGCGCAGCCAGTCGGTCGGGCGGCCGCCCGGGTTCTGGGCGGTCCAGTCGGGCAGGTCGGTGTGGCTCACGGTTTCGCTCCCGGCAGGAGGGGCGTGCATGCCATATTGCGGGCAGAGGCGGGAGACGGTGCGATGGACGGGACGCTCGGCGATCCCCTGCGGGGGCAGGACATCCGGCATCCGGACGGGCAGTACGGGACCCTGGCCAAGTGGTTCCACTGGCTGACCGTGCCGCTGATGGCGGTCGCGCTCGCCACGGGGCCCATCATCCGGTTCATCAAGGACGAGCCGAAGATGGCCTTCTACGCCGTCCACGAATCGGCCGGCCTGCTCATCCTGGCGCTTGCGCTCTCACGGCTGCTCTTCCGGCGGTTCAGCCCGCCGCCGGCGCTGCCCGCGCACATCCCGGCTGCGATGCGGCGCGCCGCGGCAGGCGTGCATCACGCGCTCTACGCCGCACTGGTGATCCAACCGGTGCTCGGGTTCCTCACCACCAACGCCTACGGCTTCCCGCAGCAGGGCCGGACGGCCTTCCTCGGCTTCATCGACCTGCCAAAGTTCATGGAGGCGAACATGACGCTCGCCACCGTCCTGCACTGGGGCCACAGCCTGGTCGGCTGGACACTGCCGGTGCTGCTGGCGGCCCACATCGGCGGGGCGATCTACCACCACGCCATCCGGCGCGACGGGACGCTGCTGCGGATGCTGTGAGGGGCGGCCGCTACTTCAGCGGCTTGTGCGCCTTGTCGAGGAAGCGGTGGAACCAGCCCTGCTTCGCCGGCTCCTTCGGCGGCTCGGCCTTCGCGGCCTCGGCCGCGTCCAGGCGGGCGCGGCGCTCCTTGTCCGCCAGCCACTTCTCCAGGCTCATGCCGGCCTTCGCGGCCCGCTTCGCCTCGTAGGCACGCTGTCCCTCGGTCAACTCTGGTCCCTTGGCCATGCCCGGCCTCCCGATCCCGTGTTGGCGCATGGAATGGCGCGCCGCGCGCGCGCCGGCAAGACCTTGCGCCGGGGACGTGCGGCGCCGATGCTCCGCGCCCATGGATGCCAAGGTGAAGGCCGGCATCTGGGTGCAGATGGCCATCCGGATGTCCGACATCTCCGGCCGCTCGGCGGCCGTGCTGCGCAGGGGGGACCCCGACAGCGGCGGGATCCTGTGCGTGCTGCGCGGGGCAGGGGGGCTGGTGGTGCTCTCCCAGGTCCGCGACGCGGAGGGCCGCCCGGCCTGGATGCGCGGCACCGGCGCCGGCGCGGTGGATCAGGAGGCGGCGGATGCCTACGTGGAGCGCCAGGTCCGGCGCGACCCCGACCTCTGGGTGGTGGAGTTCGATGCCCCCGACCTCATGCCGCCGTTCGAGGCGCGGCTGATCTGAGGGGCCGCCCTCATCCCTCCGTCCCGAAGCACCGGTCGCCCGCGTCCCCGAGGCCGGGGACGATGAAGCCCCGCTCGTCCAGACGCTCATCCAATGCTGCGGCGATGATGACCACGTCCGGATGCGCGGCGCGCAGCCGCGCGACGCCCTCCGGCGCCGCGACGACGCAGACGAAGCGCAGGAAGGGCGCGCCCGCCTCCTTCACCCGCGCGATGGCGGCGACCGCGCTGCCGCCGGTCGCGAGCATCGGGTCGAACATGAGCGCGCCGCGGCTCGGCAGCTCGGCCGGCAGGCGCAGCATGTACTGCGCGGGCTGCAGCGTGTGCTCGTCCCGCACCAGGCCGACATGGCCGACCGGCGCCTCCGGCAGCACGCGCATCGCACCCTCCAGCAGGCCGAGGCCGGCACGCAGCACGGCGACCAGGCAGGGCTCGGGCGCGGCCAGCACCGCGTGGTCCATCGCGGTCAGCGGGGTTTCCACGCGGCGCGTTGCGCGCGGCAGGTCGCGCGTTGCCTCCATGGCCAGCAGCGCGCCGATCTCGCCCAACAGGCGGCGGAACACCGGGCTCGGCGTCGCCGCCGCGCGCAGCTCGGCCATGCGGTGGGCCAGCAGGGCGTGGTCGGCGATGCGGAAGCTCATGGTCCCCTCCCGGTGCGGCTAGACCTGTTTCAGGCTGACCCGGATCAGCCTGAAACAGGTCTCGTCCTTGTAGGCGAGACTGCGTTCGGCCTGCTGTCTCCAGCAAGGCTGAACGTCGTCTGGGCGCCCCTTGCCACGGAACGGGGCGACGCGCCACCGATCAGGGTCCGGTTTCGACCGGCACCACCTGCACGGCCAGCCGTCGCCCCTCGCGCCGCGCCGTTTCCACCGCAGTGGCGAGCGCGGGGGCGAAGCTCCGCACCGGCTCCGCCTCGGGCCGTGCGGGCTGGAACAGCGGCCCCTCGGAGGCGATGGCGACCAGCAGCTCCGTCCCGAAGGGCTCCACCACCGGCCAGCCGGTGAAGGCGCCGCGCGGATCGCCGAGCCGGAAGCGCGCCCCCGCCGCCTGCCGGTCGAGCACGGCGAGCCGCACCACCTGCCCGTCCGTCGCGATGTAGAACAGCGCGAGCTGCCCGGCCCAGTCCGGCATGACGATGTCGGTCCGCAGCAGGCTGCCGGGCGGCAGCGGCTCCGCGCCCACCACCTGCAACCGCAGCGCGGAGTTGCCAGAGGCGATCGGCACGGGCCGCAGCGCCTCCACCACCTCGCACAGCGCCTCACCGAAGGGACGGATGTCGAGATTGGCCAGGGCGCCCGCCGCCGCGCGCGACTGGAGCGCGGCGCGCAGCTCGGCCTCCGCCCCGCGGCGCGCGATGCCCGCGACGCGCAGGCCCCCCGCCTCCTCGGTCACCGTCACCCGCGCGCAGGCGAGCGCGCCCAGCACCTCCCGCGCCGCGCGGCGCGGGTCGGGCGGCGCCTGGGTCGCGGCGGGCGGCGCGACGGGCACCGGCTCCAGCCGCAGCTCGATGCGGCGGTTGCGGGCATAAGCATCGGGCGTCTCCCGCTCGTCGAGCGGCTGGGTGTCGCCGAAGGCGGTCGCGGCCACGCGGTTCGGCGCCAGCCCGTCCGCGATCAGCAGCTGCGCGACGGCGATGGCGCGGGCCGAGGACAGCTCCCAGTTCGAGGCGAAGCGCCCGCCGCGGACCGGCGTGCGGTCGGCATGGCCGTCCACGCGCAGCACCCAGTTGAGGTCGGGCGGGAACTGCCGCGCGATGTCCTGCAGCACGCGCCCGATGTTCCGGATCTGCTGCTGCCCGGCCTCCGACAGCTCCGCCGAGCCGGCGGGGAACAGCACCTCCGACTGGAAGACGAAGCGGTCGCCGACGATCCGCACCTCCGGCCGGTCGCCCAGCACGCGGCGCAGCCGGCCGAAGAAGTCCGAGCGGTAGGACTGCAGCTCCTCCACCCGCTGCGCGAGCGCAGCGTTCAGCCGCTGGCCGAGGTTCGCGATCTGCACGTCGCGGTCCCGCGTCGCCGTCTCGGCGGCCTCCAGCGCCGCGCCGACGCGCGCGAGCTCGGCGCGCAGCACCTCGATCTGCTGGGCGAGCAGCGCCGCCTGGGCGCGGGCGCTCTCGGACAGGCGCGCGAACTCGCCGCCCTGCGCCTCGGCCTGCTGGCGGCGCCGCGCCTCGTCCTCTGCGCGGGCGAGCGCGTCGCGCGCCCGCCTCTCCAGCTCGTCCCGCAGCGCCGTCAGGGCGCGGATCTCGTTGGACAGCCGCGCGATGTCGGACAGCCGCGCCTCGATCGTCGTGCGGTCCGCGCGCACCGTCTGGTCGAGCCGCGCCGCCTCCTCCCGCAGAGCGGCGACGTCGCGCCGCGCTGCGTCGAGCGCCGTGCGCGCCGCGGCCAGCTCCGCGGCCAGGGTCTCGGCCTCGCGCCGCCGCGCCTCCAGGTCGCGCGCCGCCGCCTGTCCCTGCGCCTGGGCGGCCGCGAGGTCGCGCGCGGTGGCCTGCTGCCGGTCGCGCGCCTCGGCCAGTTCCCGCGTCAGCGCCTGTCCCTGCGCCTGGGTAGCCGCGAGGTCGCGCGCGGTGGCCTGCTGCTGCGTGCGCGCCTCGGCCAGGTCACGGCTCAGCGCCTGTCCC
>DASQNQ010000335.1:0-1898 GCA_035644895.1 Acetobacteraceae bacterium | reverse complement strand
GGCCTCGTGCAGCCTGACGAAGGCCAGGTCTTCCTCGACGGCCACGACGTCACCTACCAGCCGATGTACCGCCGCGCGCGCCTCGGCCTCGGCTACCTTCCGCAGGAGGCCTCGATCTTCCGCGGTCTCAGCGTGGAGGACAACATCCGCGCCGCGCTCGAGGTGGTGGAGCCGATCCGCGACCGGCGGGAGCAGATGCTGGACGCGCTGCTGGCCGAGTTCGGCATCGCGCACCTCCGCCGCGCCCCGGCCCTCGCGCTCTCGGGCGGCGAGCGGCGGCGCTGCGAGATCGCGCGCGCCCTGGCGACCCAGCCCGCCTACATCCTGCTCGACGAGCCGCTGGCCGGCATCGACCCGATCGCGGTCGGCGAGATCCGCGACCTGGTGAAGCACCTGAAGGACCGCGGCATCGGGGTGCTGATCACCGACCACAACGTGCGCGAGACGCTGGAGATCATCGACCGCGCCTACATCCTGCATGACGGCCAGGTGCTGATGGAGGGCAGCCCGCGCGACATCGTCGCGCATGAGGGCGTGCGCCGCGTCTACCTGGGGGAAAGATTCTCGCTGTAGCGGACGGGGCTGGACGACCATGTCACTCGCTCCCCGCCTAGACCTCCGGCAGTCGCAGTCCCTGGTGATGACGCCGCAGCTGCGTCAGGCCATCAAGCTGCTGCAGTCCTCGAACCTGGAGGTCGCCGCCTTCGTCGAGGAGGAGCTGGAACGCAACCCCCTGCTGGAGCACGACGAGCGGCCGGAGCTGCCGCCCGCCGAGCGCGTGGCCGAGCCGCCGGAGCCCGCCGACAGCCACGCCGCGGCCACCTCGGACAGCCTGCCCGCGGACGGGGCGGCGCCGCTCGATGCGGAGTGGGACAATACCTACGAGGCGGGCGACGGCGGCCCGCGCGGGGTCGGGGGGCGGGCGGATTTCGGCGACGACCTCTCCGGCATCGAGGAGATGGCCGATGAGCGGCGGTCGCTCCGCGAGCACCTGGCCGAGCAGGTGCGCCTCACCTTCCACGACCCGCGCCAACGCCTGATCGCGGCGCAGTTCATGGCGCTGGTCGAGCCCTCCGGGCGGCTCGCCGTGCCGGACGGCGCCATCGCCGCCGCCATGGGCTGCGAGGAGGCCGAGGTCGCCGCGGTCCGCGCCCGCATGCAGCGCTTCGAGCCCACGGGCATGTTCTGCCGCGACCTGCGCGAATGCCTGGCCGTCCAGCTCGCGGAGCGCAACCGGCTGGACCCGGCGATGGAGGCGCTGCTCGACCACCTGGACATGCTGGGGCGGCGCGACCTGCGCGGCCTGATGCAGGTCTGCGGCGTGGATTCCGAGGACCTGGCCGACATGATCTCGGAGGTCCGGCGCCTCGATCCGAAGCCGGGCGCATCCTTCGATTCCGAACCGGCGCCCGCCATCGTGCCGGACGTGCTGATGCGCCGCGCCCCGGACGGCGGCTGGATCGTGGAGCTGAACCCGGAGACGCTGCCCCGCGTGCTGATCCGCCGCGGCTTCCACGCGCGCTGCCTGGTCGGGCTGCGCGAGCGGGAGGAGAAGGCCTACCTCGCCGAGCGCCTGCAGACCGCGACCTGGCTGGTGAAGAGCCTGGAGCAGCGCGCGAACACCATCCTGAAGGTGGCGGCCGAGATCGTGCGCCGCCAGGACGGCTTCTTCCGCCACGGCGTGGCGCACCTGCGGCCGCTGATCCTGCGCGACGTGGCGGACGAGGTGTCGATGCACGAGAGCACCGTCAGCCGCGTGACCGCGAACAAGTACATCGCGACGCCGCGCGGCACCTTCGAGCTGAAATACTTCTTCACCACCGCCATCGCCGGGACCATGGGCGGCGAAAGCCACAGCGCCGAGGCGGTCCGCTGGCGGATCAAGGCGATGATCGAGG
>DASQNQ010000334.1:0-9230 GCA_035644895.1 Acetobacteraceae bacterium | reverse complement strand
GGGATGGCGGCTTCGAGGCCCCGCCGCCGCACCTGCCCTTCGGCGATCCTGCCACCCAGCCCTCGGCCGCCGGTTTCGCCGAGCCGGTCCGGCGCATCCTGGGCAGGGGGCCGCGCCTGCCGGCGGTGCCCGCGCTTCCCGAAAGGCTGCGCGCGCTTCTCGAGGACCTGCGCCGGCCCGGCATCCCGCCGAGGCATCCGCTGCTGCCCGCCCTGCTCACGCTGGCCGGGCTGCTGGTCCTGCTTGGGCTGGGGGAATGAACCTGGCCGCCCTGCTCGCGCAAGTGCTGCATGCCGCGCTGGTGCTGGCCGTGGTGCCGCTGCTCGCGGGCGGCATGGCCTGGGGCCGGGCACGGCTGCAGGGGCGCGCGGGCCCGCACCTCCTGCAGCCCTGGCGGGACATCCGCAAGGCGCTGCGCAAGCGCCCGCTGCTGGCCGAGGCGGCCTCCCCCATCAGCGGCGCCGCCCCCCTCCTGGCGGCGGCCTCCGCGCTGGTCGCGCTGATGTTCGTGCCCTCCTTCGCGCGTGGCATGGCGCTCTCGCCGCTCGCCGACCTCGTGCTGGTGCTGGCGCTGCTTGCGGCGGGCCCGGTCCTCGCGACCTTGGCGGCACTGGACGCGGGCGATGCGGCGGGCGGCGCCGCGGCGGGGCGGCGCGTCCTGCCCGGCGTGCTCGCCGTGCCGGCCCTGCTGGCCGCGCTGCTGCCGCTCGCGGCAGCCGCGGGCACCACCGGCCTCGACGGCATCGCGGCCGCGCTGCCGGAGGGCCGCCCGGGCACCCTGCTGCCCCTCCTGCTCGCCGGGTTGGCGCTGCTGGCCCTGGCCGTGACGGCACGGCTGCCGCTCGAGGCGGCCGGGGCGGTGCTGCACGCGGAGGCCTCGGGACGCCACCTGGCGCTCTGGCAGGTCGCGGAGGCGCTGCGCCTCGCGGCCTGGCTCATGCTGCTCGCGGCGGTGCTGCTGCCGCAGGGCATGGCGCCGCCCGGCTTCGCCCCGCTGGCCTGGTTGCTGGGCGCCCTCGTCTTCCCGCTCAAGCTCGGCCTGCTCGCGGCGCTGCTTCTGCTCGCGGAGGCGATGACCGGGGCGGTGCGGCTGGCGCGGCTGCCCGCGGTGATGGGCGTCGCGGCGGGGCTCGCGGCGCTTGCTGCCCTGCTGCTCTGGGCCGCCCGGGTGCCGGCGTGATGGAGGAGGTCGCGCCGACCCTCTCGGGCATCGCGCTGCTGGCCGGCTTCGCGCCGCTGCTGCTCTCGCGCTCAGGGGGGCTTGCCGCGGCGCTGCTGGTGCAGGGAGGGGCGCTGGCCGGGCTTGCCGCGTGGCTCGGCATGGTGCCCGAAGCGGCGCTGCTCGCGCTCCAGGCGGTGGCGGTGCCCTACGCGCTGCACCGGCTCACCCCAGCGCCGGCGGAGAGTGGTGCCCCGTGGCTGCCCGCCGCCGGCCTCGCGCTGGCGGCGCTGGCGCTGCTGGCGCCGGCGGGGCCGGGGCTCGGGCTTGCGGCGATGATGCCCGCGCTGCTGGCCGCGGCGCTCCGGCCCGGGAAGCTGCCCCAGGTGGCGGGGCTGCTCGCCCTGGCCAACGGGGCGGCGCTGGCGCTGCTCGGCATCCCTGGCGTGCCGATGCTGCCTCTCCTGCTCGGTGGGCTGGCCGCGCTGTGCATGGCGGCGCTGGCCGGGCTGGCGCTGCTGCGGCCGGAGGGGGGCTGACGCGGTGCCCGGCACCCTGGCGCCGCTGCTTGCCCTGCTCGGCGCCGCGCTGCTGGCCGTCCTGCCGCCGCGCGGGCGGCTGCTCCCGCTGGGCAACGTGGGAGTGTGCGTCGCCACCTTGGCCCTGCTGCTGGCCGAGGTCCCCGGCCATCCGTTTGCGATCGTCTCCGGCCTCGTCGCGGTTTCGGTCGCCGTCTTCGCCGGGGGGACGGAGCGCGTCCGGCCGCGCCACCGGCGCGCCTGGCATGCGCTGTTCCAGGCTTTTCTCGGCGCACAGCTTCTCGCCCTCCTGCTCCCGGATCCGGCGGCACGCTGCCTCGCCGCCGGCGTCGCAGGCATCGCTGGCACCGCGCTGGTCGCTCTGCCGGGCACGCCGCCGGCGCATGCGGCCGCGCGGCGCATGGGGCTGGCGATCGTGGCTGCGACGGTGCTCGCGGTGGTGGGCATGGCGGCGGCGCAGGCGGCACCGGTGGCCGCCCAGGCGCTGCTGCTCGTCGGCCTCGGCACGACGGCGGGGCTGTTCCCCCTCCACGCCGCTCTGGCCGAGGGACGGGAGGGCGCAGCCGGGGCGCTGGTCCGGGCCCTGCTGCCCGTCGCCGCGCTGGCGCTGCTGGCGGAGGCCGCGCTCGGCCATCCCGGGATGGCGGCGCCGCTCCTCGCCTTCGGGGTCGCCTCGCTGCTCGCGGCGGTGCTCGCGCTCTGGCGGCAGGCGCCGGGTTGGGCGGGCCTGGCGCAGGCGGGCCTCACCGCCACCGCCTTCGGCCTCGGGCTCACCGCGGAGGGGCTGTTGCTGCTCGCCGCGGGCGCGCTGCTGCTGCCCGTGCCGGTCTTCGCGCGGCTGGGCACGCAGCCGGTGGTCGCGGCGGCCTCCGTGGTGGGGGTTGCCGCGCTGGCGGGACTGCCGCCCTTCCCCACCTTCCTGGTGGGGCTGCGCCTGGTGACCGAGGCAGCGCAGGACCATCCGCTGCTGCTGCTCCCGCTCGGCGCGGGGCTGGCCGGGCTGGCCGCGGCCCTGGTCCTCACCGCGCCGCCGCCGCGTGCGTCCGCACCCGACAGGCTTCTCTGGTGGCGCGCCGGCCCGGCCTGGGCGCATCTGACGCTCGCGCTCCTGCTCGGCCTCGCCCTGCCCCTCTTCGGCCGCCTCGCGGAGGGGATGCGGTGAGCACGGCCTCCGCCCTCATCCGCGGCTATGCCCCGCAGGGCTGCCGGCCCTGGGAACGCTACCTGCTGCCGCCCTCCGCCTTCGCCGCGCTGCCCTCCGCCCTGGATGCGGAGCCCTCCCTCGCCCTTGTCGGCCTCTGGGCGGAGCCGGGCTTCGTGCATGCTGCCTTCCTGGACGAGGCGGGAGGCGGGCTGCTCCTTGCCTCGACCACGCCGGTGGAGGGGCGCTACCCCGCGCTCTCGCCCGCCCGCCCCGGCGCGACCCTGCTGGAGCGGGCGGTCCGCGACCTCTGGGGCTACGCGGCCGAGGGCGGGGGGGAGCCGCGCCCGCTGCTGGACCACGGGCGCTGGCCCCTCTCCAGGCCGCTGGCCGCCCACCCCGGCCCGCGCACCGGCCCGCCGGAGGAGGCGCCGGTGCTCCCGGCCGGGGCGGAGGGGCTGCACCAGATCCCGCTCGGCCCTGTGCGCGACGGCACGCCCGCCCATCTGCGCCTGACCGTGCAGGGTGAGGCTGTGCAGCGCATGGAGGCGCGCCTGGGCTACGCGCATCGCGGCATCCTGTCCCTCATGCAGGGGCGGTCCCCCCGCGCGGCGGCGCGCTTCGCGGCGCGGATCGCGGCGGATTCCGCCGTCGCGCACGCCTGGGCCTTCGCCATGGCGGCGGAGGCGGCGACCGCGACGGCGCCGCCTCCGCGGGCGGTCGCGCTGCGGGGGGCGATGGCGGAGCTGGAGCGGATCGCGTGCCACCTGCGCGACCTCTCGCGCGTGGCCGAGGTGGCGGGGATGGGCTGGCCCGCCAGCCGGTTCGGGCTGCTGCGGGAGGGCGTGCTGCGCGCCACCGCGCGGGCCTTCGGCAGCCGCCTGCTGCTGGATGCGGTCGTGCCGGGCGGCGTGCAGGCCGACCTCGCCCCGGAGGGAGCGGGGGCGCTGCTCGCCGCGCTGCGCGTGGTGGAGGCGGAGTTGCCGGGGCTGGAGGCGGTCCTCGAAGGCACCCCCTCCTTCCGCGACCGCCTGGCCGGCATTGGCGTGGTGCCCCCGGACCTCGCGGCGCGGCTCGCGGCGGGGGGCGTGGCCGGGCGTGCCTCTGGCCGCGGCTTCGATGCGAGGCGCGACCTGAACCACGCACCCTATTACGGCTTCGCGCCCGAGGTGCCCGTGCTGGAGGCGGGCGACGCCCTGGCCCGCACCGGGCTGCGCCTGGCGGAGCTGCGCGACAGCCTCGTCCTGGCGCAGCGCATGCTGCCGACGCTGCCGGAGGGGGAGACGCTGGTCGCGCTGCCGCAGAGGGGCGGGGAGGGCGTGGGCTGCGCCGAGGGGCCTCGCGGCGAGGTCCTGGCCTGGATGGCGCTCGACGATGGCGGGCTGATCCGCGCCGTCTTCCAGCGCGACCCCGCCTGGGCCCACTGGCCGCTCCTCGAAGCCGTGGCCGCTTCCGGCACGGTGGGCGACGTGGCGGTGACGGAGGCCTCCCTGAACCCCTCGGCCCAGGGAGTGGACCTGTGAGCGAGGCCACACCCGGCGGGGATCCGAGCCCGGGCGAAGGCCGCGGCGCGACGGGCCAGTTCACCGTCACGGTGGTCCGTCCCGGCCCTGGGCGCGCGGTCGCCGAGCACTGGGCCTATGACAGCCGCGCCCAGGCCATCGACGAGATCGGCTGGATCGCCGAGCGCGTGCCGCCCGGCACCGAGCTGGTGCTGCGCGATCCGGAGGGGCTCGACCTCCTGCGCATCTCGCGCATGGCCTGACCGAGGGGAACGAGATGCTGCTGCTCAGGCTGCTCGCCGCGCTCACCCGCACGCCGCCGGTGGACCCACTGCTTTCGCCCGAGGCGGGCGCGGTGGAGGCGCTGGCCGCGCGGCTCGCGGCCGCCTCGCGCCGGCGGCTTGGCCGCAGCCTCGCGGTGTTCGAGGTCTCGGTCGGCGGCTGCGGCGGCTGCGCGCTGGAGGTGGAGGCCCTGCGCGGCGCGGCCCATGGGATCGAGCGCTACGGGATCGCCTTCGCCGCCTCCCCGCGCGGCGCGGATGTGCTGCTGGCGACGGGGGCCGTGCTGCGCAACGGGCGGGAGGCGCTGGAGCGCGCGCTGACCTGCATGCCGGAGCCGCGCTGGGTGGTGGCGGCCGGCGACTGCGCGGTGGATGGCGGCGTGTTCAAGGGCGGCTACGCCGTGGAGGGCGGCGTGGGGGCGGCGCTGCCGGTGGACCTGGTGATCCCCGGCTGCCCGCCGACGCCGGTGGCGCTCCTCGGCGGGCTCGTGTCGCTGCTCGACGTGGAGGCGCCGCCGGGACGGGGATAGGGCCTTCCCCGCCAGACCACGCTCGCCCTGATCCGGAACGGCAGGGCGCAGGTGGTCTCGCCGATATGGACGGGATCCGTTCCGGGCCGCTGATTCCAGCCGGCCCGGAACGGGTCCAGGCGGGATCAGCCCGGGCGGCGCGCCCGCCGGCGGCGGGAGCGGCGGCGGCCGGACTGGACCTCCTCCACCGCCTGCGCCTCGTCGAGGGCCGGGCGGGGATCGGCGGTCGGACGCAGCGGGACGGCCTGCGCCGTGCGCGTGAGGGCAACGGCAAGGGCCGGGATGGCGAGGAGGCCGGCGGCGTTCAGCAGAAGGCGGCGACGGGACGGGGTGTCGGTCATGGCATGTTCCCTGCGGCGCTGGATGCGGCGCCGGCCCCGAAGAGGCCGCCTTCGCGAAAATTTCTCAAGCAAGGAATCGAGAGCTACATAGAGTTAATTAAGAAACCAGGAAACATGCGTTCTGCTGCGATGCAGCATGATCGCTGACGCAACCGCGCAAGAAAATGGGCCGGCCGGATCGCTCCGACCGGCCCGAAGGGGCTGCGCCCCTGTAAGGGCCAGCCTCGCGGCGTGGCCTGCCGGGAAATGGCCGCCGCCGATGGAGGGGGACCGTCTGGTCCGGATCCGAGGGCACCGCGCTGGTGCGTGTCGCCACGATGCCCCGCCGCAGGTGACAGCTGCATGGGCAGTGGCTGAAGATCGGGTAATGTATACTGTTAGATGAGGCAGAGCGCCTGCAACTCCCGCCGCAGCGCGGGCGGGAGGGAGTCGAGGCCCGAGGTGGGCACGGTGCCGCGCGGCACGTCCGGAGGCGCGGCCTCCCCGGGCAGGTAGCGCCAGCCCTGGAAGGGCTTCTGCGGCCGTGGCTCCACCGGCACGAGCTCCGGGTCGAGGACCAGGCCGGCGCAGGCCGAGCCGTCGTCCCAGCGTTCCTCCCGCACGTCCAGCAGGCGCTGGCGCACGCGCACGAAGCCGGCGACGACCCAGTAGATGGACCCGCCCTCCAGCAGTTCGGCGGCGCGCTTCGGGACCATGCGCGTCTGGTGGCGCAGCGGCGGGTCGGCCGCGGCGCGGCGCGCCTGGATGGCGGCAAGCTCCGCCACCTCCTTCGGCCCGACCGACAGCTTGATGAGGTGCAGCACGCCCGGACCGATGCGGCATGCGGGGGCTTCGAGGCAAGGCCTGTTGCACACACGGAACCGTGCGGCTTGCCCTGGCGCCGGGGCAGGGGCTAATCGGGCGGGACAAGCAAGATCGCCGAGGAGGAACGTCCGAATGCTTCGCTGGCAACCCCACCGCCGCACGCTCGTCGCTGCCCTGGCCGGCGCGCCCGCCCTGCTCGGGCTGCGCCCCGCCCAGGCCCAGCCCCGCAACGCCGCCTGGCCGCGGGCGCTGACCATGGGCACCGCCGCGCCGGGCGGCACCTATGCGCTCTACGGGCCGGCCTGGGGCCAGATGGCGCAGGAGGCGACGGGCGTCGCGATCTCCTACCGCACGACGCAGGGGCCGAACCAGAACATCATCCTGGTGGACCGGCGCGAGGTCGAGCTCGGCATGGTGACGATGGGCGTCGCGCTGCAGGCCTGGAACGGGCAGGGCGACTGGACCCAGGGCAACCGATTCCGCAACATCCGCGCCCTGTTCCCGATGTACGACACGCCCTTCCACGGCATCGTGCTGCGCCGCTCGGGCATCACGTCGCATTCGCAGCTCGGCGGCCGCAGCGTGGGCGTCGGGCCGCGCGGGGGCACGCCGGGTACCTACTACCCGCTGATCCTGCGCACCCTCGGCGTGAACCCCTCCGCCGTGCGCTACGGCTCGGCCTCCGACCTTGCGGGGCAGATCCAGGACGGGCTGCTGGACGCGTTCCTGTTCGCGACGGGCGTCCCCGCGCCCGCCTTCTCCGAGCTGGAGGTGCAGGCCGAGGTCACGCTGCTCGACTTCACGGAGGAGGAGCAGCGGCGCCTGACCGAGGCCTTCCCGGAGCTGTCGGCGGGCACGCTGCCCGTCGGCACCTACCGCTCCCAGCAGCGGCCGCTGCGCATCGTCGGCATGTACAACTTCGCCATCGCGCACCGGAGCCTGCCGGACGACCTGGTCTACGAGATCACCAAGTCCGTCCTCGGGCAGAACGCCCGGCTGCGCCAGGCGATCGCGGCGGCGTCGGAGACGGTGGCGGAGAACTGGACCAAGAACGCCTTCCTGCCCTTCCACCCGGGTGCCGCGCGCTACCTGCGGGAGATCGGCCAGGCCGTCCCGGACAACCTCGTCCAGGCCTGACTTCCGGGCCCGCACCCGGGTGTCCCTTGGATGGCTCCGTAGTCTTGCGGAGCCGTTCACGGATGGGCAACGACATTTCGCGACGATCCCGGTTGGTCATTCGCCGGGGTCTCCTGCATGCGCCTGTTCCTCGACCTCTCCGTGGGTCGCAAGCTCGCGGCCGCCGCCGGGCTGGCGATCCTGATGTTGGGCGGGCTCATGGCCTTCAACCGCATGCAGATGGACCGCGTCATGGCGGAGCAGGCGGCCAGCGTGCGGACGGATGCGGCCTTCGAGCGGCTGCGGGCGGGCGCCGGCCATGTGCGGGCCGTCGCGCCGGTCGAGCGCGACATGCTGCTGGCCCAGGGCGGCCCGGCGATCGGCGCCGCCCGCGACCGTGCGCTGGCCGAGCTTGAGGCCGCCTCGCCGCTCCTGGCCGGCAGCGGCGGGACGCTCGGCGAGCAGCTTGGCGCCTACCGTGCGGCGGTGGAGGCGCTGGCGGAGCAGCGGCTGCGGCTGGTCGGGCTGCGCGACCAGGACCTCGCGCGCGCGACCGAGGACTACGACGCGGTGCAGGAGGCGGTGCAGTCCGGCATCGGCTTCGACCTCACCGGCGCGGCGCAGGAGGAGGCGCGGGAGAAGCTCGGCGCGGTGCAGGCGGCGGCGAACGACGTGCGCATCGGCATCCAGCGCCTGCTCGCGACCGGCGAGGAGGCGCAGGCCCGCCGGGTGCGCCGCGGCGCCGCCCAGATCCGTGTCCATGCGCGCGGGCTGCTGGCGGTGGAGGCCCCGGACTCCCTCCGCAGCGACGTGCGGCGCCTGTCCGAGGCCGGAGAGCGGCTGGGCGCCGCGGCGCTCGAGGTGATCGCGGCGGGCGACGCGGTGGCGAAGCTGCGGGCCGAGCGCTTGGCGCCCGCCGAGGCGGCGCTCGCGGCCTCGGTCGCCACCCTCTCGGCCGGGCTCCAGGCCGAGGCGGCGCGCCAGCGGGCCGAGGTGGTCGAGGCCGTGGCGGAGGTGAATGCCGCGAACATTTGGGCGGGCCTCGGCGTCGTGCTGGTGCTGGTGCTGTCGGGTGTGGCCAATGCGCGCGCCATCGGCACCCCGATGCGCCGCCTCTCGGCCGCCATCGCGCGCATCGCGGCGGGGAAGGCAGGGGAGCCCGTGCCGGACCGCGGGCGGCGCGACGAGATCGGGCGCATCGCCGACGCGCTGGAGAGCCTGCGCGGCACCGTCGGCCGCGCCTTCGCGCAGGGCCAGATGATCGAGCAGCTTCCGCTCGCCGTCATGGGCTGCGACCCAGGGGCGGACTTCCAGGTCACCTACATGAACGCCACCTCGCGCGAGCTGCTGGGCCGGCTGCGCGCGCACCTGCCCTGCGAGCCGGAGGCGCTGCTGGGCCAGTCCATCGACGTGCTGCACCGCGACCCGCGCCACATCCGCGCCCTGCTGTCGGCGCCCGAGCGGCTGCCGCACACGGCGCGCATCCGCCTGGGCGCGGAGGTGATGGAGCTGCGCGTCTCCGCCATCCGCGACGCGGGCGGCGCCTACTCGGGTGCCATGCTCACCTGGTCGCTCGCGACCGAGAAGGCGCGGCTGGCCGACACCTTCGAGACGGAGGTGGGCGCGGTGGTCGAGGCCGTCGCGGCCTCCGCCGCGCAGCTCCAGGCCGCGTCGCGCGGGCTGTCGGAGGCCGCCGCGACCTCGAACGCCGAGGCGGGCGCGGTGGCCGAGGCAGGCGGCCGCGCGCATCGGGAGGTGCAGGCCGTGGCGGCGGCGGCGGAGGAGATGGCGGCCTCGGTCAGCGAGATCTCCCGCCG
>DASQNQ010000333.1:0-4560 GCA_035644895.1 Acetobacteraceae bacterium | reverse complement strand
GCGCAGACCGCGTCTGCGCCCCGCGCGAGCACCGCCGTCTCGGACGAGAGCCGCGGCTCCAGGCAGAGCAGGCAGTCTGGCGCGCCGGCCGCCGCGTCCGCGACGTCCAGGAGGCGTCGGTCGTGGGGCCTCTTCCCGTTGTTCCTGGCCGTTCACGCGCGCCGGCCGGGCGCGAGCCGGCGGCGCAGCGCCTTCTCCCCCTCCAGCACCAGCATCAGCCCGGCGCCCGCGAGGAGGATCGGCAGCCCGTCCGCGACCGGGTCCAGTGCGCGTGTCGCGAACAGTGCCTGCAACGGCGGGGCGTAGGTGAAGGCGATCTGCAGGAGCGTCACCGACCCCACTCCCATCAGCACCGGCCGTGTCCCAAGCGCGCCGCGCCATGTGAAGGAGGTGCTCCGCTGGTAGCGGACGCTGAAGAGGTAGGCGATCTCCAGCACCACGATGACGTTGACCACCGCGGTCCGCGCGGCCTCGAGCGGGAGGCCGCGCCAGATGGACCAGGCGAAGATCGCGAAGCCACTGACGGTGAACAGGATCGAGACGAGCACCACGCGCCAGACCAGGAAGGCCGACAGCAGCGGCTCGGACGGCGCGCGGGGCGGGCGGCGCATGAGGTCTGCCTCGGGCGGCTCGAAGGCGAGCACAAGGCCGAGGGTCACCGCCGTTACCATGTTGATCCAGAGGATCTGCACCGGCGTCAGCGGCAGCGTCAGCCCGAGCAGGATCGCCGCGACCACGATCAGCGCCTCGCCGCCGTTGGTCGGCAGGGTCCAGGCGATCACCTTCTGGACGTTGTCATAGACCGTCCGTCCCTCGCGCACCGCCGCGGCGATGGTGGCGAAGTTGTCGTCCGCCAGCACCATCTCGGCGGCCTCCTTTGCCGCCTCCGTGCCCTTGTGACCCATGGCCACGCCGACATCGGCGCGCTTCAATGCAGGGGCATCGTTTACGCCGTCCCCAGTCATGGCGACCACGCCACCGTCGGCCTGCAGCGCCTCAACGAGGCGCAGCTTGTGTTCGGGGCTGGTGCGGGCGAAGACGTCGCTCTCGCGGGCGCGTTCGCGGAGCGCGGCATGGTCCAGGCTGTCGAGCTCCGCCCCGGTCACGACGGAGGCGGCGCCCCGCAGCCCCACCTGCCGCGCGATGGCGCCCGCCGTGGCGGCGTGGTCGCCGGTGATCATCTTCACGCGGATGCCTGCGGCCTGGCACTCCGCCACCGCCGCCACCGCTTCCTCCCGCGGCGGATCGATCAGTCCAAGCAGCCCGAGCAGCACCAGGCCGCGCTCCACATCGGCCGGCGCCAGCGTCTCGGCGCCATGCGGCAGGTCGCGGGTGGCGATGGCGAGCACCCGCATCCCGTCAGCCGCGAGCGCCTCCGCGCGGGCGCGCCAGGAGACTGCGTCCAGCGGCTCCTCGCCCGCCGGTCCACACTGGTACTGGCACATGCCCAGCAGGCGCTCGGGGGCGCCCTTGACGCAGGCGAAGGCCCTGTCGTGCCCGGCGTGCAGGGTCGCCATGAACCGGTGGCGGGAATCGAAGGGGATCTCGTCCCGGCGCGGATGGCGCAGCCGGACGGCCTCTGGCGGCACGCCTGCCCGCGCGGCGAAGGCGAGCAGCGCGCCCTCCATCGGATCGCCGGCGACCAGCCAGCCCGCCTCCGGCTCGTCGCGCAGGGCCGCGTCGTTGCAGAGCGCGGCGGCGCGCGCGAGCGCCGCGAGCAGGGCAGCGGCCTCCACGTCGGGCGGCTCGCCCGCGCGGGTCACGGTGCCTTCCGGCGCATAGCCGGTCCCGGCCGCTTCGAAGCGCCCGTAGCCGGTCTCCACCGCGGCCACCGTCATCTCGTTGCGCGTCAGCGTGCCGGTCTTGTCGGAGCAGATCACCGAAACGGCGCCGAGAGTTTCGACGGCGGGCAGGCGGCGCACGATGGCGTTGCGCGCCGCCATGCGGCGCACGCCGATCGCGAGCGTGATCGTCAGCACGGCCGGCAGGCCCTCTGGGATCGCCGCGACGGCGACGCCCACCACGGCCATGAACGCCTCCTCGGCGTCGTACGCGCGGACCAACCAGGCGAAGGCGAAGATGACGACCGCGAGGCCCAGGATGACCCCGGTCAGCCGGCGCGCGAAGCCGTCCATCTGGCGCAGCAGCGGGGTGGTCAACTGCTGTACGCCGCCGATCATCCCGCTGATCCGGCCGAGCTCGGTCGCGGTACCCGTGGCGACGACGACCCCCATACCCTGTCCGGCGGCGACCAGCGTGCCGGAGAAGGCCAGCGAGGCGCGGTCGCCGAGGGCCGCTCCCCCGGCGACGGGAGCGACGGACTTCTCCACCGGCACGGACTCGCCGGTCAGCGCTGCCTCCTCGATCCGGAGGCTGCGGGCGCGGGTGAGGCGGAGGTCGGCGGGCACCCGATCCCCAGCCTCAAGGAGCACGATGTCGCCCGGGACGAGGTCGGCCGCGTCCACCGTCAGGCGCCTGCCATCTCGCAGCACCGAGGCGTGCGGGGTGAGCATGTCGCGGATGGCGTCCAGCGCCTGCTCAGCCCGTCCCTCCTGCACGAAGCCCACGATCGCGTTCGCCACGACGACGCCGAGGATCACCGCGGCATCGGTCAGGTGGTCGAGCAGCGCGGTGACCGCCGCGGCGCCGAGCAGGACGTAGATCAGCAGGTTGGCGAACTGGGCGAGGAAGCGTCGCATCGCGCTGCGCGGCGCCGTCGCCGGAAGGCGGTTCGGCCCGTGCGCCGCCAGGCGCCGGGCCGCCTCTCCAGCCGTCAGCCCGGACAGGCCCGAGCCGAGCCGCTGCAGCGCCGCCTCGGCCGGCAGGGCGTGCCAGGCCGTGCCGGTGATGGCCCCTTGCGCCGAGATCTCTGCGTCCCGCGCTTCCGGCATCACGGGACGCCCAGCAGGAAGCCGGGCGGCTCGCGCAGGTCCAGCTGCACACCCTTCACGCCCGGCAGGCCCTCGGCCAGCACGCGCAGCGCACGCGGCACGTCGCGCGAGCGGCACCACCCGTGGAAGGTGACCACGCCGCCCTCCACCGAGGGGAAGACAAGATAGGCATCGGCCCAGGGCTGTTCGCGCATCGCGCGCTCGACGTCCCGCAGCAGGCGGGCGTCCGACACGGCCGTCTCCGGCGCCGCCGCGGTGCCGAATGCGAGGCCGAGCAGGTCGGCACGCGAGACGATGCCCACCAGCTTGCCGTCGCGCAGCACCGGCACGCGCTTGACCCCGCGCTCCTCCATCAGCTGTGCGATCGCCTCGGCCGGCGTCTCCTCCGCCACCACGACGAGGTCTGTGGTCATGACATCCCCGGCAAGCTGGCCGTGCAGGCGGGCGAAGCCTTCGGCGGTGTCTCCATCGCGGCGGGTGAGCAGGGCGCGGAACCAGCCGCGTGGGCGGCCCGCCGCCTCGCCCGCCAGGCGCCGGACGAGGTCGGCCTCCGTCACGATGCCCTGTACCTCGCCCTCCGGGCCCATGACGGGCACGGCGGAGATGCCGCGGTCGGCGAGCAGGTTCGCGACATCGGCCAGCCGTGTCTCCGGCGTCACCGTCACCACCGTGGTCGTCATCAGGTCCCTGGCACGCATGGCGTCCTCTCCCTTCGACTGGATGCCGCGCTCGGCTTCGCCCGGTCGGCTTGGCCGCCGGGCGTCGCAGGCTCGATGCCGTGCGAAGGGCCGCCGCGGCGCGCGGCCCGTCCTTGCCTCCCGGGGCTTCAGGCGGCCAACAGCACTGGCATCGGCGGGCCGGCCTCCAGCAGGTCGGTCGTCGCGCTGCCGAACACCAGGTTGCGAATCGGGGCATGGCGCACCGCGCCCATGACGAGCAGCGTCGCTTCGGCGTCGCCCTCGCCCGCCTTCGCGACGAGGGTCCCGAGGACGCAGCGCCCGGCCTTCCGCACCGCCGCGAAGCCGGCGCGCCCGCCATGGCGGGCGAGCAGGTGGGCGAGCTCGATGCCGGACTGCCCGTGCCGCGGTTCCTTGTCGTCCGTCACGGACACGACAAGCGTCTCGGCCGCCGACCTGATCAGCGGCAGCGCGCCATGCACCGCGCGGACCGCCGCGGGCGTGGCATCCCAGGCCACGACGATGCGGGCCGGCGGGACCCGGAAGCGCGCCCCCGACGGCATGAGCAGAACCGGCCTGCCACTGTCGAAGACGGCGGCGCCGATCACCAAGCGCTGCCCCGTGGCGGGCGCGCCTCGCAGCGTCAGCAGACCGAGGTCGCTCACCCGCAGGTGGTCGGCCATCACCTCGCCGATGCCGTAGGCGAAGCTGCTGCGGGAACGGACCTCGCAGCGGATGCCGCGCCGGTCCGCCGCCGCGCGCACATGCGCTGCCGCGCGCTCCTCGCGCTGCGCCAGCTCCCACGCCGGGGTGGAGGCTTCGGCGAGCGCCGCCTCCGCGGGGAAGACCAGCGCCGTGACCTGCGCCCCGTGCGCCGTGGCCAGGGCGAAGGGCGCCTCCAGCGCCGCCTCCAGTGTCTCGGGGGGGGCTGGCTCGATATGCGTGGTGATCGTCGTGATGGTCATGCTGCGTTTGTCCCGGGCTGCGCCAGG
>DASQNQ010000332.1:0-3872 GCA_035644895.1 Acetobacteraceae bacterium | reverse complement strand
CGGCCAGCGGCTCGACGCCGAGGGTCGCGATGCGCGCCAGCACGTCGGGCTCGAACATGCCCGGGCGCAGCACCTCCCCGATCCGGGCGGCGATCGCCTCCGGCAGGCCGCGCGGTCCCCAGAGCGCCCACCAGGACTGGATGTCGAGGCCCGGCATGCCCGCCTCGGCCGCCATCGGGATCTCGGGCGCCGCCTCGCTCCGGCGGGGGGCGGTGATGCAGAGGCCCCGGACCCGCCCCTGCCGGACCTGCGGCAGCGTCGCCAGGATCGGGTCGAACATGAGCTGGACGTTGCCCGCCACCACGTCGGTCAGCGCCGGCGCGGTGCCGCGGTAGGGCACGTGGGTCAGCTCCACTCCAGCCTGGCGCGTGAACTCGATGGTGGCGAGGTGCCCGGCCGCGCCGAGGGAGGAGACCGCCATCGGCCAGTCCCGCGGGCTGGCGCGCACCGCGGCCAGCACCTCGGCCAGGGTGGATTGGGGGCGCGCGATGCTGGAGACGAGCAGCAGCGGCCCCTGCCCGACCCGGGCGACCGGCGAAAGGTCCGCCAGCGGGTCGTAACCCGGGTTGCGCATGACCAGCCGCGCCAGGATCTGGATCGAGGCCGAGAAGCAGAGGGTGTAGCCATCCGGCGCGGCCTGGGCCACGGCCTGCCCGCCCACCGCGCCGTTGGCGCCTGGGCGGTTTTCCACCACGAAGGGCTGGCCCAGCCGCTCCGCCAGCTTGCCCGCCGTGACGCGCGCCATGCCGTCGGTCGCGCCGCCCGGCGTGAAGGGCACGATCACCCGCACCGGCCGGTTCGGCCAGGCCGGCTGCGCGAGCGCGGGCGCGGCGAACAGGCCGGCCGCGGCTGCCAGGACGCCCCTTCGTGACGCGACGCATCGGATCATGGGCCCGTCTCCCCTTCATCTCCCCTGCCCGCTCATGGCGCATCGGGATGCCTTGCGCAACCGTAATGCGAAAGCCATAGGGCCCACATGCAGCGCGTGGACCTGGCCCTCTGCCTCGCCATGGACGTCTCGGCGAGCGTGGACTTCGACGAGTTCGGCCTGATGGCCGGCGGCACCGCCGCCGCGCTGCGGGCGCCGGACATCGTGGCCGCCGCGACCTCCGGCCCTGCGGGCGCCATCGCGGTGGCGCTGCTGCTCTGGTCGGGCACGGGGCAGCAGGACGTGGCCCTGCCCTGGACGCGGCTCGACGGGCCGGAAGCCGCCGCGGCGATCGCCGATGCCGTGGACAACACGCCGCGGCTGCCCGCGCCCGGCGCGACCGCGATCGGTGAGGGGATGGCGGCGGCGCTCGCCCTGCTCGGCACCCTGCGCGCCGAGGCGGCGCGCCACGTCCTCGACGTCTCGGGCGACGGGCGGCACAACCTCGGGCGCGCGCCGGGGCCGGTGCGGGACCTGGCGGTCGCGGCGGGCATCACCGTGAACGGGCTGGCCATCCTGAACGAGGAGCCGGACCTGCTGGCGCACTACCAGGCGGAGGTGATCGGCGGCCCCGGCTCCTTCGCCATGGAGTGCCCCGACTACGACGCCTTCGCCGAGGCAATAAGACGGAAGCTTTGGCGCGAGATAAGGGGTGGGCTGGTCGCCTGAAGGGTGCAGGGGCATCCTGGCCGGCCGCGATTCGCCGACCCGGACGCATACGGAAGATCCAGATGCTGCTGCTCACCCCAGGACCCGTGCAGACCCGCCCGGAGGTCCGCGCCGCCATGGCCGTGGACATCGCTCCCTGGGACGAGGACTTCCGCCCCGAATACGCCGCGCTGCGCGACCGGGTGACGGCGATCGCGGGCGGCATCCCTGGCATCCACGCGACCCTGCCGCTGCAGGGCTGCGGCCACTTCATCATGGAGGCGGCGATCCGCTCCTTCATGGCGCCGGGTGCGAAGATCCTGGTGCCGATGAACGGCTGCTACGCCGAGCGGATCGCTAAGCTGGCCGAGGCCGTCGGCCGCGTCGCGGTGCGCATGCCGCTGCCCGACACGCGCTCCGTCACCCGGGCGGAGGTGCAGGCGGCGCTCGAGGCCGATCCCTCCATCACCCATGTCGGCGTGGTGCAGAGCGAGACGGGCTCCGGCATCGTCAACGACGTCGACGCGGTGGGCGCGGCGGTGCGCGCGGCGGGGCGGCGGATGATCGTGGACGCGGTCTCCGCCTTCGGCGCGCTTCCCTTCCGCATGGCTGACCATCCCGAATGCGACGCGCTGCTGTTCACCTCCAACAAGTGCCTTGAGGGGCTGCCGGGCCTCGGCTTCGCGGTGTGCGAGCTGGAGCGCGCGCTGGCGGCGCAGGGCCGGGCCGGGTCCTGGTCGCTCGACCTCGGCGACGTCGCGGCGCATGCGCTGAAGTCGGGCTGGGGCTCCTTCCGCTTCACGCCGCCCGCGCAGGTGATCCGCGCCTTCGGCGTCGCCATGCGTCTGTACGAGGAGGAGGGCGGGCAGCCCGCGCGGCTCGCGCGCTATGCGGAGAATGCGCGCATCCTGCATGAGGGGCTCACGGGCCTCGGCCTCCGCCCCTACCTCGACGCCGCCCACCAGGGCCCGATCATCGTCACCGTCCACCAGCCGGCCGGCTTCGCGCTGCAGCCCTTCGTGGACGCGCTGAAGCGCCGCGGCGTGCTGATCAGCAACTTCTTCACCACGCCCACGCCGACCATCCGCATCGGCTGCATCGGGCAGGTGAGCCCGTCGCAGACCCGCTGGGCGGTCGGACAGATCGGGCTGGCGCTGCGCGAGGCGGGCGTCAGGCAGCTGGAGACGGCGTAGACGGCACCTGCGCCGCATCGGAGACGATGCGGCCATCCACCAGGTGGACGCGGCGCGTGGCGCGGCTGGCCAGGTCCGCGTCATGCGTCACCACGATGACGGCCCGTCCCTCCGCCGCCGCGAGGCGGGCGAAGATGTCGAACACCGCGGCGGCGTTCTTCGTGTCCAGGTTGCCCGTCGGCTCGTCGGCCAGGATCAGCGCCGGGTCGTTGGCCAGCGCGCGCGCGACCGCCACGCGCTGGCGCATGCCGCCCGAGAGCTGTTCCGGCAGCTTGCCCGCCGCGGCATCGAGCCCGAGCGCCGCGAGCAGGGACATGGCCCGCTCCCGCGCCGCCGCGCCCTCCAGCCGTCCGAGGCGGCGGATCGGGATCAGCACGTTGTCGAGCGCCGTGAACTCCGGCAGCAGGAAGTGGAACTGGAACACGAAGCCGAGCCTGGCGAGGCGCAGCGCCGCCATCTGCGCGGGCGCGAGGCGCGCCGTGTCCTCCCCCTCCAGGAACACCTCCCCCTCCGACGGCCGGTCGAGCAGCCCGAGCAGGTAGAGCAGCGAGGACTTGCCCGAGCCGGACGGGCCGGTGACCGCCATGAACTCGCCGCGCGTGACCGCGAGCGTCGCGCCCGCGACCAGCGTGGCGCCTTCGGGCAGGCGCTTCGTGACCCCACGCGCCTCGAGCAGCGGGGGCGCCGTCACGCCGCCCCGCGGATGACCTGCACGGGGTCGAGCCGTGCCGCGCGCCGCGCCGGGATCCAGGCCGCGAGGCCGCCCGCCGCGATCGCGAAGAGGCTGGCCGCGGCGTAGACGCGCCAGTCGCGCGCCAGGATGAAGCGGTCGTTGCCCGCCGGCGTGTCGAGCCCGAAGCGCACCTGGGCCAGCGCCTCGATCATCAGCGCGCCGAGCAGGCAGCCCGCGACGGCGCCGAGCAGTCCGGCCACCATCCCCTGCGCCAGGAACAGGCGCTGGATGTCGCCCTCCGTGAAGCCGAGCGACTTCAGGATCGCGATGTCGCGCGTCTTCTCGTACACCACGGTCGAGATGATGTTGTAGATGCCGAAGGAGGCGACGAGCAGGATCGCGCCCGTGACGCTGTACATGATGGCGTTCT
>DASQNQ010000331.1:0-6080 GCA_035644895.1 Acetobacteraceae bacterium | reverse complement strand
TCGTGGAACTTGCGCCCGATGCCGTGGCCGCAGAAGTCCCGCACGACGGAGAAGCGGTGCCGCTCCACGTAGGACTGGATGGCGTGGCCGATGTCGCCGAGCGTGGCGCCGGGGCGGATCGCGGCGATGCCGCGCATCATCGCCTCGTAGGTCACGTCCATCAGCAGCCGCGCCTTGGTGCTGGCGTTGCCCGCCACGTACATGCGGCTGCTGTCGCCGTGCCAGCCGTCGAGGATGGCCGTGACATCGATGTTGATGATGTCCCCGTCCACGAGCACCCGCTCGCCCGGGATGCCGTGGCAGACGACGTGGTTGATCGAGGTGCAGGAGGACTTGGTGTAGCCGCGGTAGCCGAGGGTCGCGGGCACCGCCCCGTGCGCCACCATGAAGTCGTGGCAAAGCCGGTCGATCTGCTCCGTCGTCACGCCCGGGCGCACGTGCGGCGCGACCATGTCCAGGGTCAGCGCCGCAAGCTGGCCCGCCCGGCGCATGCCCTCGAAATCCTCCCTGGCGTGGAGGGTGATTCGACGGCTCTCGCCGGCCTGCTGCTCCATGGTTCCTACGCCGTCCAGGTCTCGCGTTGCGTCAAGGCCGTTAAATGCGCCCTGGTTTCCCAGGGCGCAAGCACGGCATGGCTGCCCTGCCGAATGCCCGGCCCAGCCACTATGCCCGCGGCACGCGGTCGCCGGCCTTGACCTCCACCGTGCCGAGCGCCTCGGCCAGGCGGTGGGTTGCGCTGCCGGGCCGCGCCGGGCGCTGCTGCCCCTCATGCGGCGCCCAGCCGGTCAGCATGAGAAGGCGCAGCGTAGCCGGGATGCCCTCCGGCCCCGCGGGCAGCGTGGCGGCGGCCATGGGGAACAGGGCGCGCGGGGGCGTGCGCGGGTCGCGGGCGAGCACCGCATTGCCCTCGCCGGCCGCGCGCAGGTCCGCCAGCAGGCCGAGCGGCGAGGCATAGGCCAGCGGCAACGCTTCCTGGTCGGCCACCGGCAACGCGAAGCCGGCGCGCTGGAGCAGCCCGGCCGCGTCGCGCAGCTCCGGGAAGGGGGAGATGCGGGGCGAGAGGCCGCCGCGCAGCGCCGACTCGGCCTCGGCCAACGCCGCGCGCAGCTCCCCGAGCGTGCCGAGGCCGGGCAGGGAGGCCAGGAACAGCCCGTCCGGCACCAGCGCGCGGCGGATCTGGATCAGGGCGCCCGGCAGGTCGTTCACCCAGTGCAGCGAGAGGTTGGCGACGATCAGGTCGAAGCTTTCGGGCGCGAAGGGCAGCACCTCCTCGTCCGCCGCCACCGCCAGGCCCCCCGCGCCGGCCGCCATGCGCGGCGAGAGGTCGGCCGAGACGACGAAGGGAATGCCGCGGGCCGCGAGCCGCGGCGCCACCACGCCCCGCCCGCCGAGGTCGAGCGCGCGGGTGAAGCGGCGCGTCACGTCGTCCAGCCGGTCGAGCAGGCGGTCGGCCGCGTCCTCCAGCACCGGCCGCACCCGCCCGACCGTCGCGGCGGCCCTGTCGCGCCGGAGGCGCACGAGGCGCCGGTCGAAGACCCGCATCGCATCCATGGCCCGCCAGATCGGGCGGCTTCGCCGCGGCCACAAGGCGGGCTAACCTCTTTCCCGCCGCCGGCAGGAGGAACGCCGCCATGAACGCCGTGGACACAGTGGCCGCCCGGGAGGCGGCCGTCGCCGCAACCGTCGCCCGCATCCGGGACATCGAGGCCAGGGAGGGCGTCACGCGCGACTCCCTCGCCCGCATCCGGGACGAGCTGATGCGCCTCGCCGCCGAAGACCGGCTGTTCCCCTCGGCCGAGTTCCCGCCGCCGCCCGAGGGGCAGAAGGGCTCGAACCGCTACAGGCTGCACGAGGACGAGGGGAACCGCTTCGCCCTGTACCTCAACGCGCTGAACCCGGGGAACGAGACCAAGCCGCACGACCACACCACCTGGGCGGTGGTGGTGGCCGTGGACGGGCAGGAGCTGAACCGGGTCTATGAGCGGCTGGACGATGGTCAGGACCCCGCGCGCTGCGACCTCCGCCTGCGGGAGGAGGTGATGGTCGAGCCGGGGCGGGGCATCTGCCTGATGCCCGAGGACATCCACTCCATCCACACCACGGGCAGCCGCCCGACGCGCCACCTGCACATGTACGGCCTGGCGCTGGAGCGGCTTGACGACCGCAAGGCCTACGACCCCGCGACGGGCGAGGTCTCGGCCTACAACCGCAACTTCATGAAGCCCACGGTCGGCGCCGGGCGCTGATGCAGGGCGTCACCCCCGCCACGCTCAAGGCCTGGCTGCGGGACGGGCGGGAGCTGGCCATCCTCGACGCGCGGGAGGAGGGGGAGTTCGGCCTCCGCCACCTCTTCTGGGCAGTGCCCTGTCCGCTCTCCCGCGCCGAGCTGCGCGCGCCCCTGTTGCTGCCACGGCGCGGGGTGCGGGTGGTCTGCGTGGACGCGGACGGCGGCGGGCTTGCCCGTCGCCTCGGCGCAGTCCTCGCCTCGATCGGGTGCGAGGACCTGCACCTGCTGGAGGGCGGGACGGATGGCTGGGCGGCGGCGGGCCACGAGGTGTTCTCGGGCGTCAACGTGCCCTCCAAGGCCTTCGGCGAGTGGGTGGAGCACCACTACGGCACGCCCTCCGTCAGCGCCGAGGAGCTGCAGGCCATGCGCGACGGGGGCGAGCCGCTCCTGGTGGTGGACAGCCGCCCCTTCGCGGAGTTCACGCGCATGAGCATCCCGGGCGGCATCAACGTGCCGGGCGGGGAGCTGGCCTACCGCGTGCCCGACATGGTCCCGGACCGGGCGACCACGGTGGTGGTGAACTGCGCCGGCCGCACGCGCTCGATCCTCGGCGCCGAGAGCCTGCGCCGGGCCGGCCTGCCGAACCGCGTCGTGGCGCTGCGCAACGGCACCATGGGCTGGGAGCTGGCGGGCCTCACCTGCGCCAGCGGCGAGGTCGCGCGCCACGGCGCCGGCACGCCGGCCTCGGCCGCCGAGAGCCTGGCGCGCGCGCGGGACTTCGCGGAGGCGCAGGGGGTGCGCGCCATCGGCCTGGACGCGCTGACGGCGCTGCGCGCGGATGCGTCGCGCACGACCTACCTGCTCGATGTCCGCGACCCGGAGGAGTACGCGGCCGGCCACCTGCCCGGCGCCGTCTCCGCCCCCGGTGGCCAGCTTGTCCAGGCGACCGATGGCTGGGTCGCGGTGCGCGGGGCGCGGGTCGTGCTGGTGGACGACACGGGCGTGCGGGCGCGCATGACCGCCGGCTGGCTCCGCCAGCTCGGCGGGTGGGAGGTCTTCGTGCTGGACGGCGCAGCCGCGGCCTTCACCGCGACCGCCGCGCCAGATGTGACGTCGTCCGAGGCGGAGGAGGTCACGCCCGCGGACCTCGCCGCCATGCAGGGCGCCCGGGTGGTGGACCTCGCGCGCTCCATCGCCTTCCGGGAGGGGCACATACCCGGCGCCCTCTGGGGCATCCGCACGCGGCTGGACGCCCTCGCGCCCCGGCTGGCCGGCGCGGTGCGGGTGGTGGTCGCAGCGCCCGAGCCGGCGCTGGCGCGGCTGGCGGTGCCGGAGCTGCGCGGGCTGACCCCGGCGCCCGTCTCGGTCCTGCGCGGCGGGACGGCGGCCTGGGCAGCGGCCGGGCTGCCGATGGAGGCGTCCCGCCACGACCCGCCGGACGAGGCCTGCCTCGACTGGTACCTCCGCCCCTACGACCGCAACGCCGGGCAGGAGGAGGCGATGCGCGCCTACCTGTCCTGGGAGGTGGAGCTGGTGCATGCCGTGGAGCGGGACGGCGATGCGCCTTTCGGCCGCTGGCCCTAGGTGGGTCGGCCGCGCGCTCGACGCGCTGCTGCCGCCGCACTGCGCCACCTGCGAGAGCCCGGTCGCGGCGCAGGGCACTCTCTGCCCTGGCTGCTGGCGCGGGCTGCACTTCCTCGGCGCGCCGCTCTGTGACCGTTGCGGCGTGCCGTTCCTGCATGCCGGGCAGGGGATGGGCGGGATCTGCGCGGGCTGCGCCGCGCGGCCGCCGCGCTTCGCCTGCGCCCGCGGGGCCCTGCGCTATGACGAGGGCGCGCGGCGGCTGATCCTGCCCTTCAAGCATGGCGACCGGCCGGACCTGGCGCGGCCGCTTGCCGCCTGGATGGCCCGCGCCGGGGCCGCGCAGCTTGGCCGCTGCGACGTGATACTGCCCGTGCCGCTGCACTGGCGGCGGCTGATGCGGCGCCGCTACAACCAGGCGCTGCTGCTGGCCCGGCACCTGGGCGCCACCACGGGCCTTCCCGTGCTGCCGGACACGCTGCGCCGCCTGCGGGCCACCCCGCCGCTGGAGGGCCGCGGCGCAGCGGAGCGGGCGGAGGTCCTGGCCGGCGTCTTCGGCGTGTCCGCCCGCGGCGCGGCCCGCGTGGCGGGGCGGCGGGTGCTGCTGGTGGACGACGTCATGACCTCCGGCGCCACGGCCGAGGCCTGCGCCACGGCGCTTCTGGCCGTCGGCGCCGCGACGGTGGAGGTCCTGGCCGCCGCCCGCGTTCCCGATCCGCGCCTGGAGCGGCCCGGGTCTTGATCGCCGGGGCGGGTGGCCCGATCTGCCCCCCCATGCCCAAGGTCGAGATCTTCACCACCCCCTTCTGCCCCTACTGCGCCCGCGCGCTGTCCCTGCTGCGCGGCAAGGGCATCCAGGTCGAGGAGCGGGACAGCCCGCATGGCTCGGCGAACCGGGACGAGGCGATCCGCCGCTCGGGCGGGCGCAGCACCGTGCCGCAGATCTTCATCGACGGCCGCCACATCGGCGGGTGCGACGACCTGGTGGCGCTGGACCGGCGCGGCGGCCTGGACCCCCTGCTGGCAGCGTGACCGGGGCGGGATCTGGCACTCTCGCCCAGGGAGTGCCAGATTACGATCCGATGGCATGCCTCGCCCAGAGGTGATAGGATCGGGCACCATGATCCACTACCAGTTGCGCTGCTCCGCGACGCATGAATTCGACGGGTGGTACAAGGACAGCGCCGCCTTCGAGAAGCTGTCGAAGGCGGGTCTGGTCGAGTGCCCGCATTGCGGGAGCACCGAGGTCGGCCGCGCCCTGATGGCGCCCGCCATCACCAAGGGCCGGTCCGAGCCGCCGCCGCCCCCTGTGCCGGCTGCCCCGAAGCCCGAGGCGCCGCCCGCCGCCCCGCCCGCCGGCAGCCGCATGGCGGCCGGGCCGATGCCCGCGCAGATCATGGCCATGCTGCAGCGCATGCGCGCCGAGGTGGAGCGCAACTGCGACTATGTCGGCCCCGACTTCGCCGAGGAGGCCCGGAAGATGGCCCGCGGCGAGGCCGAGGCCCGCGGCATCTACGGCGAGGCGACGGACGCCGAGGCCGAGGCGCTGGCCGAGGACGGGATCGACGTGGCGCGCATCCCATGGGTGCCTCGGGCGGACGGGTAGGGGCGCCTCACGACCCGGTCCAGGATGCGGCGGTGGCGAACCAGCTTCTCGACGGGCGGATCGTCGCGCGTAATCTGCTCCGATGCGCATCGCCGTCATCGCTGACGTACATGGGAACCTGATCGCGCTCGAGGCGGTGCTCGCCCATCTGCGCACGGCAGCACCCGACCTCATCGTCAACCTTGGCGACCTCGTCTCCGGTCCGTTCGACCCGCGCGGGAGCGCGGACGCCCAAATGGCGCTCGCCTGCCCGACCGTGGCGGGCAACCACGAGCGGCAGGTACTCGAGGGTGGTGCCGGCGTGTTCGACGCGATCGCCCGGCCCCTTCTGTCCCCTGCGCATCTGGACTGGATCGGCGGCCTGCCGGGCACGCTCCGCCTCGCCGACGGCGAGGTGTTCGCGTGCCATGGAAGCCCTCGCGGCGGTGATCTCGAGTACCTGCTGGAAGACGTCAGTACCGGGCGGGCGAGGCTTGGGACGGAGGACGCAATCCGTCCACGCCTCGAAGGCAGCGGGGAGGCCAGGGTTGTCCTGTGCGGACACACGCATGTGCCGCGCATGGCGACCCTTGGGGGCGTGCTTGTCGTGAACCCGGGCAGCGTCGGCCTTCCCGGGTATCGCGGCAGCGATCCGGTGCCGCATGTCATGGAGGCGGGAACGCCACA
>DASQNQ010000330.1:0-5901 GCA_035644895.1 Acetobacteraceae bacterium | reverse complement strand
CGAGAAGCGCCGCACGCGCCGCAACCCGCCGCCGCCCTTCACCACCTCCACGCTGCAGATGGAGGCATCCCGCAAGCTCGGCATGGGCGCGCAGGCGACCATGCGCACGGCCCAGGGGCTGTACGAGGGCGTGGACATCGCTGGCGAGTCCGTCGGCCTCATCACCTACATGCGCACCGACGGCGTGCAGATGGCGCGGGAGGCGATGTTCGCCATCCGCGACCATGTGAAGGAGGCCTTCGGGGCGGACTACGTCCCCGGCGCGCCGCGCGAATACTCCTCCAAGGCCAAGAACGCGCAGGAGGCGCATGAGGCGATCCGTCCGACCGACGTCTCCCGCACGCCGGAGCAGGTGGCGCCCTTCCTGGACGACCGCCAGCGACGCCTCTACGAGCTGATCTGGAAGCGCGCCGTCGCGTCGCAGATGCAGTCGGCCGAGCTGGACCAGACCACCGTCGACATCGCCGACGCCACCGGCAAGGTGCGCCTGCGCGCCAACGGCTCCGTCGTCGTCTTCGACGGCTTCCTGCGCCTGTACCGGGAGGACGAGGACGACAGCGCCGCCGACCGCCGCGCCGGCATCGCGACGAAGGCCGATGACGCGGAGGCCGAGGACAGCCGCACCCTGCCGCCCATGCGCGAGCACGATCCGCTCAAGCGCGGCCCGGTCGCGGCCAGCCAGCACTTCACCCAGCCGCCGCCGCGCTTCTCGGAGGCCACGCTGGTGAAGCGGCTGGAGGAGCTCGGCATCGGCCGGCCCTCCACCTACGCCTCCATCCTGCAGGTGCTGCAGGACCGGGAATACGTGCGGCTCGACAAGCGGCGCTTCATCCCGGAGGACCGGGGGCGGCTCGTCACCGCCTTCCTCGTCGCCTTCTTCGAGCGCTACGTGGATACCGGCTTCACCGCGGGGCTGGAGGAGCGGCTGGACGAGATCTCGGCGGGCAAGGCCGACTGGCGCAGCGTGATGCGTGCCTTCTGGGAGGAGTTCTCGGCCGCCGTCGCGCAGACGAAGGACCTCTCCATCAGCGACGTCATCGACGCGCTGGACGAGGACCTCGGCCCGCACTTCTTCCCCGAGCGCGGCGACGGGCGCGACCCGCGCCTCTGCCCGGCCTGCAACAACGGCCGCCTCGGGCTGCGCCTCGGGCGGTCGGGCGCCTTCATCGGCTGCGCCAACTACCCGGAATGCCGCTACACCCGCCCGCTGACCGTCAGCGGCGCGGAGGGCGACGGTGCCACGATCCAGGAGGGGCAGCGCGACCTCGGCACGGACCCGGCGACGGGCCAGCCCGTGACCATGCGCCGCGGTCCCTACGGCCTCTACGTCCAGCTCGGCCAGGAGACGGAGGACGAGCGGGGCAAGAAGGTGAAGCCCCGCCGCGCCTCGCTCCCGCGCGGCATGGACCCGGAGAGCCTGACGCTCGACCGCGCGCTCGGCCTGCTGTCGCTGCCGCGCATCGTCGGCATCCACCCGGAGACGCGGGAGGAGATCACCGCCTCCATCGGGCGCTTCGGCCCCTACGTGAAGATGGGCGCGACCTTCAAGTCGCTCGACCCGGATGACGACGTGCTCTCCATCGGCATCAACCGCGCCGTGGCGCTGCTGGCCGACGTGAAGCCGCGCGGGCGGGGTCTCGGCGACCACCCGCAGGGCGGCGCGGTGGAGGTGCGGCGCGGGCGCTTCGGCCCCTTCCTGCTGCACGGCAACCGGGTCGCCAACCTGCCGCGCGGCGTGGAGATGGAGGCGGTGACGCTCGACGAGGCGGTGAAGCTGCTGGCCGAGAAGGGCAAGGAGCTGAAGCCGAAGCCGGGCGCCAAGGGCCGGAAGGCACCGGCGAAGGCCGCGCCGAAGGCCGCCGCGGCACCCAAGGCGGCGGCGAAGCCGAAGTCCGCCGCGGCCAAGCCCTCGGCCAAGGCGAAGCCCACCGCCCGCAAGGCCCCGGCCAAGCGCGCGGCCCCCCGGGTGAAGGCGGAGACCTGACCTCGTGCAGCGCCGCGGCCCGCCGCCGAAGGGCCATGCGGCGCGGCGGCGCACGATCCCCGTCCGCGCGGCGGGCGCGGACGGCACGCTGCCCTCGAAGGAGGAGCTGCGCCGCTTCCTGCGCGAGAGCGGGGAGGCGCTGCGCGGCGTCGAGATCAGCCGCGCCTTCGGCCTCTCCTCCGACCAGCGCCCGGCGCTGCGCGCCCTGCTGAAGGAGCTGTCCGCGGAGGGCGGCGCGGCACCCGCCGGGCGGAAGAGCTTCGCCGCGCCGGAGCGCCTGCCGGAGATGTCGCCGGTCGAGGTCACCGGCACCGACCCGGACGGCGACCCGATCGCGCGCCCCCTGCAATGGCCGTCGGACGCCGGCCCGCCGCCCGTGGTCTACATGCGCCCGGAGCCGCGGGGCCAGGCGGCCCTCGCGCCGGGGGAGCGGGTGCTGGCGCGCCTCAGGCACATCGGCGGCAACAAGTATGAGGGCCGGACCTTCAAGCGACTGCACGCCACGGCGCCCGCCCGCGTGCTGGGGGTCTATGAGGAAGGCCGGATCATCCCGACCGACCGCCGCCACAAGTCGGACTGGGTGGTCCCGCCCGGGGAGGCCGGCGGCGCCCGCCCCGGCGACATCGTGCTGGCCGAACCCCTGCCCGGCCGCCCCTTGGGGCCCCGCCCCGCCCGCATCGTGGAGACGATCGGCCGGATGGGGGAGCCGCGCTCGGTCTCGCTGCTCTGCATCCACGCCCACGGCATCCCCGACGTCTTCCCGGCCGAGGCGCTGGAGGAGGCGGAGCGCGCCCGCGCCGTCACGCCGGCGGGCCGGGAGGACCTGCGTCCCGTGCCGCTGGTGACCATCGACGGCGAGGACGCCCGCGACTTCGACGACGCGGTCTGGGCCGAGCCGGAGGGTGACGGCTGGCGGGTGCTGGTCGCGATCGCCGACGTCGCCCACTATGTCCGCCCCGGCAGCGCGCTGGACCGGGAGGCCTGGGCGCGGGGCAACTCCGTCTACTTCCCCGACCGCGTCGTGCCCATGCTGCCCGAGGCGCTGTCGAACGGCTGGTGCAGCCTCCGCCCCGGGGAGGACCGCGGCTGCCTGTTTGCCGAGATGCACTTCGACGCCGCGGGCACCAAGACGTCGCACCGCTTCGGGCGCGGCATCATGCGGTCCGCCGCGCGCCTGACCTATGCCGAGGTGCAGCGCCACCATGACGCCGGCACGGACCCGGAAGGCCTGGCCACCGGCCACCTCGGCACCCTCTACGGCGCCTTCCGCGCCCTGCTCGCGGCGCGCGAGCGGCGCGGGACGCTCGACCTCGACCTCGCGGAGCGGCGGGTGATCCTGGACCCGGAGGGGCGGGTGCAGGGCGTCGTCCCGCGGGAACGGCTCGACAGCCACCGGCTGATCGAGGAGTTCATGGTCGCCGCCAACGTCGCCGCGGCGGAGGAGCTGGAGCGGCTCCGCCAGCCCTGCATGTACCGCGTCCATGACCGGCCTTCGGACCAGAAGCTGGAGGGGCTGCGGCAGTTCCTGGCCAGCTTCGGCATCACCCTGCCGCCCTCGGACCGCATCCACCCGCGCGACTTCGCGGGCGTGCTGGACAGGGTGCGGGGCCGGCCGGAGGAACGGGTGGTGAACGAGGTGGTGCTGCGCGGCCAGTCCCAGGCCGCCTATGCCCCGGAGAACATCGGCCATTTCGGCCTGGCGCTGCCGCGCTACGCCCACTTCACCTCCCCCATCCGGCGCTACGCCGACCTGCTGGTCCACCGCGCGCTGGTGGCGGGCCTCGACCTCGGAGACGGCGCCCTGCACGCCGCCGAGGCCGCGCGCTTCGAGGACACGGGCGAGCACATCACCCGCACCGAGCGCCGGGCGGCGGCGGCGGAGCGGGACGCGGTGGACCGCTACCTTGCGGCTTTCATGTCAGAGCGCGTCGGAAACGTGTTCCCGGCCCGCATTTCCGGGGTGACACGCTTCGGTCTCTTCATCACCCTGGAGGAGAATGGCGCGGGGGGAATTGTACCGCTCGCGTCACTGCCGGACGACCGATGGGAACTGGACGAGACCCGCCACGCGCTGGCCGGGCGCAGCACGGGCCTGAGCTTCGCGCTGGGCGATGCCGTGGAGGCGCGCCTGGCGGAGGCCGCGCCGCTGACGGGCGGGCTGGTGTTCCACCTGCTGCAGGGCGCGCCCGCGCGCCGGCCCGGCCGGGCATCGCCCGGCGCCTCGCCGCGGCGGCCCTCGCGGCGCTGATCGCCCTCGCGGCGCCTGCCGCCCGGGCGCAGGAGGAGGGCTTCCCGCGCGCGATGGTCGAGCCGGTGCTGGCCGAGGCCCTTGCCGCGCTGCTGGAGCGCCACCTGGAGGCGGCGGCACCGCGCGACCTGGCAGCCTGGTCGCTGCGCGGCCTCTCCGCGCTCGACACCGCCCTCTCCGTGGAGCTGCGCCCCGGCGCCGGAGGTGCCGAGCTGCGGCTGGTGGCGGAGGACCGGTCCCTGTCAGTCCGGCCCGTCGCGCCGCTGACCACCGGCAGCGCGCCCGGCGTCGCCGCCAGGGCGATCGCGGCCACGCTCGCCGACATGTACGAGGCCGCGTGGGAGGCGAGCCCCGCGCTGCGCCGCGCCGGGCCCGGGCGCATGGTCGCGAGCGGCTTCGAGGAGGTGTTCAACCACCTCGACCCCTACAGCCGCTACGTCTCGCCGGAGGAGGCCCGGGCCGCGCAGGAGCGGCGCGTGGGGCAGAGCGGCCTCGGCCTGCGCCTTGCCGCCCAGGGCGACGGGCTGGTGGTCGCCGCCGTGACCCCGGACGGGCCCGCCGCCGCGGCCGGCATCCAGCGGGGGGACCGGCTCGTGGCGGTGGATGGCCGCGCGGTTTCCGGGCGGGACCCGGGCACCGCGGCCGCGCTGCTGGAGGGGCCGGAGGGCACCGAGGTGCGGCTGACCCTGCTGCGCGGGGGGCGGCGGCGGCAGGCCACGCTCGTCCGCCTGGTGCTGCCGCCCGAGACGGTGCAGGCCGAGCGGCGGTACGGAATCCTCTGGATCCGGCTGTCCGGCTTCGCCGCCGCGACCGACAGCGACCTCGCCCTCGCGCTCGGGAATGGCTTCGCGGAGGGGGCGGCCCATGGTGGCGTGCATGGCGTGGTGCTCGACCTCCGCGGCAACCGGGGCGGGCTGCTCGGGCAGGCGGTGGCGGTGGCCGACGCCTTCCTGACGGGGGGAGAGGTGGCGCGGACGGAGGGCCGCCACCCCGAGGCCTCCCGCCGCTATGTCGCGAGCGGCCTGGACCTGGCGGAGGGCCGGCCGCTGGTGGTGCTGGTGGACGGGCGCACGGCGTCCGCCGCCGAGGTGGTCGCCGCCGCGCTGGCCGAACGCGGGCGGGCAGTGGTGGTGGGCAGCGCGACCCAGGGCAAGGGGCTGGTGCAGCTCGTCTCCCCCCTCCCGAATGGGGGCGAGATGCTGGTGAGCTGGAGCCGCGTCCTCGCGCCCGGGGGCTGGCCGATCCAGGGGCTCGGCGTGCTGCCCCAGCTCTGCTCCAGCCTCGGCCCGGACGGGCTGGCGCGCGGCTTCGTGGCGCTGCAGGCCGGCGAGGCGCCGATGGCCGGGGCGCTGGCCCGCCACCGTGCGGCGCGGGCGCCCGTGCCCGCAGCCGCCGTCGCGGCGCTGCGCAACGCCTGCCCGCCCGCCGAGGGGCAGCCGGCGGACCTCGAGGTCGCGCGGCGCCTGATCGAGAGCCCGCGGGCCTACCAGGCCGCCCTGTCCAGGCCCTGACGCGCCTCCATCAAACGGCTTGACCCGGGGGCGGCTTTGCCGCATCTCCCCGCCTTCCGCGCCGGGGCGTCCCGCCGCACCCGAACGCCTGCTTGCTGGAACCCTGCCCATGGCCAAGGCCAACACCATCCTGATCAAGCTCGTCTCGTCCGAGGACA
>DASQNQ010000329.1:0-4646 GCA_035644895.1 Acetobacteraceae bacterium | reverse complement strand
CCATCCTGCGTGCTGCCGCGCATGACGACGCGGTGCGCGCCTTCGTCGTCACCGGCGCGGGCGGCAACTTCTGCTCGGGCGGCGACGTGCACGAGATCATCGGCCCGCTGCTGGAGCGCGACACGAAGGGGCTGATGCAGTTCACCTCCATGACGGGGGAGCTGGTGAAGGCCATGCGCGCCTGCCCGCAGCCGATCGTGGCGGCGGTGGACGGGATCGCGGCCGGGGCGGGCGCGATCATCGCCATGTCCTCCGACCTGCGGCTCGGCACGCCGCGGGCGAAGGTGGCCTTCCTGTTCAACCGCGTCGGGCTCGCCGGCTGCGACATGGGCGCCTGCGCGATCCTGCCGCGCATCATCGGCCAGGGGCGCGCGTCCGAGCTGCTCTACCTCGGCCGGTCGCTCGGCGCCGAGGAGGGGCTGGCCTGGGGCTTCTTCAACCGCCTCCACGCGCCGGAGGAGCTGGCCGGCGCCGCAGCGACGATGGCGCGGGAGATCGCGGAGGGCCCGTCCTTCGCCCATGCCATGACCAAGCGCATGCTGCAGATGGAGTGGGCCATGAGCGTCGAGCAGGCGATCGAGGCCGAGGCGGTGGCGCAGGCATTGTGCATGACCACGCAGGACTTCCGCCGCGCCCACGACGCCTTCGTGGCGAAGCAGCGCCCGGTCTTCCGGGGCGACTGATGCCCGACCGCCTCTTCCTCGACTGGCCCTTCCTGGAACCGCGCCACCGCGCCTGGGCGGCGGAGGTCGAGGGCTGGGCGGGGCGCCATGCCGAGGCGCTGGCCGACGAACACGACCCGGACGGCAGCGTGCGTCGCCTCGCGCGGGCGATGGGCGAGGCCGGGCTGCTGCGCGTCCCCTGCCCCGAGGATGGCGTGCTGGACGTGCGCGCCCTCTGCCTCGCGCGCGACATCCTGGCGCGGCATGCGGGGCTGGCGGACTTCGCCTTCGCCATGCAGGGTCTCGGCACCGGGCCCGTCACGCTCTTCGGCAGCCCGGAGCTGCGCGCCCGCGTGCTGGAGCCGGCGCGTGCGGGCGCGGCGCTCGCGGCCTTCGCGTTGAGCGAGCCGGAGGCGGGCAGCGACGTGGCCGCGCTCGCCACGGTGGCCGAGCGCGACGGCAATCACCACTACCGCGTGACCGGCAAGAAGAGCTGGATCAGCAATGGCGGGATCGCCGCCACCTATGTCGTCTTCGCCCGCACGGGGGAGGCGCCGGGGGCGAAGGGGCTCTCGGCCTTCCTGGTGCCGGCCGACGCGCCGGGCCTGTCCGTCGAGGCGCGCATCGACGTCACGGCACCGCACCCTCTGGCCACCATCGCGCTCGATGCCGTGCGCGTGCCGGCCTCGGCCATGCTCGGGCGACCGGGCGAGGGCTTCAAGGTCGCCATGGCGACGCTCGACGTGTTCCGCGCGACGGTCGGCGCCGCGGCACTCGGCTTCGCGCGGCGGGCGCTCGACATGACGGTGGCGCGCGCGGGCACGCGGAAGCTCTTCGGCGGGCCGCTCTTCGACCAGCAGATGACCCAGGCCGCCATCGCCGACAGCGCCACCGATGTCGAGGCGGCGGCGCTGCTCGTCTACCGCGCCGCGTGGATGAAGGACACGGGCACGCCGCGCGTCTCGCGCGAGGCGTCCATGGCGAAGCTGTTCGCGACGGAGGCCGCGCAGCGCGCCGCGGACCGCTGCGTGCAGATCCATGGCGGCCTCGGCGTCACGCGCGGCCACAAGGCCGAGGAACTGTACAGGGAGGTCCGGGCGCTGCGGGTCTATGAGGGGGCGTCCGAGGTGCAGCGGGTGGTGATCGCCCGCGCGGAGAGGGACCGTCACACGTCGGGCAACGCGTAGGAGGCGGAGATGGACGGGACGATCGCGGGTGGTTGGTCGGGCTCACGGCCGGAGCTGGAGCCGAGCGCGCATCTCGACCCCTTCCCGCGCGACAACCTGCCGCCGCGCGACCAATGGCCGGAGTTCCGCTTCGACCTGCCGGAGCTGCGCTACCCGCCCCGGCTGAACTGCGCCACGGAGCTGCTGGACCGCAACATCGAGCGCGGCCGCGGCGACCATCCGGCCATCGTGACGCCGGCCGAGACGCTGACCTACCGCCAGCTCGCGGAGCGCGTGGACCGGCTCGCGAACGTCCTCGTGCACCGTCTCGGCCTGGTTCCCGGCAACCGCGTGCTGCTGCGCGGCGCGAACAACGCCTGGATGGTGGCCTGCCACTTCGCCGTGCTGAAGGCGGGCGGCGTGGTGGTGGCGACCATGCCGCTGCTGCGGGCGAGGGAGCTGGGCCAGATGGCCCGAAAGGCGCGCATCACCCATGCCCTGTGTGACTCGCGGTTGGCGGAGGAGCTGCGACGTGCCGAGGCGCCGGATCTGCGCCATCTCGTCACCTGGGGGGGCGGGGAGCTCGAGGCGATGTGCGCCGCCGCACCCGCGCACTTCCCGGCCTGCGACACGGCGGCGGACGATGTCTGCCTCATCGGCTTCACCAGTGGCTCGACAGGCGAGCCCAAGGGGACGATGCACTTCCACCGCGACATGCTGGCGATCTGCGACGCCTACGCCATGCAGGTGCTGCGGCCGGAGCCGTCCGACGTCTTCATCGGCTCGCCCCCGCTCGCCTTCACCTTCGGCCTCGGCGGGCTGGTGCTGTTCCCCTTCCGGATTGGCGCGACCTCCGTGCTGCTCGAGCGCGCCCCGCCCGAGGAGCTGCCGGCCGCCATCGCGCGACACCGCGCGACGGTCTGCTTCACCGCGCCGACGGCGTACCGCGTGATGGCGGGCATGGCGGGGGAGCACGACCTCTCCAGCTTGCGGAAATGCGTCTCGGCCGGCGAGGCGCTGCCGCGGCCGGTCTTCGAGGCGTGGCAGGCCGCGACGGGCCTCAAGCTGATGGACGGCATCGGCGCGACGGAGATGCTGCACATCTTCATCGCCGCGACCGAGGACCGCATCCGCCCCGGCGCCACCGGGCTGCCCGTGCCGGGCTATCAGGCGCGGGTGGTGGACGAGGCGGGCCGGGAGGTGCCGCGTGGCACGCCAGGGCGGCTTGCGGTCAAGGGCCCGACGGGCTGCCGCTACCTCGCCGACCCGCGCCAGGCGGCCTATGTGCAGGATGGCTGGAACATCACCGGGGACACCTACGTCCAGGACGATGACGGCTACTTCTGGTACCAGGCCCGCAACGACGACATGATCGTCTCGGCGGGCTACAACATCGCCGGACCGGAGGTGGAGGTGGCGCTGCTGACGCACCCCGCCGTCGCCGAGTGCGGCGTGGTCGGCGCGCCGGACCCGGAGCGCGGCATGGTGGTGAAGGCCTATGTCGTGCCGAAGCCCGACGCCGTGCCGGGCCCGGACCTCGCCCGCGCGCTGCAGGAGCACGTGAAGCGCGAGATCGCGCCCTACAAGTACCCCCGCGCGGTCGAGTTCGTGCAGAGCCTGCCGCGCACCGGGACGGGGAAGCTCCAGCGCTTCGCCCTCCGCCAGCTCGCAGCCGGGAAGGCCTGATGCCCGACGAGATCCGCCCCCCGCCCCTCCTGCCGCTCCAACCCCCGGGCTGGCCGAAGCCGCGCGGCTACACCAACGGCATGGCCGGACGCGGCCGCACGGTGCTGGTCGGCGGGCAAATCGGCTGGGACGAACAGGGGCGCTTTCCGGATGGCTTCGTCGCCCAGGCGCGGCAGGCGCTGCGGAACATCCTCGCCGTGCTGGCCGAGGCGGGCGCCGGGCCGCAGCACATCGGGCGGCTGACCTGGTACGTGGTGGACATGGCCGAGTACCGGGCGAGCCTCTCCGAGCTGGGCCCCGCCTACCGCGAGGTCATGGGCCGCCACTACCCTGCCATGGCGCTCGTGCAGGTGGTGGCGCTGGTCGAGCCCGAGGCGCGCGTGGAGATCGAGGCGACGGCGATCGTTCCCGACTGAACCCGGCGGCTCAGGCGCTCGGCGCGTCGGGCCCGGGATCGGACATCGGCATGTCCGACATCGGCATTGGCGTCGGCGGCATCGCGGAGGCGCCGAGGCCCGCCCCGCCATCACCCCGCCAGGCATTGCGCTCATCCATCATGCGCTTGGCAAGCAGGGCGGCGCCCGCCAGCCCCGCGCCGAGGGCAACGCCGGCGGTGACGCCGGCCGTGAACACCATTCCCATCATCGCCATGCCGGCGGAGCGCATGATCATCCCGGGAGTCTCCTGGTCTTCCTCGGAAGTGGGGACGGGCAGGACGAGAGCAAGCCGGGCGGCCCAGCGGGCGGCAAGCTGCGCTCGGCGGCGCAGGAGCAGACGAGGCTGCCATCGGCCAGCCTGTTCGGCATCGTGACCTCCTCGCAATGCGGGCAGAGCATGGCCTCTTCCCGCCCGGTCACGGCCCGGCCCGCCCGACTTGCCGGGGGCGCCCCTCTTGGGCATGTTCCGGCCGCCGCCGGGCTGCGCGCGTTTCGCGGGGAAGGGTCAGGGCGGACCGAAAGAGGACCGGCATGGCCAAGATCAAGGTGAAGAATCCCGTCGTGGAGATGGACGGGGACGAGATGACCCGCATCATCTGGGGGTTCATCAAGGACAAGCTGATCCTCCCCTACCTCGACGTGGACCTGAAGTACTACGACCTGGGCGTCGAGTACCGCGACCAGACCGACGACCA
>DASQNQ010000328.1:0-8519 GCA_035644895.1 Acetobacteraceae bacterium | reverse complement strand
TCTCCCCCTCCTTCGACACGGGAGGCTGGTTCGCCGCCCGCGCCTCCGTCCTGCGCCGGGTCGGCGAGGTGCTGCTGCCCGCGGGCGGCGAGGGCGAGCTTGGCCCCCTGCTGAAGGTGCAGGAGGCCTGGGTGAACGCGGACCCGGCCACCGCTGCCGCACTCGGCGCCGCGCTCGACGGGGCGGAGCGCGTCCTTGGCCGCGCGCTGCCCATGGGCCTGGTGCCGGAGGGGCTGCCGACGGTGTTCGAGCACTTCCGCGCTCTTCAGGCGCAGGAGGCCTGGGCCTGCCTCGGCCCCTGGATCACGGCCACGCGGCCCGAGTTCGGGCCGGGCGTCGCCGAACGCTTCGCGCTTGCCAGCCGGCTCGACCCCGCGCTCGCCACCGCCGCCCGCGCCTTCCGCGAGGGCTTCCGGCAGCGGCTGCATGCACTGCTGGCCGGCGGTGCGGTGCTGGCCTACCCGACCTCCCCGGCCCCGGCGCCGCTGCTCGGTGCCGATGGCGCCGCGCAGCAGGCGGTGCGGGAGCGGACGATGGGCGTCACCTCCATCGCCGGCGCGGGCGGGCTGTGCGAGGTGACGATGCCCGCCGCGCGGGTGGAGGGCGCGCCCGTCGGCCTCTCGCTGGTGGCAGCGCCGGGCCGCGACCGGGCGCTGCTGCGGCTGGCGGAGGCGCTGGCCACGGAACTCGGCCTGCCGGCCTGACCCTTCGGGACGCACAGATGCAGATTCGCGACGCGGCGGCGGCCGACCTGCCCGGCATCACCGCCATCTATCGCCACCACGTGCTGAACGGCACCGGCACCTTCGAGGAGACGCCGCCCTCCGAGGCGGAAATGGCGGCCCGGCTGGCCCATGTGCAGACCTGCGGCTGGGCCTGGCTGGTGGCCGAGGGACCGGAGGGCGTCCTCGGCTACGCCTACTACGCCCAGCTCCGCGACCGCTCCGCCTACCGCTTCACGGCGGAGAACAGCGTCTATGTCCGTGACGACGTGCGCGGCCAGGGCGTGGGCAAGGCACTGGTCGAGCAGCTGCTGGAGCATGCGACGGCGCGCGGCTTCCGCCAGATGTTCGCGGTGATCGGCGATTCGGAGAATGTCGGCTCCATCGGCCTGCACCTGTCGCTCGGCTTCCGGCAGACGGGCGTGCTGCGGGCGGCGGGCTTCAAGTTCGGCCGCTGGCTCGACGTGGTGTGGATGCAGCGTCCGCTCGGGGAGGGCGACCGCACCCTGCCCTCGGGCTGATACCTACCGGACCAGGGCGACCAGGGCCGAGAGCACCCAGAAGGCCAGCGCAACGGCGCCGATCCGCTCCGCGTGCCACACCAGCCGCTCGCGCATGACGCGCGAGACCATCTCCTGCGCGTCCTTCTGCCGCATGCCGCGCACGAACTCAGGCGCGTTGTCCTGCAGCAGCGTCCACATCTCGGTGTGGCGCATGTTCTGGCGCGGCGCGCGCCACGCAAGGAACAGCATCACCGCACAGACGACGCCCAGCAGGTCGGCCGAAGCGCGCAGCGCGAGCACCGCATCGAAGGACAGGGAGAGCAGGACCATGCCGACCGCGAGGCCGACGAAGCCGAGCGCGCGGCGGATGGAATGGTCGGCGACAGCCTGCAACAAGTTCATCTTGGCCTTTCCCGTGCCTGCGGCCCCGGATGACGACTGGTCATCAAACAACGCCACCCCATCCCGGTTTCGCCCCGTCACCGCATCGTCCGGCTGGAAGGCAGCGTGCCGGGTGGCAGGCTGCCGCATCCCGTGACGAACACTGAAACTTCCGTAATCCGTCAACCTGCCTCGGCCCGCCACGCCTGGAGGCGCCGGTAGATCGTGGATGCGTTGATGCCGAGGATCGCGGCCGCGCGAGGGACGTCCTGCGCCACGTGGTCGAGCGCGGCAAGCATGTAGCGGCGCTCGAGCTCGGCGAGCGGCACGAAATCCGCCAGCCCGGGGAAAACCTCGGTCAAGGGCGGCAAGAGCGGCTCGCGCGGCGCGAGGACCGGGACGGGCATCGGCGCCGGCTCGGGCGGCGCGGCGGGCGCCGCCTGCACGCCGCCGCGCAGCAGCATGGGCGGCAGCATCGCCGCCTCCACGCTCTCCGCATCGTGCAGCACGACGATGTTGCGCACGACGTTCTGCAGCTGCCGCACGTTGCCCGGCCATGAATAGGCCGCGAGCGCCGCCTCCGCCTCCGGCGCGAAGCCGCGGAAGCGCCTGCCCTCCTCCGCCGCGAAGGCGGCGAGCAGGTGCCGCGCGATGAGCACCACGTCAGACCCCCGCTCCCGCAGCGGCGGCATGGCGAGGGGCACGACGTAGAGCCGGTAGTACAGGTCCTCGCGGAAGCGCCCGGCCTCCACCTCCGCCCAGGGGTCCCGGTTGGTGGCCGAGACGATGCGGACGTCCACCTTCTCCGCCTTCGAGGATCCGACCGGCTGGAAGCTCCCCGTCTGCAGGAAGCGCAGCAGCTTCACCTGCATCTCTGGCGGCATCTCGCCGATCTCGTCGAGGAACAGCGTGCCGCCATCCGCCAGCTTCGCCGCGCCCATGCGGGTGTCCGTCGCGCCGGTGAAGGCGCCGCGGACATGGCCGAAGACCTCGCTCTCCAGCAGGTCCCGCGGGATGGCGCCGCAGTTCAGCGCGATGAAGGCCTTGGAACGGCGCGGCGAGGCGCGGTGGACGGCCTCGGCCGCCAGTTCCTTGCCCGTGCCGCTCTCGCCGGTGATGAAGACGCTCGCGCGGCTCGCGGCAACGCTCTCGATGGTCCGGTAGACGGCCTGCATGGGCGCCGATGCGCCGATGAAGCCCATGAAGCGGTCGCGCGAGAGCCTGGACCGCACCTCCTGCAACTCGGAGGCGAGGGCCCGCTTCTCCAGCGCGTTCGCCAGCGTCGTGGACAGGCGTGCCTTGGGGTAGGGCTTGGGCAGGTAGTCGACGGCGCCCTCCCGGATCGCCTCGACCGCCGAGCCGATGCCGCCCTGCGAAGTCACGACGACCACCGCGGCCTTGACACCCTCGGCCCGCATCCGGCGCATCGCGTCGAGGCCGGAGATGCCGGGCAACTCGAGGTCCATCAGGATGGCATCCGGGCGCCATTCGGCCGCCAGGGGCACCGCCTCCTCCCCCGTCGTCGCAAGCCGCGTCTCGTGGCCCATGTCGCGCAGCAACGCGAGGGCGACCTCGGCCTGGGTGGGGGTGTCCTCGACGATCAGGACGCGGGCTGCGGCTCCAGCCATCCGCTACCCGGCGCCGGCCTGCCGTGCCGCGGTCAGGGCGTCCAGTTCGGCGAGCGCCGCCCGCGCCTCCTGCCGCACGCGCACGGCCAGCAGGGCGGGGTCGTTGCCGTTGCCCCGGTCCATGGCGATGCGGGCCACCTGCTCCAGCCGTCGCGCGCCGACGGCTGCCGCCGCGCCGGCGAGGCTGTGGGCGAGGCGGCGATACTCCTCCAGCCGCCCGGCGCCCGCGGCCGCTTCCAGCTCGGCCGAAAGGCGGCCAAGGTCAGCTTCGAAGGTCTTGAGGATGCGCACGAAATCGGCCGCGGACAGGTCCGCCGCCAGCTGCCCGGCGATGTCGGGGTCGATCGCGCTCACGGGACACCTGTCGCACCAAAGCCGGGTTTCGTCAACGTATGGTTGTACACCCTGCACAACCGTCATGGCGTACGCCTCCCCGCCAGCTCGCGCACCGCGGCCCGCATATGCACGCGGGCCGGGTCCTGGGCGAAGGCCGAGAGGCGCAGCCAGGCGGCCTGGACACGTCGCCCGGCCAGCGCGGCCACCTCGGCGTCGAGCGTGGTCTGCCCAAGGCGGCAGAGGCGCCGCGCCTCGGGGTCGAGCGCCTCGGCCTGGTCGGCATAGGCCTCGGCGACCCGGCGGCGGGCGGCGCGGCGGGCGAGCCCCTCCTCCCCCTCCGGGTCCACCGGGCGGACCAGGTGGTTGACCAGCGGCTTCGGCAGGCAGCCCACCGGCGCGCAGGCCGCAAGGTGCAGCAGCAGGTCCCAGGCCTCGGCGCGGCCGAGCTGTTCGTTGAAGCCACCGACGGCCCGCAGCAGCGCGGCGTTCGCGACGACGGTGGAGGCCGCGACCAGCGGTTCGGCGTAGATCTGGGCCTGGGCGTCGCCCTCCAGCACGAAGCCCTCGCGCCGCATGGCGTGGCGGGCCTGGAAGCCGGGGCAGCGGGCGAAGGCGCTGGGCAGCTCGGTCCCATCCAGGGCGAAGCGCCGGTGGTCCGAGAAGGAGAAGCCGATCTGCGGGAAGGCGCGGTGCAGCCCGATATGCGCCGCGAGGAAGCCAGTCCGCCAGCGGTCATCGGGGTCGAGGAAGGTGACGAGCGGCGCGCTGGCCAGGCCGAGGCCCGTGTTGCGCGCCGCCGCCATGCCCGGCCGCTCCGTCAGGGCCGGGCGGATCCGGGGGTCCTGCTCCGCGATCGCCTGCAGGTAGTCCCAGCTGCCATCGGTGGAGCAGTTGTCCACGACGATGATCTCCGCCTCCGGACCGACGGAGGCAATGGCGCCGGGCAGGTGGCGCAGTGCATTGCAGGTTGCGAGGACGACGCTGATCCTGGGCGTGGCTGGCAATCTGGTCTCTCCCGGCACCTGATGCGGCGGCGCTCATGCCGCCCTCCTGGCCGGGATCGTTGCACGTTCCGTGCCGTGCAATCGCCTCGCAACGTGCAGGACGCGCCGGAAGTTTACCTCAGCGGTTGCCGAAGCGCATGAGCGTCGCCCGCAGCGGGTCGGCGCCCGGGTTGTGCGCCTCCATCGCGATGACGATCTGCCGGGCCGAGTACTCCCGGCCGTAGTAGGCCTGGGCCGCGCCCGGCTGGTAGGTCAGCAGCGAGCCGGAGACGGAGATGCCCGCGAAGAGGCCGCGCGCCCGCGCGACCGCCACGATGTCGGCGCCGACCGCCGCCGTGGTGCCGCCCTCGATCCCCGCGCCGATCGTGGCGAGCGCTATGCCGGCCTCGGCGCCGAGCTTGAACTGGCTGTCCATCATGGCCCGCAGCCCGGCATCGGTCATGATCATCATGACGACGATCGCGTCCTGGATGCCGATCTGCAGCCCGATGGAGCCCGAGCCCATGTTGTAGAAGGCCGGCGAGGACCAGGAGCCGGCGCCATCGCGGGCCGCCAGGACGCAGCCCCCGCCCTCCCCACCCAGGATGAAGCCGGCGCGGAAGACGCGGGGGCAGATCATCACGGCGCGCGCGCGCTGGAGGAAGGCGATGGCGTCCTGCGGGCGGTCGCCGGTGGTCATCACCTCCTGCAGGGCAAGCGTCGCCCGGTCCACCAGGGCCTGCTGGTCCTGCTGCGCGAGCGCGGGGCGCGCTGCCAGCAGGACAAGGGCGAACATCATCACACGCAACATGAGGGACCTCCGGCAGGCGGCTGCTCGGCCAGTATCTAGGGCCAGCGGAGTCGCCTGTCCAAGGCCGGATCGGGGCATTTTCGCGGCGGGAGTCACGCCGGCGGGGTGAAGGGCTCCTCGTTCACCGCGGCGACCCGCCAGTCGGCGCCCTGCCGTTCCAGCCGCGTCAGGGACAGGTTCTTGATCGAGAAGGCAAGCGCCTGCTCCGCCGTGAGCCTCATCGCATGCGCGACCGCGGCGCGGATGGACCCGCCATGCGCCACCACCACGACGTCGCCACCCGCATTCGCAAGCCGCTCCATGACGGGCCCGACGCGCGCGACGACATCGGCAAAGCTCTCGCCGCCCGGCGGCCGCTCCTCCGCGCCATGTGGCCAGAAGGGGTGCGGCGGGTGGCGGATCAGCTCCGCGAAGCGCTCATGCGACAGGCCCTGCCATTCGCCCAGGTGCTGCTCCTGCAGGTCCGGCTCGACCTCGAGCGGCGCCTCCGCCTGCCCCGCGGCGAAGATCGCGGCGGCCGTCGCACGGGTGCGCGAGAGCGGGGTTACCACCCAGCGCGCGGGCGCTGGCAGGCGCGCGGCGAGCCAGCGGTAGGAGGCCGCCTCCTCGGCCAGCGCAAGCTCGCAGAGCGAGACGTCCATCGCACCGTACATCACCGTGCGGGCGGAGGGTTCGACCAGGGCGTGGCGAACCAGGAAGATGCGGGAATGGGTCACGCGCCCGGCCTAGCCCGCGTCGCGCAGCCTGTCACCATTGGTCCGCCGCGAGGCCTGCAGGGCCCAGTAGGCATCCGGCAGCTGCTCGACATTGTGGGCCGAGGGCATCACCACCGGCACCTGCAGGCAGAGCGACTGCGCCGGCAGCACGTCCCGCCACTGCTGCACCAGCCGCTTGTAGGCCCGCCCCACCGGCCGGATGCGGCGGTCGAGGTCGTAGAGCCCGACCGGGTCCACGTTGCCCCGGTCCTCCCGCAGCGCGCTGTCCCAGTCCACCTGGTCGGTCAGCGAGTACCAGGTGAAGCCCACCACCGGGACGCCGTCGTTCCGCACGCGCAGCACGTTCGCCCACTGCTTCCACAGCCAGAACTCCCCCTCGTCCCCGTTCGGGCCCTGGCGCAGGTTGGTTTCCGTGTGCATCACCGGCAGGCGGTAGCGGTCGTGGTACTGGTGCGTCAGCACGGCGTAGCCGAACACCTCGCCGGAGGCACGGGTCAGGCCGTCCTCCTGCACCAGGTGCTCGTTCGTCCAGTAGTAGTCGTTGCCCATGATGCAGTGGCGCTTCAGCTCGCTGGCGTCGAGGAAGAACCGGTACTCCTCCCGCGTCATGCCGTTGTCGAGCAGGTACTCGTACATGCCGCTGTCCACGCGGCGGCCGTAGTTCAGGTCGAGGGAGAGGAAGCGCTCCTGGTTGCGCATCTCGGCCGGCGCGATGGCGGCCGGGGTCTCGGCGTGGAAGTACTCCGTGCTCTCGCTCTGGATGAAGATGGCGTCGCGCCGGACGCGCAGGATCTGGCGCATGGCCAGCACGTTCGCGCGCACGATGTGCTTGAGCGCCGTGACGAAGGTCCGGTCCGTCGTCCCCTCCTCGTTCCACCAGCCGTAGCGGGCGGAGAACAGGGCGCAGATGTACATCTCGTTGACCGGCGTATAGAGCTGCACCCAGGGGAAGCGCCGGGCGAAGGCGTAGGCGTAGTCGGCGAACAGTTCCGGGAAGTCGGGGTTCTGGAAGTCGCCGATCCAGTCCGGCACGCCGAAGTGGCAGAGGTCCACGATCGGCACGATGTCCATGCGCTGCAGCGCGCCGAAGGCGGCATCCGCGAAGGACCAGTCGTGGCGGCCGGGCCCGAGCAGCGTGGTGTGGAGCGGCGGGCCGTAGCGGAGGAAGGACAGGCCCAGCTCCTGCACCAGGGCGAAGTCCTCCTCCCACCGTTCGTAGTGGCCGCAGCGGGCCATCTCGTCCACGCGCACCCGCCCGCCCTTGATGCGGGGGATGCTGTTCTCGATGCCGGTGGCGAACATGAAGGGCGGCGGTGCGGTCATGCGCCGCCAACGCGGCAGCCCTGCCCCGGTGCCGCAGCTACTCTCCGATGTTCAGCAGCGCCCCCCGCACCCGCGCCGCCTGGAACTGCCGGAGGAAGACGGCGCCGAGGCCGAGCAGCCACACGACGTTGAGCGCGAAGGCGGCGGCCAGGTGCCCCCAGGCGGTCCGCCCCTCCAGCAGCGCGGCGCGCATGCCCTCGAAGACATGGGCGGCCGGGATGGCCAGGGCCACCGGTTCCAGCCAGTCCGGCAGGACGGAGACGGGGTAGAACACGGCGGCGAAGGGCGTGAGGCCGAACAGCACCGACCAGGCCAGCGGCTCCGCCCCCGCCCCATGCCGCAGGATCATGGAGGTGACGCCGAGCGCGACGGCCCATCCCATCATCATCAGCGCCGCGAAGAACAGCACGACCACCGGGCCGAGGGTCCACAACCCGAACCCGTAGAGCAGGAAGGCGAGCCCCATCGCCGGGAGCACCCCCGTCAGCATGCGGAGCGCGCTGATGCCGACGAGCCCCGCCACGAGCTCCAGCGGCCGCATGGGACTGACGAAGAGGTGGCCGAGGTTGCGGCTCCAGATCTCCTCGAGAAAGGAGATCGCGAACCCCATCTGGCTGCGGATCGCGACCTCCCACAGGATGACGCCGCCGAGCAGCACGCCCGCCGCGACGGAGGCGACGTTGTTCTGCACGCCGGCGAGGTAGGCGGTGACGAAGCCCCAGACGGACATCTGCAGGACCGGCCAGTAGACCAGCTCCAGCAGGCGGGGCCAGGACCGGCGGTAGAGCGCCAGGTGGCGGTACATCAGCCCCCAGACGCGGCGGAGCGCGAGCGCGTCCATCAGAGGGCCTCCGCCGCCACGCCGCGGGACCGCGCGATGTCGAGGAACACCTCCTCCATGCTGTCGCGCCCGTAGCGGGCCAGCAGGTCGGACGGGCTGCCCTGGTCCACCACCCGCCCGGTGCGGAGCATGATGACGTGGTCGCACAGGCGCTCCACCTCGCCCATGTTGTGGGACGCCAGCAGGATGGCGCAGCCCGTCTCCGCCCGGTATCGCTCGAGCCAGGTGCGGACCCAGTCGCCCGTGTCGGGGTCGAGGCTCGCCGTCGGCTCGTC
>DASQNQ010000327.1:0-17720 GCA_035644895.1 Acetobacteraceae bacterium | reverse complement strand
AGGCGGGCCTCGGCGCGGGCGCGCTGGCCTGGGACACGCGGCCGCGGCGCGTGGCGTCGCTGCAGCCGGCCTGAAGGGCGTGCCAGCGAGAGGGGCGCCGCCCCTCTCGCGCTCTCCCCGCCAAAGGCCGGGGGCCTTTGGGAACCCGCTTTCAGGGACTGTTTGAGAATCAGCGGTGAGCGACGCGGCTGAGCAGCAATGCACCCACCTGCGACTCCCGAACAGTCACTTTGAAGTATCGTTCGTTTCCATTGTGGCGCGCAGGTGGCTGGCGAGTTTATCCCGAAGCTCGTTCAGCACTGTAATGTCATTCTGAAGGCCGATGTAAAAGCGCAACTTGCCTTTTGCATCGAACAAAGGAGTTAAGGAGAGTCGATTTTGGAATCGTGAACCATCTTTGCGAAAGTTGACTAACTCAACAATGCATCCCTTGCGCTCTTTCATTGCGGCTCGCATTTCCAACACGCCGGCCTGTTCGTGAAAAGCACCCTGCAAGAAGCGACAGTTCTTTCCAACGACCTCTTCAGGGCGGTAACCGGTTACTTCTTCAAAGCCCTTATTCACATAGACCAGCGGCATGTCAGGGCGGGAGCAATCCGAAACTGTCAAACTCTCCCGAGCGGAATTAAGAGCCGTCCCGAATGTACCTGCCATTATCTCGACCATGGCCGTCTCTTGCTGTGATGAGTGACAATGATTTGAGCTGTACCGGAAAAATGCGAACGGAAACGCACTCGCGCATACCCATATCGGTGCCACTACGATGCGCCGTGCCGCTCCATGCGGATTTCAAGCCGGTCGGCGCCCGTCGTCACAATGCGCGGGTTCCAAGGGCCTTCCGGCCCTTGGCAGGGGAGCCCCGAGGGGACGGCGTCCCCCCGATGCGCAGCCCCGCCGGGAAAACCCGAGCAACGAAGCCACCGCATCAGCCCCCCGTCAGGAACAGCACCCACAGCGGCAGCGTCACCACGGCCAGCACGTGCTGCGAGGTGGTGATCGCCGCCATCAGCGGCGCGTCGCCTCCCATCGCGCGCGCCATCACGTAGGCGGTCGTCGCGGTCGGCAGCGCGATCAGGATGGTGGCGATGGCCGTCGGCAGCGGCGGCAGGCCGAGGATCTGGCACAGCCCGTAGGTCATGGCCGGCATGACCACCAGTTTCAGCACCGCCGTCGCCCCCTGCGTGCCGAGCCCCGCGCGCAGCCCCGCCGGCGTCAGCGCCGCGCCGACGCAGAGCAGCCCGAGCGCGATCGTCGCCTGGCCGAGCGCCCGTACGGTCGGCCCGACCCCCGCCGGCAGCCCGCCCAGCGCCGAGGCGGCGAAGCCGATCGCGCAGCCGAGCAGCAGCGGGTTCAGCGCGACCTGACGCAGCACGGCCAGCGGCCGGACGCGCCGGCCATCCAATGCGAAGGCCGTCGTCACCAGCACCTGCACGCAGGGCACGATCAGCCCGGTCGCGACGGCCGCCAGCGCCAGCCCCTCCGCCCCCCAGACCGGCCCGGCGATGGCGAAGCCCATCAGGTTGTTGAAGCGGATGCCGCCCTGCAGCACCGAGGTCATGGCCGGGTGCCCATGCCCGAGCAGCCGGGCCAGCACCACCGACAGCGCGGTGCCGAGGCCGAGCGCGATCCAGATGGCCGCCGCCATCCCGCCCACGGGCAGGGTGGCGAGGTTCACGGTCGAGAGGGCGTTCACCAGCAGCGCCGGCAGCAGCACCCAGAAGACCAGGCGCTCCATCCCCGCCCAGACCGCGTCGTCGCGCAGCAGCCGCCGCCGCAGCACCGCGCCGAGCAGCAGCAGCCCGAAGACGGGCACGAACGCATCCAGCCAGCCAGCCATGAGAGGTCCCGAGGCGAAAAACCCGGGGTGCTACGCCCCGCCCGGCCTGTCCAGCCTGGCACGCGCACCCGGCAGGCGGGCCATGTCGCGCAGGCACGCGGCCTCGGGGCGCTGCGCCGTGCCCATGGCCCGCGCCTGGGCGAAGGCCACGCGCAGGGTCCCGCCCTCGCGATAGAAGAAGAGGTCCAGATGGCAGCCCGTGGCGGTGTAGTGCCAGACCTCCGCCTGCCCCTCCGGACGGCGCAGTCGCGGCTCCCCGAACAGGGCGGTCACCGCGTCCGGCCCGTGGCCCACGAGTTGCGCGGCCTGGGTGGGCGGCGCCGCGGGCGTCCTCCGCTGCGGGGCTGCGGAGGCGGCGCGCGGCTCGGCCCGCGCCTCAGCGCCCGGCACCGCCGCGCGCGCCTGCGCTGCTGCCCCCTGCAGCGCCTCCGCCGGGTCGGCTGCGGGGTCCGGCACGGCGCAGGCCGCGACCAGCAGGATCAGTGCGAAAAGGTAACGCATGTTCCGGACATGAAGGCGCCCGGGACCTCTCGGCCCCGGGCGCCCTGCCTGGATCAGCCCTCGGAGCGGACCGGGCCGGGGGGCACCGGGGTGTCGCCCAGCATCTCCATGCGGCCGGACACCTGCCCGCCTTCCTCGACCGAGAGGCGGCGGCAGCGTGCCACGCCCAGCACGCGGCCGGAGGAGCGGATGATCAGCGCGCCGCGCGCGGTCAGCGTGCCGTCGAAGGTGCCGGCGATCTCGGCGTCCTCGACCTGGACCTCGCCCTTGAAGACGCCGGCCTGGGAGATGGAGAGCTCCGTCGCCTGGATCATCTGGCTCTCGACCGTGCCCTCGACCACCAGGCGCTCGGCATCGGCAACCGTGCCCTGCAGCGAAATGCCACGCCCGACGACCAGCGTGCGGCGCTCGGCCGGCGCCGGGCGGGCCGGGGGGGTCGCCATCATCGGCGCGGGGGCGGCGGGGGCCGCCGGGCCGCTCGCCATGCCGGGCATGCCCATCGGCGCGCCGGTCGGGCGCGGCGGGATGGCCGTGCCGGCGGGCGGCGTCGGGCCGGAGGGCAGCGGCGAGGTCATGGTGGGCGACTTGGGGGCGAGGCTCATGGACTGGTCCTTGTCACGGGTCTGATCGGGTTCACGCGCAGCCGGGGCAGAGGCTGGCTGCGGCTGGGGCTCCGGCGTGCCGGCTGGCTTGTCGCGGCGTCCGAAGACATTCATCGGGTGGTCCCCTTCACGGCTTATCAACGCACCGGGTTGTGTACGATCTGGAGCCGAACCAGACCCGGGACGCATCCCCGATCCGCTGCGGCCTGCTGCATCCCGGCTAACATGCGGGATATGCTGCACACAATGCGGCGATAATTTACCGTGGCCTTAACCCCTCATGCAAAAGATGAGTCATCGCCGCCGTGCCAATGACGGGCACGAGCAAATTGAGCGGCGAGACGAGCGCCATCGCGGCCAGCACCGCACCCAGCGCCCAGATCCGGAGGCGCCGCCGGCGCCGCAGCGCGCGTGCCTCGGCAACCCCCATCCGGCGCTGTGCCACGCCCTCGAACAGCCCCTCCCCCAGCCCGATCGCGGCCACCGCCCAGATGATCGCGGCGCCGATGCCGGGCAGCAGGATGCCGAGCGGCAGCAGCAGCAGCGCCAGCCCCCCGAAGCGCAGCCCGAGCGCGAGGCCCGCGGCCCCCTGCGCCAGCACGCCAGCCCCGCGGGCCGGCGGCAGGCCAGGGTAGTGCCGCCGCTCCACCGCCGCCGCGACCTCGTCCGTGAAGATGCCGGCGATGGCCAGCAGCAGCGGCAGGAACAGCAGCCAGGCGGCCGCGAGGGCTGCGACCAGCCCCGCCGCCTCGGCCAGCGTCGCCACCCACCCCGTGCCGCCCGCGAGCCAGGAGGCCGCCCAGACCGCGCCGCCCACCAGCGCCAGCGCGGCCAGCGCCGCCAGCCCCGCCCCCTTCAGCAGCGGGCCGAGGAAGGCCGGGTCGCGGATCTGGCGGAAGGCGAGCAGGATCGGGCGCAGCATGGCGGGGGGACTAGCCCGGCCCACCTGCCTCGGGCAACGTCCGGCCCCGCTCGACACCCCCGACCACAACCTGCGAGGCCAGATGACGGCGCCCACCCTCGACCTGCTCGGCATCGGCAATGCCATCGTGGACGTGCTCGCGCGCGCGGAGGAGGCGCTGATCGCGGCGCAGGGCATGACGAAGGGCTCAATGGCCCTGATCGACACCGGGGCGGCGGAACGCATCTACGCCGCGATGGGGCCGGGCACGGAGACGAGCGGCGGGTCGGCCGCCAACACCTGCGCCGCCGCCGCGGCGCTCGGCGCCCGCGTCGGCTACCTCGGCAAGGTGGCGGATGACGAGCTGGGCCGGGTCTTCGCGCACGACATCCGCGCGGCCGGCGTGCGCTTCCCGACCGCGCCGCTTTCGGGCGGGGCGCCGACGGCGCGCTGCCTCATCCTGGTTACGCCGGACGGGCAGCGCACCATGAACACCTACCTCGGCGCCTGCGTGGCCTTCGGGCCGGACGACGTGGAGGAGGCCGAGGTGGCGTCCGCCGCCATCACCTACCTCGAGGGCTACCTGTTCGACCCGCCTGCCGCGAAGCAGGCCTTCCAAAAAGCCGCCCGCGCCGCCCATGCGGCGGGGCGGCGGGTGTCGCTGACCTTGTCCGACCCGTTCTGCGTCGGCCGCCACCGCGACGCCTTCCGCGCCTTCGTGCGCGAGGAGACCGACATCCTCTTCGCGAACGAGGCCGAGATCCTGTCGCTCTACGAGACGTCGAGCCTGGAGGAGGCCGTGGCCCGCGTGGCCGGCGAGGTCGAGGTCGCGGCCATCACGCTCTCGGAGCGCGGCTCCATGCTCGTCTCGGGCGGGGAGCGCCACGCCGTGCCCGCCGTGCCGACGAAGGTCGTCGACACCACCGGCGCGGGCGACGCCTACGCCGCAGGGTTCCTGGCCGCGCTGGCGAGGGGCAGGGCGCTGCCGGAGTGCGGGCGCTGGGGGTCCGTCGCGGCGGCCGAGGCCATCAGCCACTTCGGCGCCCGGCCGCAGGCAGACCTGAAGGCGCTGGTGGCCTGACACGCAGGCGCGGGACCGTCCGGCCCCCCGTCCGATGCACCCCGTACGCCCCCTGCTGCTGCTTGCGGCCTTCCTGTCCGCCCCCGCGCTGGCACCCGCACCCGAGGGGACCGGCGCCCTGGTGACCCCGGCGCGGCCCATGCCGCGGGCGGAGCCCCGCCCGGACGCCGGGCCACCACCCCGGCCGGAGCCGGCCGGCGTGGGAGAGCCGGCTGACCCGATGGACACCGTCGGGGACCCGGAGACGCTGCTGCGCCTGGCCGAGGCGATGGCGGCCTCCGGCCAGCTCGACCGCGCGGGCGAACTGCTGGAGCGCGCCTTGACGCGCCTTCTCACGCGGTCCGAGGCGGCGGAGCGGATCGCGCAACCGGTGACGGAGGGCGTGGTCGGCGTGTTGAACGAGGCTCGCGCCGCCATCGCCGCGGGGGACGCGGCAGCGGCGGCCGGGCGCATCCGCGTGGCGCTCCGCCGGCTGGAGGAGGCGCGGACGCCGCTGGAGGAGAGGGTCATCCGCTGACCCGTCCGGCGACCGGAACAGGGGAAAACTTGGCGGACCGCAGGCGTTGGCCTGGCGCCGCGCATTCCCGCCACCGGGCGTGCGCCAACCTGATGACAGGAACAACGCCATGCGCACGACCCTGCTGGCCGCCACGGCCATGATGCTCGCCCTGCCCGCCGCGGCGCAGCAATCACAGGTCCCGAACAACATCGTGGATCCCCGCACGCCGCAGGAGGTGCAGCAGCACATCCAGTTCTTCCAGCAGAACCCGAACGCCGCCGTGCCGGGCGGCCCGAACACCCAGGGCGGCAGCTCGGGCGGCCTGTCGCAGGCGGACGCGGCGGAGCTGCGCCGCAGCATCGGCAGGCTGCTGACCCAGGCGAACCAGGCGCTCTCGCGGGGGAACTGGAACCAGGCAACCGACCTGCTGGAGCGTGCCGAGACCTCGCTGCTGAACATCCACTCCGCGCCAGGCGTGGGAACGCGTGAGGCCGGGATGCAGGAGGGCCGCGCGCTGCGCGCGGTGAACGAGGCCCGCACCGCCGCGGCCAGCCGCAACCGCCGCGGTGCCACGGAGGCGCTCCAGACGGCCCAGGCCGAGACGTCGCGCATCGGCGAGTCCAGCCTGGCCGGCAGCACCGGCGGCATGCAGCAAGGCATGCAGCAAGGCATGCAGGGCGGGATGGCGCCGCATGGGATGGCCACACCCGGCATGGGCACGCAGCCCGGCATGATGCGGCCCGGCGCATCCGCCCAGTCCGACCTGATCGCGCCCGGGATGGGCAACAGCACCACCATGCCGGGCGGCCTGATCGCGCCGGGGATGGGCACGACCCGGCCGGGCTCCGCCCAGCCCGGGATGGTGCAGCCCGGGATGGGCTCCGGCATGAACACGCCCGGCATGCCCGCCCAGGGCATGGGAACCGGCGCGATCCGCTGACCCACTTGCAAGGGGGCCCGGCCGCGAGGACCGGGCCCCAGAGGCGGTTTCCCCTCGCATTTCCGCGCGAGGCCGACTATCTGTGCGGCGCAGCAAATCCGCCAGTTCCCGGAAAGCATGCCGGGGCGACCGCCTGAACGGGGGTCGCCGCCGGGCAGCGGGGGCCGGCCCAACCGGAACCTTACGCCCTCATGGAACTCCGCAACATCGCGATCATCGCGCATGTCGACCATGGCAAGACCACGCTCGTCGACAACCTGCTGAAGCAGGCAGGCTCCTTCCGCGCCAACCAGCATGTCGCCGAACGCGCGCTGGACCGCAACGACCTGGAGCGCGAGCGCGGCATCACCATCCTGGCGAAGTCCACTGCGGTCGCCTGGAAGGGCGTGAAGATCAACATCGTGGACACGCCCGGCCACGCCGACTTCGGCGGCGAGGTGGAGCGCATCCTCTCGATGGTGGACGGCGCCATCGTGCTCTGCGACGCGGCCGAGGGGCCGCTGCCGCAGACGAAGTTCGTGCTCACCAAGGCGCTCGCGCGCGGCCTCAAGCCCATCGTCGTCATCAACAAGGTGGACCGCCAGGACGCGCGCCCGCACGAGGTGCATGACGAGGTGTTCGACCTCTTCGCCGCGCTCGGCGCGACCGACGAGCAGCTCGACTTCCACACGTTGTTCGCCTCCGGCCGCCAGGGCTGGGCGGACACCACGCTCGAGGGCCCGCGCAAGGACCTCGCGCCGCTGTTCGACCTGGTGCTCTCGCACGTCCCGCCGCCGAAGGTGGACCTCGAGGCGCCGTTCGCGATGAACGCCGCGATCCTCGAGAGCGACAACTTCCTCGGCCGCATCCTGACGGGCCGCGTGGAGCAGGGCGTGGGCCGGCTGAACATGCCGGTCCGCGTGCTGCGCCAGGACGGCTCCGTCGTCGAGACCGGGCGCCTGACCAAGCTCATGACCTATTCCGGGCTCGACCGCGTGCCGGTGGACGAGGTGCATGCCGGCGACATCGTCGCCATCGCGGGCCTCTCCAACGCCACCATCCCCGACACCATCGCCTCCCCCGAGGTGGCCGAGCCGCTGTTCGCCCTGCCGGTCGATCCGCCGACGCTCGCCATGACCTTCCGCATCAACGACGGCCCGCTCGGCGGCCGCGAGGGCAAGAAGGTCACGTCGCGCCAGATCCGCGAGCGCCTGTTCAAGGAGACCGAGGGCAACGTCGCGATCCGCGTGAAGGACAGCGAGGAGAGCGACGCCTTCGAGGTCGCCGGCCGCGGCGAGCTGCAGCTCGGCGTGCTGATCGAGCAGATGCGCCGCGAGGGCTTCGAGCTGACGATCGGCCGCCCGCGCGTCCTGACGCGCGAGAACCCGGAGACGGGCGCGCGCGAGGAGCCGTACGAGGAGGCGCTGATCGACGTGGACGAGGCCTACTCGGGCGTCGTCGTCGAGAAGATGTCGGTCCGCAAGGGCCAGATGCAGGACATGCGGCCGTCCGGCGGCGGCAAGGTGCGGCTGACCTTCCTGATCCCGTCGCGCGGCCTGATCGGCTACCACGGCGAGTTCCTGACGGACACGCGCGGCACGGGCATGATGAACCGCCTGTTCCACGGCTACGGCCCCTGGGCCGGGCCGATCGAGGGGCGGCGCAACGGGTCGCTGATCAGCAACTCGGACGGCGAGGCGATCCAGTACGCGCTGTTCTACCTGCAGGAGCGGGGCACGCTGTTCGTGGACCCGGGCCAGAAGGTCTATGTCGGCATGATCCTCGGCGAGCACTCGCGCGACAACGACCTCGAGGTGAACCCGATCAAGGAGAAGAAGCTCACGAACATCCGCGCCGCCGGCAAGGATGAGGCGCTTCTCCTGATCCCGCCGCGGCGCATGAGCCTCGAGCAGGCGATCGCCTACATCGAGGACGACGAGCTGGTGGAGGTGACGCCGTCCGCCGTGCGGCTGCGCAAGCGCCACCTCGACCCGCATGAGCGGAAGAAGCACGCCCGCCGCGCGGACAGCGAGGCGGCCTGATCTCCCCTGGCAACCCGCCCCCGGCCGATGCGCTAGGGGCGGGTCACGAGGAGATGGCCATGAGCAAGGACGACAAGCCGCTGGTGCGCGGCAACCACCTGGGCAGCAGCCCCGACGTCACCGAGGGCGGCCAGGCGCCGAAGCCCGGCGAGGGCGCGGGCCATCCGAAGGGCGCGGCCTCCAAGGCAGAGGCCGAGGGTCGCGGCACGGACGACACCAGCACCGCCACCCAGGGCAGGGCCGAGAAGGACCATGCGGCCCGGATGGGCGCGCAGAAGCCCCAGGCGAGGCACTGAGGCGTCCCGATGACCGCAGGGCCGGCAGGCCCAAAGGTCTGAATCGGGCCGCCCCACATGCGCGCCTCAGCGGCGCCGTCGCCGCGAGGTGCCGCTGAGCACGCCGCCCAGCACCGCGCCGAGCGCGACGGCGCCGAGCACGAGCAGGAAGAGACCGGTTCCGAGATCCATCTGAGCCTCCATCCCCCCTTGAGGGATGATGCGGGCAGCTGGCTGCGGTGCGTCAACACGAATGCGCGGGCGTACCGTTGTCAGGCGGCGCCGGCGCGGCGCAGCATGGGGCGCATCCGCGGAGACACGCCCCCCGATGAAGCTTGCCGTCGCCCTTCTTGCCGCCGCCCTGGCCTGGCCGGGCTTCGCCGCCGCCCAGGCGCCCGCCCCGGCGCAGCCCCCGGCCGCCGCCCGCGGCGGCACGCCGACCCATGACGCGGTGCGTCAGCGCGACCACATACGCTGCGGCGTCTCCCAGGGCACGCCAGGCTTCTCGGTGCCCGATGGCCAGGGCGTCTGGCGCGGCTTCGACGTGGATTTCTGCCGCGCGCTGGCCGCCGCCGTGCTGGGCGACCCGAACAAGGTGCGCTTTCAGCCCTACTCCGCGCAGCAGCGCTTCACGGCGCTGCAGTCCGGCGAGATCGACGTGCTGTCGCGCAACACCACCTTCACCTTCCAGCGCGACGTGCAGCTCGGGCTCGAGTTCGCGGCCATCCTCTACTACGACGGCGCCGGCTTCCTGGCGCGGCGCCAGCCGGGGCTGACCTCCGCGCGCGGCCTGGACGGCGCGACCGTCTGCGTGCAGACCGGCACGACCAACGAGCTGATCGTCGCGGACTATGCCCGCGCCAACAACATCCGCCTCCAGCCGCTGGTGATGCAGAACCTGGAGGAGATCCTGCAGAACCTCTTCGGTGGCCGCTGCGACGCGATGAACTGGGACCGCGGCGCGCTGGCCGGCACGCGCATGCGCGCGCCGAACCCGAACGACTTCGTCCTGCTGCCGGAGGTGCTCTCCAAGGAGCCCTACAGCCCCGTCGTGGCGCAGGGCGACCAGCGCTGGCTCGAGATCGTGCGCTGGACCGCCTATGCCCTGATCGAGGCGGAGGAGAACGGCGTGACCCAGGCCAACGTGCAGGAGCGCCTCTCCAGCCAGGATCCGCAGGTGCAGCGGCTGCTGGGCGTCACAGGCGACTTCGGGCGGCTGCTCGGCCTCGACAACCGCTGGGCCTTCAACGCCATCCGCGCCGTGGGCAACTGGGGCGAGGTCTTCTCCCGCAACCTCGAGCCGCTCGGCATCGACCGGGGCATCAACAAGCTCTGGAGCCAGGGCGGCACGCTGTACGCGCCCGCGTTCCGCTGAACGGGTCGGGGGGTCGGGGCGTTCGGGCGGGAAACAGCAGGATCCAGCCAGCATGCGCCGCCTCGTCCGCCTCTCCCCCTTGGCCGTCCTCGCGCTCGCCGCCTGCGCGCCGCAGAGCGCCACGACCATCACCAACCCTCTCGGCCTGACGGAGGGCGAGCTGGTCGGCCGCCTCGGCGTGCCGACCCGGTCCTACGAGGTCGAGGGCAGGCGCTTCCTTGCCTGGGACACGCAGGCCGCGTCCTCCGGCCCCACCGTCGTTCCCTCGCTCGGCCTCGGCTTCGGCCGCTTCGGCGGCGGGTGGGGCAGCGGCACCGCCATCGGCACGGGCCTCGGCCTGTCCTTTGGCGGGGGCGGCGGCGGCTACGCGCCCTGCACCAGCACCTACGAGCTGCGCGAGGGCCGCGTGGTGGGCTTCACCCAGCAGGGCGCGGGCTGCGGGTAGCGCCGCCTCGTTCCACGCTTGAACCGGCTCCGCGCGGCATGGCACAGCCGCGCGCATGAGCATGCCCGCGCCCCGGCCCCCCGCGCCCCGGCCCCCTGCGCTTCGGCCCCCCGCGCTTCGGCCCAGGGTCGCCATCGCCTGCCAGGGCGGCGGCAGCCACGCCGCCTTCACCGCGGGCGTGCTGGCCGAGCTGCTCTCCCCCGCCAACCGGGACCGGTTCGAGCCGCTGGCGCTCTCCGGCACCTCGGGCGGCGCGGTCTCCGCGGCGCTCGCCTGGGCAGGGCTGCTCGGCGGCGGGCCGGACGATGCGATCGAGCGGCTGGAGGGGTTCTGGCGCGACCTCGCGCCCTCCGACCCGTGGGAGGCGCTGGTGAACGCCTGGACGCAGGCCGCGCTGGCCCTGCCCTTCGCCTTCCGCTCCAGCCCCTATGCCTACGTCCCCGCGGCGGAGCCCGAGCTGCGGCGACTGCTCGAGGTGCATCTCCGCCCGCAGTCGCTGCCGGCGCGCCGCGCGCCGCCCTTTCTCCGGATCGGCGCGGCCAACGTGCTGCGCGGCGGGGGCGAGGTGTTCCGGGGCGAGGACCGGTTCCGGCTGGACGACGTGATCGCCTCCGCAGCCGTGCCGCCGCTGTTCCGCGCCGTGCCGAACCGCGGCGCCCTGTGGTGGGACGGGCTCTACGCCCACAACCCGCCGGTGCGCGCCCTGCTCGACCTGCCGGAGAAGCCCGAGGAGATCTGGATCATCCGCCTGAACCCGGTCGGGCGCGCGACGCATCCGCGCATGCCGGATGAGATCGAGGACCGGCGGAACGAGCTGGCCGGCAACCTCCCGCTCGACCACGAGGTCCACAAGATCCGCATCGTCAACCGCGTGCTGGGCAAGCTCGGCCAGCCGGCGACGGATGCCTTCGGCTGGCGCCCGGTCCGGCTGCGCCAGGTGGTGCTGGGGCGGGTGGAGCGGTCCTACCGGTCCAAGTTCGACCGCTCCGCCGCGAACATCCGGGACCTGATGGAGGAGGGGCGGGCGGCGGCCGAGGGCTTCTTCGGGCAGGATTCTGTTTTGGATCCCCTGCGAGACTAGGATCCGGACCTCCTCCCGGGCGAAGACCTCCCGCATGCACCTTCTCCGCGACCGCCGCCTCCTCCTGCTGCTCGCGCTCGGCTTCTCGGCCGGAGTGCCGCTGCCCCTCGTGGCGGGGCAGGTGCTGCGGCAGTGGTTCGTGGAATCGGGCATGTCGCTGGCCGAGCTCGGCCTGACGGCGCTGATCGGGCTGGCCTACGCCAACAAGTTCCTCTGGTCGCCCGTGCTGGACGCGGTGCGCCCGCCCTTCCTCGGCCGGCGGCGCGGCTGGCTGCTGCCGATCCAGCTCGGCCTCGTCGCCGCGATCGGCGCGATGGCGCTGACCGACCCGCGGGAGGGCGCGGCGGTGACCGTCGCGCTCGCGGTGCTGGTGGCGTTCCTGTCGGCCAGCCAGGACATCGTGGTGGATGCCTGGCGCATCGAGATGCTGGGCGAGAACCCGGAGCGCCAGGCCTGGGGCCTTGCGGCTTACGTCTGGGGCTACCGCGGCGCCCTGCTGGCCAGCGGCGCGGGCACGCTGTTCCTGGTGGCGCATGTCGGCTGGGGCGGCGCCTATCTCTACGGCGCGTGCCTGGTGCTGGTGGGCGTCGCGGCGACGCTGGCGGGCAGGGAGCCGCCGGCGCAGCCCGTGGCGCCGATGGGCTGGGGGCAGCGGATGCGGCATTCCGTCGTCATCCCGTTCATTGACTTCACGCGGCGGCGCCACTGGCTGGCGATCCTGCTGTTCATCGCGCTCTTCAAGCTGGGCGAGGCGCTGGCCGGCGTGATGGTGACGCCCTTCTACCGTTCGGAGGGCTTCACGCGCGACGACGTCGCCGCCGTGGGCACCGTCTTCGGCCTCTCCGCGACGCTCGCCGGCGCGGTGGCGGGCGGGTGGCTCATCGGGCGCATCGGCGTCGGCCGCGCGCTGGTGCTGACGGGCCTCATGCAGATGCTGTCGAACCTGATGTACCTGGCGCTGGTGGGCGGCGGGCGCGACATCCCGATGCTGTTCGCGCAGGTGGGCATCGAGAACTTCACCGATGGCCTCGCGGACGCGGCCTTCCTGACCTACCTCTCGGGCCTCGTGAACCGGTCCTTCAGCGCGACGCAGTACGCGCTGCTGTCGTCGCTCGCCGCCGTGCCGCTGCGCACGCTGGGTGCCTATGCCGGCGTCTGGGCGCAGGCGCTGGGCTGGACGCAGTTCTTCCTGCTGACCACCGCGGCGGCGCTGCCGGCCATGGCGATCATGCTGTTCCTGCTGCGCCGCCTGCCGCCGCCCGTGCCCGCTGCGATGCCGGCCGCCGGTCCGGCGACGTGACGGCTCACCTACGGCCCTTCCGGGCGAGCTTGAGGGCCGAGGCCGCGAGGATGAGGCCGAGCGCGAGCTTGAGGGCCGCAACCGGCACGAATGGCAGGAGCGCAGCCCCGAGGAGCGCCCCGGCTACCGAGCCCAGCGCCATCGGAAGGGCCAGCGAGGCGAGCAGGCTCCGGTCCCGGTAGGCACCCTGCTGCTGGTAGCGCAGCACGCCCACGGCAACCGTCGGCAGGCTGATCAGCAGGCTCGCCGTCCCGGCGGTCCGCACATCCGCGCCGAAGGCGAGCATCATGGTCGGGATGATGAACTCGCCACCCGCCACGCCGAGCAGCGACGAGACGAGCCCAATGCCAAGCCCGGCGGCCAGCGCCACGGCGGGGCGGAGGAGGCCGTCCTGCGGCAGCCCGCGACTGGCTTCGAGGCCGAGCGCGCTCTCGGCCAGCAGCAGCAGCGCGACCAGGGCGAGCAGCGCCGCGATCAGGCGCATCAGCGCCGCGCCGGACAACCGCGTGAGGAGCGCCGTGCCGAACCAGGCGGCCACCACCGCGCCCGCCGTCACCGCCGCGATCTCGGGCGCCAGCGCAGCCAGATCGGGGAAGGAGGCGAAGCCGAAGCGCGCCACCACGGCGGCCGAGACCGTCGCAAGGCTGACAAGCAGGTTCAACCGGACCGCCTGGTGGGCGACCAATGCGAAGAGGCCGATGAGCAGGGGCAGCCGGAACTCCGCCCCGCCGAGGCCGATCAGCCCGCCGAGCACGCCCACCGTGGCACCGCAGGCGAAGGCGGCGACGGGCCGCGCCGGCGGGAGCGGGGGGGCGAGGCCGTTCATCCCGCCAAGCTTACATGACCGGCGCGAAGCTGGAAGGATCGCGGCGACCCCCCAGGAACTTCCGCATGTCGCCCCTCATCCTGACGCCGCTCCTGCTCGTTGCCTCGAACGTCCTGATGACCTTCGCCTGGTACGGCCACCTGCGCGCGCCGTCCTGGCCGATGTGGGTCGCGATCCTCGTCTCCTGGGGGATCGCCTTCTTCGAGTACTGCCTGGCCGTCCCCGCCAACCGGATCGGCTACGGCACCTTCAGCGCCCAGCAGCTGAAGGTGATGCAGGAGGCGATCACGCTCGCGGTCTTCGCCGCCTTCAGCGTGACGTTCCTGGGTGAGCCGATCCGGTGGAACTTCGTCGCGGCCGGCCTCTGCCTGCTGGCGGCGGTGGCCTTCATCTTCCTGCCGGCCGACTAGACCAGCGCGAAGACCCGCCCCGGCCCGCCCGTCCCGTTCGCGATCTTCGGCGCACCGGCCACGATCGTCGCGCCGGTCGGCGGCAGCTCCCCGAGGTTCGCCACGCACTCGATCCCGTAGCGCCCGGCGCCGAGCCACTGCGTGTGGAAGGCGAAGGTGGTGGACGAGCCGTTGTCGAGCGAGAGCGTGTCCACCGCGACGCCGACCGCCCCGCGCTCCAGCAGGATGGGTGCGACGTCGGGCCGGAAGCCCGGGAAGCGCATCTTCTGGTCCTGGCCGAGGTTGCGGAACCCCGCGCCGCCCGCCCGCGCATCCCAGCCCGAGCGCAGCGCGACGCAGCTTCCGGCCGGGATGCGGCCATGCTGGCGCTCATGCGCCGCGACGTCCTCGGGCGTCGCCTGGTAGTCGGGGTCGGCCGAGGCCTGCCGCGTGACGTCGAGCACGACGAGCGGGCAGACGAGCTGCGCGGCCGGCACGGCCTCGATCGTCGGCCCCGCCGCGCTGAAGTGGATCGGCGCGTCGAAATGCGTGCCGACATGCTCGAAGTAGGTCAGCTTGTTCACGTTGTAGCCGTCGCGCTGGAAGGTCAGCACGCGCTCGACCTCGATCGCGGGCGTGCCGCCGAAGGTGGGGAAGTCCGGCCGCAGCGTGTGCGTCAGGTCCACCACGCGCGTCACCGCGCCCGCCCGCACCGGCTGGCCGGAGGCCGGCTGCGCCATCATCGGCAGCGCCGCCGCGAAGCCCGCCGCCGCGGCCATCCAGCCACGCCGCCCGACCCGCCGGGCCACGCCCTCCATCACGCAGGCATCGCACATCGTCCGCTTCTCCCTGTCCGGTCGGGCCAGCATGGCAAATGCCCGGGAGGGAGGGGAACAGGGATTGACCGGGGCCCCGCCCGGGTCTGCCATCACGCCCCAAGGAAGAACGAGGAAACGTGGATGCTGGTCGGCGTGCCGAAGGAGGTGAAGGTCCACGAGTACCGCGTGGGCCTCGTGCCCGGCTCCGTGCGGGAGCTTGTGGCGCATGGCCACCAGGTGATGGTCGAGACGGGCGCGGGCGCCGGCATCGGCTTCGCGGACGAGGCCTACCGCGCCGCGGGCGCCGAGGTGGTGCCCCGCGCGGAGGACGTCTTCGCCCGCGCCGAGCTGGTGGTGAAGGTGAAGGAGCCGCAGCCAGCGGAATGGCGGCAGCTCCGGCGCGGGCAGACCCTGTTCACCTACCTCCACCTCGCGGCCGACCGGGCGCAGGCCGAGGGGCTGGTCGCCTCCGGCTGCACCGCCATTGCCTACGAGACTGTGACCGACGCTCAGGGCGCGCTGCCCCTGCTCGCGCCGATGAGCGAGGTGGCCGGGCGCATGAGCGTGCAGGTCGGCGCGCACTGCCTGGAGAAGGCGCAGGGCGGCGCGGGCGTGCTGCTGGGCGGCGTGCCTGGCGTGCCGGGCGCGCGCGTCGCGGTGCTCGGCGGCGGCGTGGTCGGCTCGAACGCCGCGCGCATCGCGGCCGGCATGCGCGCGCGCGTCACCGTGCTCGACCGCTCGACGCGGGTGCTGGACGCGCTGGACCGGGAGTTCGGCGGCGCGGTCGCGACGCTCTTCGCGACGCGGGAGGCGGTGGAGCAGGCGGTGCTCGAGGCCGACCTCGTCATCGGCGCCGTGCTGGTGCCGGGCGCCGCCGCGCCGAGGCTGGTGACGCGCGACATGGTCGCGCGCATGCGCCCGGGCTCGGTCATGGTGGACGTCGCCATCGACCAGGGCGGCTGCTTCGAGACGTCGCGCCCGACGACGCATGCCGAGCCGACCTATGTGGTGGACGGCGTGGTCCACTACTGCGTGACGAACATGCCGGGCGCGGTCGCGCGCACCTCGGCCGTCGCGCTGAACAACGCGACGCTGCCCTACACGCTGCTGCTGGCCGACCGCGGCGTCGCGGCCGCCACCGCGGAGAACCCGCATCTTGCCGCGGGCGTGAACGTGCAGGCGGGCCGGCTGCGGCACCCGGCGGTGATCGCGGCGCTGGGGGAGATGATCTAGCCCATCACGAAACCGTGCGCGAGCGCCGCGCGCCGCTCCCGCCGGCGTTGTGCCGGCCGAGGAGGTGGGGGATGCGGCGGCTTGTCGTTCTCGCGCTGGCCCTGGTGCTGCTCGGGGCACCGGCCAAGGCGCAGGTCACCCTGGCACTGTCCTGCGGCGCGGTGGGCACGGAGTTCGAGCTGTGCCGGGAGGGTGCCGAGGAATGGGCGCGCCGCACCGGCAACCGCATCCGCATGGTGTCCATGCCGGCCGGCGGGTCGGAACGCCTCGCGCTGCTCCAGCAGCTTCTCGCCTCGCGTTCCGCGAACCTCGACGTCATCCAGGCCGACGTGGTCTGGCCGGGGATCCTGGCGAACCACCTGCTCGACCTTTCGGGCCGCGTGGAGACCGAGGGGCATTTCCCGACCATCCTCGCCAACAACACGGTGGACGGGCGGCTGCTGGCCGTGCCGTGGTTCACCAACACCGGCCTGCTCTACTACCGGCGCGACCTGCTGGAGCGCCACGGGCGGCGCGTGCCCGAGACATGGGCCGAGCTGACCGAGACCGCCGAGGCCGTGATGCAGGCCGAGCGTGCCGCCGGATCGGAGCGCATGTGGGGCTATGTCTTCCAGGCCCGCGCCTATGAGGGACTGACCGTCAACGCGCTGGAATGGCTGGCCGCCCATGGCGCGGGCACGGTGGTGGAGCCGGACGGGCGAATCAGCGTGGACAACCCGCGCGCCGCGCAGGCCATTTCGCGCGCCGCCGGCTGGGTCGCCGCCATCGCGCCGCAGGGCGTGCTGAACTACACGGAGGAGGAGGCGCGCGGCGTCTTCCAGTCCGGCCAGGCGGTCTTCATGCGCAACTGGCCCTATGCCTCGCCGCTGCTGGATGCGCCCGACAGCCCGGTGCGCGGGCAGGTTGGCGTCACCAGGCTGCCGCGGACGGAGCACGGCCCGCACGCCGCGGGGCTGGGCGGGGAGAACCTGGCCGTCTCCCGCTACACGGCGCATCCGGAGGCGGCGGTGGACCTCATCAGGCACCTCACCTCGCGCGCCGAGCAGCGGCGCCGCGCGATCGCCGCCGGCCTGCCGCCGACCTACCCGGACCTCTACGAGGATGCGGAGATGATCGCGGCACAGCCCCTGCTGCGCGACATCGCGCGCGCCGTGCCGGACGCCGTGCCGCGACCCTCGGCGGCCACGGGCGTGCGCTACAACCGCGTCTCGGCCGAGTTCGCGAACGCCGTTCACGCGGTGCTCTCCGGGCGGCTCGATGCAGCGGAATCGCTGGAGCGACTGGAAGCGCGGCTGCAGCGCGTCAGCCGCGGCGGGGCCTGGTAGGATGGAGCGCAAGCGCCGGCGCGCCGCCTGGCTGTTCCTCGCGCCCGCGCTGGCGGCGCTCGGGCTCGTCGCGGGCTGGCCGCTGGCGCGGACCGTGTGGTTCGCCTTCACCGACGCCACGCTGTTCGACCTGGCCTATGCCCGCTTCATCGGGTTCGAGAACTTCCGCTGGCTGCTCTCGGACCCGGACTGGTGGCGGGCGGTGGCGAACACGCTGCTGTTCACCGCCGTCTCCGTCTCGGTCGAGACGGTGCTCGGCCTGATGATCGCG
>DASQNQ010000326.1:0-8838 GCA_035644895.1 Acetobacteraceae bacterium | reverse complement strand
TCGAGGACATGGCAACCGCGCTGCTGGCCGCCGACGTCGTGGTGCATGCCAGCACGGACCCCGAGGCCTTCGGCCGCACGGTGATCGAGGCGCAGGCGATGGGCCGGGTGGTCGTGGCCTCCGACCTCGGCGGCCCGCGGGAGACGGTGGAGGAGGCGGTCACGGGCTTCCGCGTGCCGCCGGGCGACCCGGCGGCGCTGGCCGCCGCCATCGGCCGCGTCCTGGACATGGGACCCGAGGGGAGGGCGGCGATAGGCGCCCGCGCCCGCGCGGCGGTGTTGCGGGACCTGACCACCGCCGCCATGCAGCAGGCGACGCTCGACCTGTACCGGGAGCTGCTGCCGTGACGCGCATCCTGGTGATCAAGCTCGGCGCCTTCGGCGACGTGGTGCAGAGCTTCCCGGCCTTCGCCGCCATCCGCGCGCATCACCGCGACGCGCACATCACCCTGCTGACCACCGCACCCTTCGTCGCGCTGGCCGAGGCCTCGCCCTGGTTCGACGAGGTCTGGTCCGGGGGGCGGCCGGCCTGGCACGACCTGCCCGGCATGGTCCGGCTGGCGCGGCGGCTGCGGGCGGGCCGGTTCGACCGGGTCTACGACCTGCAGGACTCCCGCCGCTCCTCCCGCTACCGCCTCGCCGTGGGCTGGGCCGCCGAGTGGTCCGGCTCGGCGCGGGGTGCGTCCCACGCCTATGACAGGCCGGACCGGAAGAGCGTCGTCGCGCCGCAGCGCCACCGGGAGCAGCTGGCGATCGCCGGCATCCCGGATGTGCCGCCGGCCGACATGGGATGGCTGGATGCGGACCTGTCCGGCCTCGGCCTGCCGCCGCGCTTCTGCCTGCTCATCCCGGGCGCCTCCGCCCGCATGCCGGAGAAGCGCTGGCCGGCGGAGCGCTATGCCGAGCTGGCGCAGCGCCTTCCGATCCCGGCCGTGGTGGTGGGCGGCCCGGCAGAGGCACCCATCGCGGCCGCGATTTGCGCGGCGGCGCCGGCGACGCGCGACCTCTGCGGGGACCGCAGCCCGCCGCCGGTGCTCGGCGCGCTGGCACGCCGTGCCGCCTTCGCCGTCGGCAACGACACCGGGCCCACCCACCTGGTCGCGGCGCTGGGCTGCCCGACACTGACCCTGTTCGGCCCCCGCAGCGACCCGGCCAAGCACGCGCCGCAGGGGCCGGCCGTCGCGGTGATCCGCGTGCCCTCCCTGGCGGGCCTTGGGGTGGAGGGGGTGCTGGCCGCGCTGTCCGCCCTTGTGCCGGAGGAGGTGATGCCCGCGCCCGACGATGCTGGACAGTGGGCGGAGAGCGGGTCTAGGAGGCCCGGGCCATGATCCTGACGATCCCGGCCTCCGCGGGCGAGGTCATCGACAAGCTGACGATCCTCGAGATCAAGCTCGAGCGCATCGCGGATGCCGCGAAGCGTGCCAACGTGGAGCGGGAGGCGGAGGCGCTGTCGGCCGCCTGGCGCGCCGCCGTGCCGGACGAGGCGCCGGTGGCCGAACTGGTCGCGGGCCTGCGCGAGGTGAACGGACGCCTCTGGGAGGTGGAGGACGAGCTCCGCGAGCATGAGCGGCGCGGCGAGTTCGGGGAGGCCTTCGTGGCGCTCGCCCGTGCCGTGTACCGCACCAACGACCGCCGCGCGGCGCTGAAGCGCGGGATCAACGAGCGGCTCGGCAGCACGCTCGTCGAGGAGAAGTCCTACGCCGCCTACTAGGGGCGGGCCGCTTGACGCCCGGCGCCGCGCCCCCCTACAGCAGCCCTCCCGCGTGAGGAGGCCCTGAGCCCGATGCCTGCGATCACACTGCCCGACGGTGCCGTCCGCCAGTTCGACGGGCCCGTGACGGGCACGACGGTCGCCGCCGCCATCGGGCCCGGCCTCGCCAAGGCTGCGCTGGCGATGGAGGTGGACGGCCGGCTCCGCGACCTGTCGCACGAGATCGCTTCCGATGCGCGCCTGCGCTTCATCACCCGGCGCGACCCGGAGGCGCTGGAGCTGATCCGCCACGACGCCGCGCATGTGCTGGCCGAGGCGGTGCAGGAGCTGTTCCCCGGCACCCAGGTGACGATCGGCCCGCCGATCGAGAACGGCTTCTACTACGACTTCCACCGCAACCAGCCCTTCACGCCCGACGACTTCGCCGCGATCGAGGCCCGGATGCGCGCGATCATCGCGCGCGGCGCGCCGTTCCGCCGCCGCGTCGTGGACCGGGAGGAGGCGATCGCGCTTTTCGAGCGCAAGGGCGAGGGCTTCAAGGTGGAGCTGATCCAGGACCTTCCGGCGGACCAGGAGATCTCCCTCTACAGCCAGGGCGAGTGGGAGGACCTCTGCCGCGGGCCGCACATGCGCTCCACGGCCGATGTCGGCGACGCCTTCAAGCTGACGAAGGTGGCCGGCGCCTACTGGCGCGGCGATCACCGCAACCCCGTGCTGTCGCGCATCTACGGCACCGCCTGGCGCGACCGGAAGGAACTCGAAGCCCACCTCACGCAGATCGAGGAGGCCGAGAAGCGCGACCACCGGAAGATCGGCCGGGAGATGGACCTGTTCCACCTGCAGGAGGAGGCGGTCGGCTCCGTCTTCTGGCACCCGAAGGGCTGGAAGCTCTACCGCACCGTCGAGGCCTACATGCGGCGTCGGCTGGAGGGGGCGGAGTACCAGGAGGTGAAGACCCCGCAGGTGCTCGACCGCCGCCTGTGGGAGGCGTCCGGGCACTGGGAGAACTACCGCAAGAACATGTTCATGGCGACGGTGGAGGACCAGGACGAGGCGCACCGCGTGCTCGCGCTGAAGCCGATGAACTGCCCCTGCCACGTGCTGATCTTCAACCAGGGCGTCCGCTCCTACCGCGAGCTGCCGCTGCGCATGGCCGAGTTCGGCGCCTGCCACCGCTACGAGCCCTCGGGCGCGCTGCACGGCATCATGCGCGTGCGCGCCTTCACCCAGGACGACGCGCACATCTTCTGCGCCCCCGACCAGATCGCGGCGGAGACGGTGCGCTTCGTGGCGCTGCTCTCCTCCATCTACCGCGACCTCGGCTTCGAGGGCTTCCGCGTGAAGTTCTCCGACCGGCCCGAGAAGCGCGCGGGCAGCGACGCGGTCTGGGACCAGGCGGAGGGCGCGCTGCGCGACGCCTGCCGGGAGGCCGGCGTGGAGTACGAGCTGAACCCGGGGGAGGGCGCCTTCTACGGCCCGAAGCTGGAATTCGTGCTGCGCGACGCGATCGGGCGCGACTGGCAGTGCGGCACGCTGCAGGTGGACTTCGTGCTGCCGGAGCGCCTGGACGCGCAGTATGTCGGGGAGGATGGCAACCGCCACCGCCCGGTCATGCTGCACCGCGCGATCCTGGGGTCCTTCGAGCGCTTCCTCGGCATCCTGATCGAGCAGCATGCGGGACGCTTCCCGCTCTGGCTCGCGCCGGTGCAGGTGGTGGTGGCGACCATCGTGGACGACGCCGTGCCCTATGCGCGGGAGGTGGCTGCCGCCATGCAGCGCGCCGGCCTCTCCGTCGCCCTTGACCTGCGGAACGAGAAGATCAACCGCAAGGTGGTGGACCACATCGAGGCACGCGTGCCGGTGCTCGCGGTCCTCGGCCGGCGCGAGGCGGAGGAGCGGCAGGTGGTGCTGCGCCGCCTGCCAGGCCGGGATCAGGAGGCGCTGCCGCTGGAGCAGGCGGTGGCCCGGCTTGCGGATGAGGCGACGCCTCCCGATCTGCGGGTTGCATCCAACTAGGCCGAACCCCATAAACAGGGTTGGCTTTGTTTCAACAACGACAGGAGAGCGCCATAGCTCGAGGTCCCATGCCCGCCCAGTTGCCCACGCGCGACGGTCCACGGGTGAACGAAGACATCCGTGTTCCCCAGGTCCGCCTGATCGACCAGGAGGGAGAGATGATCGGCGTGATGAGCGCGCGCGAGGCGCTGCTCCGCGCCTATGATGTCGGGCTCGACCTGCTCGAGATCAGCCCGAACGCGGTTCCGCCTGTCTGCAAGATCACCGACTACGGCAAGTACAAGTACGAGCAGCAGAAGAAGGCCAACGAGGCCCGGAAGAAGCAGAAGGTCGTCGAGATCAAGGAGATCAAGGTCCGTCCGAACATCGACGACCACGACTACGACGTGAAGATGCGCCAGGCCAAGAGCTTCATCTCCGAGGGCGACAAGGTGAAGGTCACGCTCCGCTTCCGCGGCCGCGAGATGGCGCACCAGGACCTCGGGCTCAAGGTGCTGGACCGCATCCGGACCGAACTGTCCGAGGCGACGAAGGTCGAGCAGATGCCGCGTCTCGAGAACCGGCAGATGATCATGGTCCTCGCCCCCAAGTAGCGGAACGCGCCGCTTGACGGGTGCCGGCGGGTCGCCCTAGAAGGCCCGCTCTTCAGGCTTGCCCTGAACCCTTCGGTCGTCCCGCCAGCCGGGACGGCTCCGCCGCTCCGCGAAGACTCGCGCAGCGGCGCGATCGGTTTTGGGTGGGTCTCAACCTGTGGGGGTAACCGGGCCGCCGATGTTCGAGGCGCTGTCCAACCGGCTGAACGGGGTCTTCGACCGGCTGCGCCGCCGCGGCGCGCTGTCCGAGGCCGACGTCAACGACGCGCTGCGCGAGGTCCGCGTGGCGCTGCTGGAGGCTGACGTCGCGCTGCCGGTGGTGAAGGACCTGGTGAACCGGGTGCGGGAGCGCGCGGTGGGGCAGGAGGTCATCCGCTCCGTCTCGCCGGCCCAGCAGGTGGTCAAGATCGTCAACGACGCGCTGGTCGAGGCGCTCGGCGGCGGGGAGGGGGACAGCGGGGCGCGCGGCCTCGACCTGAACGCGCCCTCGCCGCTGCCGATCCTGATGGTCGGCCTCCAGGGTTCGGGCAAGACCACCACCTCCGGCAAGATCGCGCTCAGGCTCAAGACGCGGGAGCGCAAGAAGGTCCTGCTCGCCTCGCTCGACGTGCACCGCCCGGCCGCGCAGCTCCAGCTCGCGCAGCTGGCGGAACGCGCGGGGGTGACCAGCCTGCCCATCGTCCAGGGGCAGATGCCGCTCGAGATCGCGGCCCGCGCGATGGATGTGGCGCGGCGGGAGCTCTACGACGTCGTCATCCTCGACACCGCCGGCCGTCTTGCGATCGACGAGGCCCTGATGGCCGAGGTCGCCGCCGTGAAGGCGGCCACGAAGCCGCACGAGACGCTGCTGGTCGTGGACGCCATGACGGGCCAGGACGCCGTGAACACCGCGCGCCTGTTCCAGGAGAGGGTGGGCGTCAGCGGCATCGTCATGACGCGGGTGGATGGCGATGCGCGCGGCGGCGCGGCGCTGTCGATGCGGGCGGTGACGGGCGCGCCCATCAAGCTGCTCGGCGCCGGCGAGAAGATCGACGCGCTGGAGGAGTTCCACCCCGACCGCATCGCGGGCCGCATCCTCGGCATGGGCGACATCGTCAGCCTAGTGGAGCGCGCGGCCGAGACGATCGACCAGGCGCAGGCCGAGAAGCTCGCGGCCAAGATGCAGAAGGGCCAGTTCGACCTCGAGGACTACGCCCAGCAGCTCAAGCAGATCGGCAAGATGGGCTCGCTGTCCGGCATCCTCGGCATGCTGCCCGGCATCGGCAAGATGAAGCAGCAGATCGAGGACGCGAACCTCGACACCTCGATGCTCAAGCGCCAGGCGGCGATCATCAACTCGATGACGCCGAAGGAGAGGCGCAGCCCGGACCTGCTGAAGGCGTCGCGCAAGCGGCGTATCGCGGCGGGTTCCGGCACCACGGTGCAGGAGGTGAACCGCCTGCTCAAGCAGTTCGACGAGATGTCCGCGATGATGAAGCGGATGAACAAGCTCGGCCAGAAGGGGATGATGCGCGGGGGCCTCGGCTCGCTCCTGCCCGGCCTTTCGGGCCGCAGGCCCCACTAGTCAGAGACCAACAGGAAAGACACGCATGGCCCTCAAGATCCGCCTCGCGCGCGCCGGCGCCAAGAAGCGCCCCTACTACCACATCGTGGTGGCCGACAGCCGCTCCCCGCGCGACGGCCGCTTCATCGAGAAGGTGGGCTCCTACAACCCCATGCTGCCCTCCGAGCACCCGGAGCGCGTGCGCATCTTCGAGGAGCGCGTGCTCTACTGGCATGCCCAGGGCGCGCTGCCGACCGAGCGCGTGGAGCGCTTCCTCGGCAAGGCCGGCCTCGTGCCGGCGCCCGAGGTGCCGGAGCGTCCGAAGCGCTCCGCGCCGAAGAAGCGCGCGCAGGAGCGTGCGGCCGCGGCCGCCGCCGCCGCGCAGGCCTGACGCGCTGACCGGCACGGGCGATGGGCGCACGGCGCATCCTGGTGGGCGAGATCGGCAGGCCGCACGGTGTGCGCGGCCTGGTGAAGATCCGCGCCTACACGGAGGACCCCGCCGCGCTCTCCGCCTATGGCCCGCTGACCGATGAGGCCGGCGCGCGCCGGTACGCCGTGACGCTGCTGGCCGAGGGGCTGGCGCGCATCGAGGGCGTGGCCGACCGCGACGAGGCCGCCCGGCTGACCGGGACGAAGCTCTATGTCGAGCGCGACCGCCTGCCGGCGACCGAGGAGGACGAGTTCTACCTCGCCGACCTCGAGGGGCTGCGGGCCGTCGGGCAGGACGGGGCGGAGATCGGCCGGGTGCGCGCCGTCGAGGACCATGGCGGCGGCGCCTTCCTCGTGCTCGACACCATGCGGGGCGAGCGCCTGGTCCCCTTCACCCGGGCCGCGGTGCCCGAGGTGGACGTGGCGGGCGGACGCATCGTGGTCGTGCCGCCCGAGGAAGTGGTGGTCGCGCCCCAGGCCGGGGACGACGCCGCATGACCTGGCGCGCGACGGCCCTGACCTTGTTCCCGGAGATGTTCCCCGGCCCGCTCGGCCTGTCCCTCGCGGGGCGGGCGCTGCGGGAGGGGCGCTGGGCGCTCGACGCGCTCGACATCCGTGGCTTTGCGACCGACCGGCACCGCAGCGTGGACGACACGCCCTTCGGCGGCGGCGCGGGCATGGTGATGCGCCCGGACGTCATCGACGCCGCCTGCGCCGCGGCGCGGCCGGAGGGCGATGCGCGCCCCCTGGTCTACCTGACGCCGCGCGGGCGGCCGCTCAGCCAGGCGATGGTGCGGGGCTGGGCGGCGGGGCCGGGCCTGGTCCTGCTCTGCGGCCGGTACGAGGGCGTGGACCAGCGCGTCATCGAGGCGCGCGGGATGGTCGAAGTCTCGCTCGGCGACTTCGTCCTCTCGGGTGGCGAGGTGGCGGCGCTCGCGCTGCTCGATGCCTGCGTCCGCCTGCTGCCCGGCGTGATGGGCGGGGCGGAGAGCGCGGCGGAGGAGAGCTTCGGCGCGGACGGGCTGCTGGAGTACCCGCACTACACCCGCCCGGCCGAGTGGCAGGGCCGGCGCGTGCCGGAGGTGCTGCTGTCCGGCCACCATGCGGAGGTCGCGCGCTGGCGCCGCGCGCAGGCCGAGGAGATCACGCGCGAGAGGCGACCCGACCTCCTCGCGCGGCACGAACATGCGGGGGACGGGCGGCTGGACGGCCGGCCCGCCGCCGCCTAGATCCTGGATTGAAAAGGAAGATACGGACATGAACCTCCTCCAGCAGTTCGAGGCCGACCAGCAGGCGCGGCTCCTCGCCGCGCGGGCCGTGCCCGAGTTCACGCCCGGCGACACGGTGCGCGTGATGGTGAAGGTGGTCGAGGGCGAGCGGACCCGCACCCAGGCCTATGAGGGCGTGGTGATCGCGCGCTCCAACCGCGGGCTGAACAGCAACTTCACGGTGCGCAAGCTCTCCTACGGCGAGGGCGTGGAGCGCGTCTTCCCGCTCTACTCGCCCTCCATCGCGGAGATCGTGGTGGTGCGGCGCGGCAAGGTGCGGCGCGCGAAGCTGTACTACCTGCGCGGCCGCACGGGTAAGTCCGCGCGCATCCAGGAGCGCGCGCGCAGCACCACGCCGGCCGCGGCGGAGAGCCCGGCCGCCGGCGCGCAGCAGGCCTGAGAGTGACCAACCCCCCGCGCGGCGCCGCCTCGCGGGGGTTCTTCTTCGTGGTTCGGGGTGGGTGATGGCAGAGCAGAAGCCGCGTACGCTGTTCGACAAGATCTGGGACGCGCATGTCGTCGAGACGCTTCCGGACGGCACCGCGCTTCTCTACATCGACAAGCACCTCATCCATGAGGTGACCTCCCCGCAGGCCTTCGAGGGCCTGCGCGCCACCGGCCGCAAGGTGCGCCGCCCCGACGCGACCATTGCCGTGGTGGACCACAACATCGCCACCGACGCCTCCCGCCTCGGGCGCATCGAGGACCCGGAGAGCCGCCAGCAGGTCGAGACGCTGGAGCGCAACGTGCAGGAGTTCGGGGTGCCCTACATCCCGCTCTCCGACCGGCGTCAGGGCATCGTGCACGTCATCGGGCCGGAACTCGGTCTGTCGCTGCCCGGCATGACCATCGTCTGCGGCGACAGCCACACCTCGACGCACGGGGCGATGGGCGCGCTCGCCTTCGGGATCGGCACGTCGGAGGTGGAGCACGTGCTGGCCACCCAGACGCTGCTGCAGCGGCCCGCGAAGAACATGCGGGTGTCGGTGGACGGCAAGCTGGCGGTGGGCTGCACCGCGAAGGACATCGTGCTGGCCATCATCGGCCACATCGGCACGGCGGGCGGCACCGGTCACGTCATCGAGTTCGCCGGCGAGGCGATCCGCGCCCTCGACATGGCCGGGCGGATGACCGTCTGCAACATGAGCATCGAGGCGGGGGCACGGGCCGGCATGGTGGCGCCCGACCAGACCACCTTCGACTACGTGAGGGGCCGCCCCTACGCCCCGAAGGGCGAGGCGTTCGAGCGCGCCGTCGCGTGGTGGCGCACGCTGCC
>DASQNQ010000325.1:0-9340 GCA_035644895.1 Acetobacteraceae bacterium | reverse complement strand
CGGCGCCGCCATCCTGCCCCAGGCGCAGTCGCCGGAGATGCAGGACGACGGCGCCGGCGAAGCCGAAGGCCGCTGCGGCGAGGTAGATCCAGAATGGAATCCTCAGCGTCGGCGTCATGTTGCGCGGGTTGGCGGCCAGCGCTTCCCAGGTCGCCCAGACCATCAGCAGCGCAGCCGTGGTGCAGGCCAGGCCGATCAGCAGGTCCATGCCGAGGCGGATGCGCCTCGGCATGGCGGCCTTCAGCTCGGACATCACGATGTTCTCGCCCGCCGCAACCACCAGCGGGTAGGCGATCCAGACCATCAGGATCATCAGCATGCGTGTCACCTCCTCCAGCCCCACGATGGGGGAGAGGAAGACGTCGCGGAGCACGATCTGTGCGGCGAGGACCGCCAGCAGCGCCAGCACCAGCGCGACCGAGACGGCCCCGGTCGCGCCGGTGAGGAGGCGGGCAAGAACGGCCACTAGGACGCGGCCTGCACCTGCCCGATCCGCTCGATCAGCGGCGTCCAGGCCGGGTAGTCGCGCCGGACCTGCGCCAGCACCGCCGTGCGGAAGGCGTCGTTGTCCAGACCCTCGGCCGGGGTGATCACCGTCATGCCGCGGCGGCGCAGCTCCTGCACCAGTTCGGCATCCGCGGCCTCGGCCCAGGCGAGCGATTCGGTTGCCTTCTGCGCCAGCGCCGCCGTCACGCCCTCGCGCTCCGCCGCCGGCAGGCGCTGCCAGGCGCGCTCGTTCGCGAAGACCGCCAGCACCGAGAGCATGTGCCCGGTGAGCGAGACATGCGACTGCACCTCGAACAGCTTGTTGGCGTTGATCATGGTCAGCGGGTTCTCCTGCCCCACCACCACGCCCGTCATCAGCGCCGTCGGCAGCTCCGCCACCTCCACCGGCGTGGGCACCGCGCCGAAGCCGCGCACCATGGACACCCAGAGATCGAGCGGCACGGCGCGGAAGGGACGGCCGCGCAGGTCCTCCGGGCGCCGCACCGGGAAGCGCGCGGTGATGTGGCGCGGGCCCCGGTACATCCGCCCCACGATCCGCACGCCCGCGGTGCGCACCAGGCGCTCGTTCATCTCCCGCACCACCGGGGAGCTCTCGGGATCCGTCGCGGCCAGGGCGTGGCGGCCGTCACGGTACACGTAGGGCGCGTTGAAGACGCCGAGCTCCGGCACGAACTTGGTCAGGGAGGCGAACTCGTGGTGCGCCATGTGGATGGCACCGGATTGCACGCCGTCCACCATCTCCGACACGCCGCCGAGCTGGCTGTTGCCGAAGACGCGGATGTCGACGCGGTTGCTGCTGCGCTGCCGGGCCAGCGCCGCGAACTCGTCGGCGAAGCGGGTCTGCACGTCGCCGGGCGATCCGACATGGGCGTAGCGCAGCGACGTGCCCTGGGCGGCGGCGCCGCGGGGCAGGAACGGCAGGGCGGCCAGGGCACCGGTGGCCGCCAGGGCGTGGCGTCGGGTGATGCGCATGCTGGTTTCCTCCTCCTTGTTCGTTTCCGGGGTTCGTTCCGAGGTTGATTGCAGTCGTGCAACGCTAGGCACCGGCCTGCTCACGGGTCAAGCATGCCGCCGGTCAGGACATGAACATGGCATCCTGCTCGGCGCGCAGCTGCCAGAGGATGTTGTCCCCCGGCGCCTCCAAGTCCGCGCATCGCAGCATCTCGCCGGCGCGGACCGGCCGCCGCAGCCGGCGGCCCACCGCCATGTAGTAGGGCAGCGGCGCCTCGTCCCGCGCGGCGGCCGCGGGCAGCAGCAGGGCATCGAGCCCCGGCACGACATGGCGGTTGCCCTCGATGGTCAGCACATGACCCACGGGCAGGTCCCGCGCGGCGCGTGCCACCAAGTCCACCACCGGCCGGTAGCCCTCGTCCAGGATGGAATGGCCGAGGCGGCCTGCCGCCATGACGGAGACCGGCGCCTCCACGCCCAGCAGGTGGGAAGGGTTGTAGACCAAGGCCCGCCGCCGGTCGCGCGAGACGGGGATGCCCTTGCCGTGGAACAGCTCGCCGGTGCGCTCATCGGCGAGCTCCACCACCACGAAGACGCCGCCCGCGAAGGAGGCCTCGTCGGTGCGCCGCAGGCAGTTGAACACGTCCAGCACGCCCGTCCGCTCGAGCACCCCGCCGGAGGCGCGCGGGCCGTAGATCTCCGGCAGCTCCGGCGTGCGGGCCAGCGGCGCGTGGAAGTCGGGGCGGGCAGGCGGCAGCCCGGTCGCGTTCGCGACCAGCGCCATCTCGCAGTAGTCCGGCCCCGTCCGCTGCGGCAGCCCGGCCAGCGCCTCCGCCCGCCGCGCCAGGGTGGCGGACACATCCCCGCCCAGCCCCATCAGGCCGGGCAGGCCGGGGCTCGCCACCTCCTCCGAGGTCCAGCGCGTGCGCCCCGTGGCGGGGTCGAGCACGTAGTCGTATTCGCTGCTCTTCCCCGCGGCGACGATCGGCAGGCCGAGCAGCCGTGCCCAGGAGACGAGTCCGATGAGCAGGGCCGGCTGGTCGCCGTCGACGAGCGTGTAGGCCACGCCGGCCGCGCGCGCCCTGGCGGCCAGCACGGGGCCGATGACGCACTCGGCCTCCTTGCTCACCATGGCGACGCCGATGCCGCGTTCGATGGCGGCCAGGGCATGCCCGGCGGCGGCCTCCGCATGACCCGTCGCCTCCACCACCATGTCGAGGCCCGGGACCGAGAGCGCCTCCTCGATCCTGTCCGTCACCAGGATCTCCCCCGGCGCGACGCCCATGCCGGCCAGGGCGGCGGAGACGCGCGCCGGATCGAGGTCGAACGCCGCCGCGATGCGTAGCCCCTGCAGCCGCCGGGCCTGGGCGATGAGGGACCGGCCGAACTCCCCGCAGCCGAGCAGCGCGGCGGTGACGGGCTTCGTCATGGCCGGGGCGAAGAGCCGGGTGAAGTGCACTGTGTTGCCCTCCTCAGGCGGCCGCGCGTGCGGTGGCGCGGCGCGCGGCGTTGGCGACGCGCTCCAGATGCTTCCGCATGGCGGCCGCGGCCGCATCCGGGTCCCGGGTTTCGATCGCGGCCAGGATGCGGCGATGGTCGAGCCAGGACCGCCGCATGGAGCCCGGCGCCGAAAGCGCGCGGTGGCTCAGCTCCGAGGACTGGCCGTAGACCTCGGCCAGCAGCGCCGCGAGCAGGCGGTTGCCGCCGGCGCGCTGGACGCCGGCGTGGAACTCCGCGCCGCAGATGTGGAACACGGCGGGATCCTCCAGCGCGCGCCCCTGCTCCTCGACCAGCAGCGCGAGGCGCCTGCGCGTCGCGGCATCCGCGTGGCGCGCGGCCTCCCGGGCCGCGGCGACCTCCAGCAGCAGGCGGGTGCGGTAGACCTCCTCCTGCGTGAAGCGGGCCGCCGGCCCGGGCCTGGCGATCCAGGAGGAAACGGGCAGGACGCGGGACCGTGCGCCCTGCGCCACCTCGACCAGGCCGCGGCCCGCAAGCGCCTGGACGGCGCCCCGCACCGTCTCGCGGCTGACATCGAGCTGCGCCGCCAGTTCGCGCTCGCCGGGCAGGGCGTCGCCGGCGCGCAGCAGGCCCGACAGGATCATGCCGGCGAGCCGGTCCGTGATCTGCTCCCGCATGGTGCGCCGCGACACGGCGGACTGCAGGAAGGCGATGCTGTCCAGCATGCGCGGCAGCCTAGAATGCGGGGCGCGCGCCGGTCTACTGGTCCGGTGACCAGGCCTGTTGACAAGAGCAGTCCGCCGGCGCGACGCTTCCGGGCAGCGAGGCAAGCCATGCCGGAAAGAGCATGGCCCGACGCTGGGGAAGGGAAACGCATGTCCACGCAACCTGCCTTCACGCCCACGCGACGCGCCGTGTTGCTGGCCGGCGGCGGCGCCCTCCTCGCCCGCCCGTCGCCTGCCCAGGGAACCTGGCAGCCGCAGCGGCCTGTGGAGTTCGTCGTGGCCGCGGGGCCCGGCGGCGGGACGGATCAGTTCGCGCGCACGGTCCAGTCCATCATCCAGAAGCACAACCTGATGCGCGGCTCCGTCATCGTGACGAACAAGGGCGGCGGCGCCGGCACCGAGGCTTTCGTCTATGGCCGCTCCGTCGCGGGCGATCCGCACAAGGTGATCTTCGGCACGAACAACGTCTGGCTGATGCCGCTGGTGACGCGCGTCGGCTACAGCCTGTCCGACCTGCGCCCGATCGCCTCCATGGCCGCGGACGAGTTCATCCTCTGGACCCATGCCGATGCGCCCTGGCGCACGGCGCGGGACCTGGTGAATGCGATGCGGGAGCGCGGGGCGGGCTTCCGCATGGCCGGCAGCCAGGCGCGCGACACCGACCATATCCTGACCAAGTTGATCGAGCGCGCCTCGGGCGCCTCCGTCACCTACGTGCCCTTCCGTTCGGGCGGCGAGGCCGCCATCCAGCTGGCTGGCGCGCACGCGGATGCCAACACGAACAACCCGGCGGAGAACGTCGCGCAGTGGCGCGCCGGGCGCGTCCGGCCGCTCTGCGTCTTCAACACGCGGCGCCTCTCGCTGACGGAGAAGGTGCATGACGGCATGGGCTGGTCGGACATCCCCACCTGCGTGGAGGCGGGGATTGGGCCGGAGGAGTTCCGCATGCCCCGCACCGTCTGGCTGCCCGCGCGCACCACGGATGCGCAGGCCGCCTTCTGGACCGGCATCCTCTCCCAGGTCCGGCAGACCCCGGAATGGCGCGCCTGGCTGGAGAGCGGGAGCCAGAGCAACCTGTGGCAGACGGGCCAGGACCTCGCGGACTTCATCCGGCGAGACGAGGCCGTGAACCGCGAGCACTTCCGCGAATACGGCTGGCTCGTGCAGGCGGAGTAGCGCCGGGTGCCCGGCCGGCGCGCGGCGGAGGTCTCGGTCGCGCTGGCCGCCGCGGGCGCGGGCCTGGTGGTGATGCTGGGGGCGCTCCGGCACGAGACGGGCTGGACCTCCACCGGGCCGGGCGCCGGCTACTTCCCGCTCCGCATCGGCATCCTGCTCTCCGCGACCGGGCTGCTGCTGGCCCTGCGGCATGGCATGATCGGCGATGTCGGCCGCTTCGCGCAGCCTGGCGCGGCGCGGCGCGTGCTGCGCCTGTTCCTGCCCACCGCCATCCTCGCCGTCTCGGTGGCGCCGCTCGGCGCCTACCTGCCGATGACGGCCTACCTGATCTGGATGGGGCGCATGGAGGCGCGGCTGTCCTGGCCGCGCGCCGTCGCCGTCGCGCTCGGGCTGCCCGGCCTGTTCTACCTCGTTTTCGACGTCTGGCTCTTCGTCCCGCTTGCCAAGGGGCCCGTCGAGCGGTGGCTCGGGATCTGGTGATGGACGACCTCTCCGTCCTGCTGCACGGCTTCGAGGTCGCGCTGACCTTCCATCACCTGACGCTCATGGTGGCCGGCGTCCTGATCGGCATCCTCGTCGGTGTCCTGCCCGGGCTGGGGGCGCCGAACGGCGTCGCGCTGCTGCTGCCGATCACCTTCACCATGTCGCCGGTCAGCGCGATCATCCTGCTCTCGTCCATGTACTGGGGCGCGTTGCTCGGCGGCTCCACCACCTCCATCCTGTTCAACATCCCGGGCGAGCCATCCTCCGTCGCCACGACCTTCGACGGGCACCCCATGGCGAAGCAGGGCAAGGCGGCGGAGGCGCTGTCCCTCGCCTTCCTCTCCTCCGGCTTCGGCGCGCTGGTGGGCGTACTGGTCGTCACCTTCGTCGCGGACGACATCGCCGGCTTCGCGTTGCGCTTCAGCCCGGCGGAGTACTTCGCCGTCTACCTCCTGGCCTTCTGCGCCTTCATCGGCATGGGCGGCGCGGACCCGCTCAAGACCGCCGTCTCCCTGCTGCTGGGCCTGGCCTTCGCCTCGGTGGGCATGGACACGGTCTCGGGCGAGATGCGGCTCACCTTCGGGCAGGACGACCTGGTGCGCGGCGTATCCTTCCTCGTCGCCGTCATCGGGCTGTTCGGCATCGGGGAGCTGCTGGCCACGGCGGACGACACCGAGGTGGTGGAGGGCATCCGCGCGCGCATCCGCCCGGCGGCCGTGCTGCGGACGCTGCTGCAGATGCCGCGCTACGCGGTGGCGCTGATCCGCAGCGCCGCCATCGGAGTGTGGATGGGCCTGACGCCGGGCGGGCCCACCGCCGCCTCCTTCATGGCCTACGGCATCGCCCGCCGCGTCTCCCGCCGCCGGCACGGCTTCGGCCGCGGGGAGCCCGAGGGCGTGGTGAGCCCGGAGACGGCGGACCATTCGGCCGGCGTCTCCGCCCTGCTGCCCATGCTGGCGCTGGGCGTGCCGGGATCGGCCACCGCGGCGGTGATGATGGGCGGGCTGATGATCTGGGGCCTGCAGCCCGGCCCGGCGCTGTTCCAGGAACGGCCGGATTTCGTCTGGGGCCTCGTCGCCTCGATGTACGTCGCCAACCTGGTCGCGCTGGCGATCGTGCTCTCGACCGTGCCCATCTTCGCCTCGGTGATGCGCGTGCCCTTCGCGATCCTGGCGCCGGTCATCCTGGTGGTCTGCCTGGTCGGGGCCTGGACCATCGCGGGGTCCGGCTTCGACATGTGGCTGGTGCTGGCCTTCGGGCTGCTGGGCTATCTGTTCAAGAAGCTCGACTATCCCGTCGCGCCGCTCGTCCTCGCCATGGTGCTGGGCGACAAGGCGGAGGACGCCTTCCGCCAGTCCATGCTGATCAGCCAGGGCTCGCTGGGCGTCTTCTGGTCCAACGGGCTCGTCGGGTCCATCACCACCCTTGCCCTTCTGCTGCTCGCCTGGCCGCTGCTGTCGCACCTGCTGCGGCGCGCCAGGCGGGGCACGCCCCGGGAGACGGCCGCATGACGCCACGCCTTGCCCTGATCCTCGGCGATCCCGCCGGCATCGGGCCGGAGATCATGTCGAAGCTGCTGGCCGAGGAGGCGAACCGCGCCAGGGCCGCTCTCCTGCTCGTCGGCGACGGCGCGGTGCTCGAGGAGGGGATGCGCATCGCGGGCGCGCGCTTCGAGGTGACGCGGGTGAACGATCCCTCTCTCGCCGAGCCCGGGAAGGTGGCGCTGTGGGAGGTGCCGGCGGAGGCGCCCATCCCGCGGGCAGAGCCGAGCGCCGCGGGCGGGCGTCACGCCCTGGCCACGCTGCGCGCGTGCCTCGGCCTGGCGCAGACGGGCGTGGTGGACGGCATCTGCTTCGCGCCGCTCAACAAATCCGCCCTGCACATGGCCGGGATGGGCCACCCGGACGAACTGCACTGGATGGCGGAGGTGCTGCGGCACACGGGCCCGACCAGCGAGTTCAACGTGCTTGACGGCCTCTGGACTTGCCGGGTCACCAGCCATGTGGCGCTGAAGGAGGTCGCCGCACTGATCACGGAGGCGCGCATCCTCGAGACCATCGCGCTGATCCGCGATGCCCTGGTCCAGGCCGGCGTCTCCCGGCCCCGCATCGCGGTCTGCGGGCTCAACCCGCACAACGGCGACAACGGCGCCTTCGGCCGGGAGGAGATCGAGGTGATCGGCCCGGCGGTGGCGAAGGCGCGCGCCATGGGCCTGCCGGCGGAAGGACCATACCCTGCGGACACCATCTTCCTGCGCGCCCAGCCGCAGCCCGATGGCTCGCGGGAGGTGGATGCGGTCGTCACCATGTACCACGACCAGGGCCAGATCGCGCTGAAACTGATGGGCTTCTGGCGCGGCGTCACGGTGGCCGGCGGCCTGCCCGTGCCAGTGACCACCTGCGCCCACGGGACGGGCTTCGACATCCAGGGCCGGGGCGTGGCGCGCGTCGGCGCGCTGCAGGCGGCCTTCGACCTGGCCTGCGCGATGGGCGCGCGCTCCGCCGCGGCGGAGCGGCGGAGCGTGAACGGGCGTCCGCCCTCGTGATCCCGATCATCGACGCGCATCACCACATCTGGGACCTCGGGCGGAACCGCCATCCCTGGCTGCAGGAAGAGGCGATCCCCTTCCGCTACGGGGACTACGCGGCGCTGCGCCGCGACTACCTGCCCGCGGATTTCCGGCGCGACGCGGCGGGGCAGCCGGTGGTGGCGACGGTCTACATGGAGGCAGAGCACGATCCCGGCGATCCGCTGCGGGAGACGCGGTGGGTGCACGCGATGGCGGAGGCGGAGGGCCTGCCCGACGCCATGGCCTGCGCCGGCTTCCTGGACCGTGCGGATGCGGCGGAGGTGGTCCGCGCCCAGGCCGCCATGCCGCTGGTGCGCAGCCTGCGGCACAAGCCGAAGGCGCTGCCCCGTCCGCAGGGCTACGACGCATCGCATCGCCTGCCCGGGTCCATGCGCTGCCCCGCGTGGCGCGCCGGCTACCGCCACCTGGCAGAAACCGGCCTGCATTTCGAGCTGCAGACGCCCTGGTGGCATCTGCCGGATGCGCTTGAGCTGGCGCGGGATTTCCCGGGCACGCTCATCATCCTGAACCATCTCGGCCTGCCGGCGGATCGCAGCGAGGCAGGCCTCTCGTCCTGGCGGGAGGCGATGGCCCGCCTCTCGGACGCGCCGAACCTCCGCGTGAAGCTGTCGGGCTGCTGCGTGCCCGGCCGACGCTGGACGCCGGAGCTGCAGGCGCCGGTGATCCTGCCCGCGATCCGGCTCTTCGGCGCGGAGCGCTGCATGGTGGCGAGCAACTTCCCCGTGGACGGGCTGCTGGCGAGCTACGACGAGATCATGGACGGCCTACGCGCCATCACCGCCCACCTGCCCCTCCCCGACCGCCGACGCATCTTCCACGGCACCGCGGCCGAGACCTACCGCGTCGCCCTGCCGTAACCGCGCAGCGTTGCGACCGGATGCCGAAGGTGGGGCATCGCCGCGTCGAAGCGCCCCGGCCGGGAAACAGGCTTCGCCGGCGGCGAAGCGCGCTTCGCGTCAGGGCCAGGATCCACGCGGCGGCGTGGGCCGTAACCTCCTGAAAGAATGAGGATCGTCAGCCACCGACCAGCTTGGCACGGCAGCTGCAATTGCCCCCGTGCGACCGGCTCGGCGCCGGCGCGCTCGTGGAGGACGCGATGTGCGGCTGCGGCGGAACATGCAACGGCTGTCGCAAAGGGGCGGCGACGCGACCCCGAGGCGTGTCCTGGACAGAGCAGGACGTCGCGGCGGAAATCCTGGACAGCGCGAGCGCCCCGGCCCTCGAGCAGGTGGTCGCGCGCGCGCTCGCCCGCGCCGCGCCCGGCGGATTGCCGGACGGGCTCGCGACGCAGCTCCGCGCCCTTCTTGCCCGTATCGCCGGGGTGCTCGTGCCCGTCGCGGGGAGGCCCACCGGGCTCTCGACCGCGGACACGTCGCGCGTCATCGCGGCGCGTGCCGGCCGCGTGCTGGGCATCGAACTCGAGGGATTGAGCGCCGAGGACATCGAGCTC
>DASQNQ010000324.1:0-1695 GCA_035644895.1 Acetobacteraceae bacterium | reverse complement strand
GGCCGGCCCGGCCCAGCGGCGTGTCCTTGCCGAAGTTCTTCACCTTCTCGGCGGGCATGGTGGAGGGGATCAAGGGCGTCCAGATCGGCCCTGGCGCGACCGCGTTCACCCGGATCCCCTTGCTCCCGAGCATCTGCGCCAAGCCCGCTGTGAAGTTGGAAACAGCGCCCTTGGTCGAGGCGTAGGCGAGGAGCATGGGGCTCGGCTTGTCAGACTGGATCGAGGTCGTGTTGATGATCGACGATCCCGGGCGCATGTGGGGCACGGCAGCCTGTGCCAGGCGGAACATGGCGGTGATGTTGGTGCGGAAGGTGTACTCCCACTCCTCGTCGGGGATGTCCTCCAGCGCCTCATAGGTGCGCTGGAAAGCCGCGTTGTTCACTAGGACGTCGATCCGCCCGAACTCGCGGACAGCCGTGTCGATGACCGCCCGGCAGTGCGCGGCCTGGGCGAGATCGCCCGGCACCAGCACGCAGCGTCGCCCGGCGGCTTCGACATGGCGGGCGGTTTCGCGGGCGTCAGCGTCCTCCTGCTCGTTGAGGTAGCTGACGAGGATGTCCGCACCCTCCCGCGCATAGGCGATCGCCACGGCGCGGCCGATCCCGCTGTCTCCACCGGTGATGACGGCGACGCGGCCGGTGAGCTTGTCGCAGCCCTTGTAGCTGGTTTCACCATGGTCGGCCTGGGGCGTCATCTCCGCTTCGGTGCCGGGTGGTTGAATCTGCTCCTGGTCGGACTGGCTCATGCCGGCATTCCCTTTCGCACGAAGGCAGCAAGCGATGAGGACTGGAAGGCCCTGCCGCGCGCAGAGTTCGATCGGCTGTCGCTCCGAGCGACCAAGGGCCATTGTCTTGGCCCCGTTCAGGGATCCTGTGCCGGTGTCGCTTGCTCTGCTCTGTTCCAGACATGGCATGCCAGAATTCGACCAGCCGCTTAAGCCATGGTTTGCCGGGCCACGGCCAGCATCTCGTGCGCCCCGATCCGCTCCACACCTAAGCGGCCAGGGTGGGAGAGCCGATCTCGCCTGGCACTTGGCGGCAGGTCGGTTTCAGGCTCCGTGCTCGCTGCGCCACGCGCCGAGCTGCTCGCGGAAGCGGCTTCTCGCCTCCTCGCCGCCGGCTTGTGCCAGCTCCGCCATAAAGAAATCTCGTCGCGGCTCATCCAGGGCCTGGAGCAGTGCCTGCTCGGCCGCCGGCAAGTCATCCAGGGTCCCTCCACGCCTGCGATGCAGGGCGACGAAGCGTGCCAGCTTCCGGAGAGTGTCTCTCGTCGTCTCGGGCAGTTCAGCCATGCCGCAGATCCTGGTCCGTATGGGATCAACGCGCCCGCGTCAGATCAGGGACCATGAGGGCTTGGAGCGAGCCGCCCTGGCCGCTTCCCATCTGCTCCTTGGACGAGGCCTACACTGTCTCCGGTGTCCGTCACGGCAGCCCGAAGCGTTGTCCTTCTTCGGTGAGCCGCCAGGATCGCAAGCCGCTCTGTCTGCCTGCCCAGGTCAATTTCCATGCTCGCCTATCTGTCGGACCGGGCCCGGGTTTCCGCACCATGTTCGGATGGCGCGAACCACACGCCGCAACACCGGCGCGCCGCCGTGCGGGCGGGGACGGAGGAAGGTCCGTGGCGTTGTAGGCGGACTGCTGAACTAGGGAGCAATCCATGTCGGATGAGGAACGCATTCGCCGGCGCGCCCACGAG
>DASQNQ010000323.1:0-5860 GCA_035644895.1 Acetobacteraceae bacterium | reverse complement strand
CACGCCATCGGCGCGCGCTGCCTGGTGATGGTCTGCGGCGGGCTGCCGCCCGGCAGCCGCGACCTGCCCGGCGCGCGGGCGATGGTGCGCGACGGGCTGCACGCCATCCTGCCGGAGGCGCGGGCGGCGGGGGTGACGCTCGCGCTCGAGCCGCTGCATCCCATGACCTGCGCGGACCGCTCCGTGCTCTCCACGCTGGGTCAGGCGCTCGACCTCTGCGACGAGCTGGACGAGGGTGCCGGGATCGCGCTCGACGTCTACCACGTCTGGTGGGATCCGGAGCTCGCGCGGCAGGTGGCCCGGGCCGGCCGCCGCATCGCGGCCTTCCATGTCTGCGACTGGAAGGTTCCGACCACCGACACCGTCCTCGACCGCGGCATGCCGGGGGAGGGGGTGATCGACATCCCCGCCATCCGCACCATGGTCGAGGCGGCAGGCTACGAAGGCGGTTTCGCCGAGGTCGAGATCCTTTCCCGCCGCTGGTGGGCCGAGGATCCGGACGAGGTGCTGCGCATCATGAAGGACCGGCACGCCAGCGTGGTGTAGGACTGCCAATCGGGAGGACAATGAACATGACGCACACGACCCGCCGGGGGCTTCTGGCCGCGGGACTCGCGATTTCCTTCCTGCCGCGCGCGGCGCGCGCACAGGCCTGGGCGCCGTCCCGCCCGATGCGCTTCGTCGTGCCGTTCCCGCCTGGAGGCGCGACCGACGTGGTGGCGCGCGTCCTGGCCGACCAGATGCAGGGCAGGCTCGGTCAGCCCGTGACGGTGGAGAACCGCACCGGCGCGGGCGGCAATGTGGGCGTCGAGAACGTGGTGCGCTCGGCGCCGGACGGGCATTCCATCCTGATGGGCACAACGGGCACGCTGACCATCAACCCGCACCTCTACAGCAACATGGGCTTCAATCCGGCGGCCGACCTCGCCGGCGTCTCCATGGCCTTCGCGACCGACCATGTCCTGATCGTCCACCCATCCGTGCAGGCGCAGACCGCGCGGGAGTTCCTGTCCCTGGCCAGGTCGCAGCCCGGGCGGCTTTCCTATGGTTCGGGCGGCAACGGCTCCTCCACCCACATGGTGCCGGAACTGTTCAAGCTGGTCGCGGGGCTGGACTTGCAGCACGTGCCCTATCGCGGCAGCGCGCCGGCGCTGAACGACACGGTGGCGGGCAACGTGCAGATGATGCTGGACCAGCTTCCCTCCGCCCTGCCCATGATCCAGGCCGGGCGCGTGCGGGCGCTGGCGGTGACGGGCCCGCGCCGCTCCTCGCTGCTGCCCGAGCTGCCCACCATGGCCGAGATCGGGCTGCCCGAGGCCCAGGCCACCTCCTGGGGCGCGGTGATGGCGCCGGCCGGCACGCCCGGCCCGGTGATCGAGCGCCTGAACGCCGTGCTGCGCGAGGTCCTGGCGCAGGAGGTGGTGCAGCAGCGTCTCTCGGCGGCAGGTGCCGACGCGGTTTCCTCCACGCCGGCCGAACTGGCGGAGACGATGCGGCGCGAGACGGACAAGTGGGGCCGCGTCGTGCGCGAGGCCCGGATCACCGTCAACTAATCCTTCGCTACGGAGCCGGGCGCCGAGGCGCCCGGTTCCGGCCAGCCCCGGTAGCGTAGGCCGGGCTCCGCCGCGACCATGTCGGCGTAGAGCCACGTCATGCGGTCCACGTACCAGAGCTTGCCGAGCGTCGTGACGGCGACCCCGAGCAGCGTCGGCCAGGGCGAGAGGGTCGCAACTCCCCACACGACCAGCACGCCGCCCGCCGCCGCGGCTGCGTTCAGCAGGTGCGGCACGCGACGGTGATGGACGGGCACCGGCAGCCTGTCGCGCCGGGTCCAGAGGCGTTCCCCCAGCGCGCCGCGCGACATCCAGGCGGTGTCCGAACGCGCCGGCGGGAAGGCACGCGGGTTGAGCCAGGTCCAGGCGAGCGCCACGGCGATCGGCAGCAGCGACCACCAGCCGATCCACGCGCGGCTCCAGAAAGCCAGGATCAGCGCCGGGAAGACCGTGAGGAGGCGCGTCCAGCCGCTCCACGGGTTCGCGTGGCGGGCCCATCCCTCGTCGTCCAGCGCGAAGGCGCGGGCGATACGGTGTTCCAGGGTCATGCGGCGGGCGGCCACTCCGCCTTCGGCATGGGCTCCATCGCCCGGAAGTCGGGTTCCACCGTGGCGCCGAGGCCCGGCGTGGCGAGCGACCCGATCTCGAGCGCTCCTTCCCGGACCGCAAGCCGTGGGCCGTGGGAGGTATCCGCGTAGAGATCGGGATGCGCCTCCATGAAGCGCACCGCCTCGGCCTTGGGGCGGCCGGCGAAGCCGTCCACGAAGTGGTGCCCGTTGCGCTCCACATGCGGCAGGCCCATCAGGGAGACCAGGGCGAGGTCCTGCTGCACGCAGACGCCTGCCAGCGTGGTCAGGTCCTCGGCCGACATGAAGAAGCGCTCCCGCCCCTCCGCCGCGTTCCAGGCGCGGCAGCGGGCCAGGTTGATCAGGCTCCTCCAAACCCCCTTGCAGGCCTTGGAGGAAACGCCCGCATAGCCGAGCACCCGGCCCGTGACGAAGGCGTCGAGCGGCCCGTCGCTCTCGTCGATGATGACGGGCCGCGCGGAGGCAAGCGCCTGCATCCCGGTCTCCAGCGCGCGGGCGCGCTTCACGGGCTGCTCGATGTAGAGGATGGACCGGCACAGCGTGGCCAGGCGCGGCTCCGCCTCCATCGCGCGCCACAGCGCGAGCGCGCCCTCCGCGTCCTCGTACTGCTCGTTCCCGTCGAGCGAGGCGTGGTAGCCGCCATGCAGCCGGTCGAGGACGGAGGCGATGCGCGACAGGCGCTCGACATCCGCGCCCACATCGCCGCCCACCTTCAGCTTCCAGTAGCGGTGCCGGTAGGCGGAGGCGACCTCTTCGAGCGTCTCCGGCAGCCCGTCCTCCACACGCGCGGACTGGTCGGCCGCGGTGATCGGGTCCACCAGCCCGACCGTGTGCCGCGCATGGATGCGCGACAGTGGCCGCAGCGAGGCGAGCATCGCGCCGAAGTCGAAGCCGGGCAGGTCCGGCACCACCTCGTGCGGCGCCATGCCGGCGATGTTCGCGCGCATCCCGTCCCAGAACGAAACGCCGCGTGCCTTCAGCAGCGCATCGAGCATCGCGCGGTCCAGCAGGGCGCGGCCGTAGCTCGCGATCAGCGGATTCAGACGCTCCGCCGCGCAGGTCGCGGTGACCTCCGCATAGGTGCCGGCGAAGTGGCCGAAGGCGGTCTGCGCGCCGGCGGCCAGCGTCGCCTGCTCGGCGATCTCGAGCGAGCGGCGCAGCTGGTGCTCGTTCTGCGCGTCGCTCAGCGCCTGGTCCTTGTCGAACCACTTGGCTGCCAGGGTTTCCGCTGCGACGCCCCAGGCCTCCGCGCCGCCTTCCAGCCGGATGCGGGCGCGGATCACGGCCTGCCGGCCATGGGTGGCGGTGATGACGCCGAAGCGAAAGGGCATGCGGAGGTGGAAGGGCCATTCCCGCCGTTCCGTCTCCAGCAGGGTGAAGCGCGGCGCGTCCGTCATCCGATCGTCTCCATCACGCCCTGCAGGTAGCCGATGGCGCGCGCGGCGGCGCCAGGCCCGTCCGGGTGGTAGTCGAAGGGTTCCACCGCGGCGAAGCCGCCATAGCCGGTCTCGCGCAGGGCGCGCAGCACGGGGGCGAAGCGGTCGGCGCCCTGGCCGGGACCGCGCCGGTTGCGGTCTTTCAGGTGGACATGGGCGATGAGCCCCGTCGGGACGAAGCGTCGCAGCAGCGCCTCCGCCGGCTCGGCCTCCCCGTTTCCGGCCGCGCTGACATCCAGCATGGTGCGCAGCCCCGGCAGGTTCACGCGTCGCACGATCTCCACCGCCTCGGCGACCGTGGTGGCCCAGTTGGTCTGTCCGGCGTCCAGCGGCTCCAGGCAGTAGGTCAGGCCATGCGCCGCCGCCCACTCGCCGGCACGCGCCATCGCCTCCTCCGCCCGACCGGCGTCGCCGGGCGCCGCGACCTGGCGCTGCCGGGGCGACCCGTGCACCAGCAGCGTGGCGCCGAGGTCCGCGGCAAGGCCCACCAGGCGCTGCATCACCTCCAGCGTGCGCGCGCGCAGTGCCGGGTCGGCGCTGGTGATGGACAGCCCCGCGGGCGCCACCAGCAGCCAGTGCAGCGAGGTGACCGGCGCGCCCTCCGCCTGCGCGATGCGTCGCAGCTCCGCGCGGCGCGCGGCGGGCAGGAGGTGGGGCGCCTCGGCATCCAGGGTGAAGGGCGCGACCTCGAGGCCGGCATAGCCCAGCGCCGCGGCCAGGGCGGCCTGGCGTTCGAAGGGCAGGGCCGCCACCACCTCGTTGCAGAGCGATACGCGCATCACACCTCCACCGCCTGTCCAAGCTGGGCCGATCTGCGGGCCGCGTCCAGGATCCGCAGCGGCGCGACCCCGCCCTCCTCCAGCCCCGGCCCCTGCGGCACGCGGGACGCGACCGCGCGCAGGAAGGCCGCAAGCTGCGCCGCGACGATGCCCGCCACGTCCGGCGCTGGTGCGTCCGGATGCTCCGGTGCCGCATGGCGTGGGATCCAGGCGTCGCGCTCCGCGGGCTCGTGCCGGCCGCGGCGGATCGTGAAACGCTCCGCGGCGAAGTCGATCTCGGCCAGCGCGTCGCGCCCGGCCACGGCGAGCAGCTTGCGCGTCTCGGCGCCCGGCACCACCGCATCCGCATGCTCCCCCGGCAGCACGCAGCCGGCCTCGATCAGCGCCGTGGCGCCGGACGGGAACATCATCTGCATTACCGCCAGGTCCTCCCGCCCGCGCCCGAGGGGGTCGGAGAGCGTGGCGAAGACCCGCGCCGGCGCCTCCCCGGCCAGCCAGGGGATCAGGTCGGCGAAATGCACGGCATCGTTCAGCAGCGCGCCCGAATCGCCGCGCGCGCGCTTCAGCCCCGACATGCGCGCGGAGAGATGGTGCAGCCGTCCGAACTCGCCGCGCCGCAGCATGGCATGCAGCGCGACGGCCTTCGGATGGAAGCGGAAATAGAGCCCCACCTGCACGATGCGCCCGGCCCGCGCCGCCACCCGCGCGAGATGCGCGGATTGCTCCGCGGTTTCGGTGGCGGGCTTCTCGAGGAACAGGTCACGGCCGGCGCGCAGCACGGCTTCGGCGAGCGCTGCGTGGGTGGCCGGCGGCGTGGCGATGATCGCAGCATCGCAGGTGGCGAGCCCCGCCTCCAGGCCCTCCGCGAAACGCAGCCCAGGCAGCGTGGCGCGGGCAGCCGGGTCCGGCTCCAGCCCCAGCACCTCCACGCCCAGCCGGTGCAGCGCCGCCGCATGGACCCGCCCGAAGGCGCCGCAGCCGATGAGCAGGAGCCGTGGCATGCCACGAGGCTTGGCCACCCTGCCGCTGCGGTCAAGGGCGCCTGCAGCCGGATCCGCCCGTGTCGCGTTGCATGGCGCGATGGATCCGGCCGACCGCCGCACTGTCCTCGCTGCCGACCGCACGGTGCTGGCAGCGGAGCGGACCTACGCCGCCTGGGTGCGGACGGGGCTGACGGCGCTGGCCTCGGGCGTGGGGGCCAAGAAGGTGCTGGGCGGCGTGCTGCCCGAATGGGGCATCGTGCTGACCGGCTCCGTGCTGGTGCTCTTCGCCGCCGCCTGCTTTGCCGCCGCCGTCTGGCGCGAGGTCGCACCGAAGCTGCGCGAGCCGGACCCGGAGGTGCAGCGCCTGCCGACATGGCTCCTTCTCGGGTTGAACGGGTTCCTCATGCTGGTGTGCTTCACCGCACTGCTCGGCGTGTGGTTCGGGGAAACGGGCGGGGATTGACCCGGGCCCGGCCCGCGCGGGACGCTGCCCGCGATGCATCGTCCGATGACCGAGGCGGA
>DASQNQ010000322.1:0-3517 GCA_035644895.1 Acetobacteraceae bacterium | reverse complement strand
GAAGCCGCGGCCCGGAAGCTCCTGCTGCATCAGCCGCGCCATGCCGGAGCCGAACAGCCCGTCCTCATGCACCACCACGACGGTGCGGGCGGGACGCCCGGCCGCGTTGTTGAGGGTCGCGAGGTTGTCGAGCGCCGCGCGCGTCACCGCGCCGAAGCCCGGCCCGAAGCGGAAGGTGTTGCGCAGGCCGCGGCTCACGATCTGGTCGGAGACGCCGACATCCACGACATAGGGCAGGTCGTAGCGCGACGCCGCCTGCGAGGCGGCGAGGCAGATCGGCGAGGCGAAGCCGCCCACCACCGCCACCACGCCCTCGGAGTTCATGCGCTCGACCTCCGCCGTCCCGCCCTCGGGCGTGGACCGCGCGTCGCCGAACACCATTTCGATCCGCCCGAGGCCGCGCAGGCCGCCTGCCGCGTTGATCTCGTTGATGGCAAGCTCCGCGCCGAGCCGCCCGTACTCCCCGTCCTGCGCCAGCGCGCCTGTCACCGGTTGCAGGATGCCTAACCTTACGGCTTGGCCCTGGGCGCGCACCAACCCCGGCAGGGCGAGCGCGCCGGCGCCGCCGAGCAACACGGCGCGCCGGGACGGAGAGAGGCGGACAGACATCCTCGGTGATCTCCCTGCTTTATGTTCTGCGCGTTATCTGCCCGCGAAGGCGAGGTGAAACAAGGGCACGCCGGGCTTCGCCAAGCCAGCAACCATGCCGCGCACAGACACCTCGCGTTACGCGGTTGACGTGCAGCCCGCTTCGCCTTACCCAGGCTTCACCCGTTAACCACTGCCCTGGACACCGACGCATGCGCGCCTTCGAAGGTCAGTTCTCCGACAACCGCCCCATCCGCCGGTCGGAAGGCGAGAAGCGGCGTCTGCTGGCGGAGCTGAAGGAGACGCTGGCCAACCTGAAGCCGCACGCCTCCCCCGGCATGCGCACCACGCTCCTCGCCCGCATCAAGGAGATCGAGTCGGAGCTCGGCGCGAAGCGCTGAGGGCCTACTCCGCCTGCACGCCGGTGGCGCGGATGACCTGGCGCCACCGGGAAACCTCCTCTCCCACGAAGCGGGCCATCCGGGCGGGTTCCATGTGTCCGCCCTCGAAGCCCATGCCGTCCATGCGCTCACGCAGGTCGGGCATGGCGAGCACGCCGCCGAGTTCCGTCGTCCAGCGCGTGACAAGCGTCCCGGGCACGCCGGCCGGCAGTGCGAAGCTGAACCAGTTCACGCCCTCGGCCGCGGCGAGTCCCAGCTCCCCGAAATGCGGCACCTCCGGCAGGGCGGCGGAGCGCTGCGCGCTGCTGACCGCCAGCGGCCGCAGCCGGCCGGCGCGGATGTGGCCGATCGCGGCGGGCAGGGTCTCGATGATCGCGGGCAGCACGCCCGCCAGCACGTCGGTCAGCGCCGGGCCGGCACCGCGATAGGGCACGAAGGTGAACTGCGCGTTCGCTACGCGCTGGAACTTCGCACCAATCAGGTGCGAGGCCGTGCCATTGCCGCCCTAGGCCATGCCGATCGTCCCAGGCCGCGCGCGCGCGGCCGACAGCAGTTCCTCGAGGCTGCGCGCCGGGTGCGAGGGAGCGACCGCGACCACCATCGGGAGCGCGCCGAACAGCCCGACATGGGTGAAGTCGCGCTCGGCATCGTAGGGGACGTTCGGGAACAGCGTCGGGCTGGTCCCGTGCGGCGCGAAGTTCGACATCATGACCAGGTGCTGGTCGCCCCGGGCCTTCGCCAGGATGTCGGCCGCGAGCGTCCCGCCGGCCCCGCCCCGATTCTCGACGACGACGGGCTGGCCGAGCCGCGGCGACAGCCGCTCGGCGAGCAGGCGCGAGAGGATGTCCGCCGTGCCGGCCGGCGGGAACGGGACCACCCAGCGGACCGCCCGCTCTGGCCAGGCAGTCTGCGCGCGGGCAGGCAGGGCCGCGGCGCCGAGGGCGAGCGCGGCGATGCCACGGCGGGTGATGGGGGTCATGGTCGGCCTCTCCCGGTGCTTCTCTGTCAGTGAGATGGCGCCCGGATGACCGGGCTGCAATTCTTGGCTTGCACAGGGCTTGCATGGCGTGTGCCATCCCTGCTGGAGACCTCGCCATGACCGCGAACCGCCGCGCCCTGCTCGCTGCCGGCCTGGCCCTGCCGTTCATCCGCACGGCGGCGGCGCAGACGCCGCTGCGGTTCAGCCTGGACTGGGCGCTGCAGGGCAACCACGGCATGTGGGCGCTGGCCGAGGACCGAGGGATCTTCCGGCGCGAGGGCCTCGCAGTTCGCGTGGACCGCGGCTTCGGCTCGGGCGACGCGCTCGTGAAGGTGGCCTCGGGCGCCTACGACATCGGCTTCGCCGACATCTCGGGCGCGGTGAAGTTCAATGCCGAAAATCCAGGCAATCGCCTCGTTTCCATCTACCAGGTGTTCGACCGCACGGCCGCTGCCCTGGTCACGCTGCGCGGACGGGGGATCGAGCGCGTGCAGGACGCGGCGGGCAAGCGCCTCGGCGCGCCCGAGGGCGAGGGCAGCCGCCTGCTCTTCCCCGCCTTCGCCCGCGCCGCCGGAATCGACACGGGCGGCGTCCGCTGGACCTCCATGGCGGCAAACCTGCGCGACACCATGCTGCGGCAGGGCCAGGTGGATGCGGTGACCGGCTTCCTGTTCACCGTTCATTTCAACCTGGTCGGCCTCGGCATCCCGGAGGACCAGATCCTGGGCTGGCCCTATGCGGAGAACGGCCTCGACCTCTACGGTTCGGCCGTCTTCGCCCGCGCCGAATGGCTCGAGCGCAATCCCGATGTGGCCGCCCGCTTCGTCCGGGCCAGCGTGGAGGGACTCAAGCTGCTCATGAACGACGTGCCTGCCGGCATGGCCGCGCTGAAGCGGCGCGAGGCGCTGTTCGACGAGGCGCTGGAGGCGCGGCGCTTCGCCATGACGCGCGACCGTTCGATGGTCACGCCCACCACGCGGGAGTTCGGGCTTGGCCACCTGGACATGGCGCGGGCCGCGATGCTGGTGCGCACCAATGCCGAGGCCTACGGCATCGCCGCCCCGCCGGATGCCGCCACCATGTTCACCGACCGCTTCCTCCCCCCGCGCTCCGAGCGCGCGCTGTGACCGAAAGGCTGCTGATCTCGGGCGCGCGGGTCCTCGCCCCCGATGCGCTCTCCGCGCCGCATTCGGAGCTTCTGGTCGAAGGCGGCCGCGTGGCGGCGGTGCTGCCGCCGGGGACGGAGGTGGCCGACGCGCGGCGTCATGACGCCAGCGGCCGCATGGTCATCCCGGGGCTGGTGAACGGCCACACCCACGGACATGGCGGGCTGGCCAAGGGCGTCGGCGACAAGTGGGACCTGGCTCTGCTGCTCGCCCACGCGCCCTGGATCGGCGGCGGGCGCGGGGTTGAGGAGCGGCGCCTCTCCACGCTCCTCACGGCCGTCGAGATGCTGAAGAAGGGCTGCACGGCGGCCTTCGACCTCGCGGCCGAGTTCCCCGGGCCGAGCCTTGAGGGGCTCGACGCGATGGCGGAGGCCTATGCGACG
>DASQNQ010000321.1:0-10664 GCA_035644895.1 Acetobacteraceae bacterium | reverse complement strand
CTGCCCGCATCGGCGGGGAGGAATTCGCGATGCTCGTTCCGAACACCTTCGCTGACGGTGTGCTCATCGTGGCTGAACGCCTACGCATGGCGATCCTGGACCTGAACATACATCACGAAGCGAACACACCGCTGCGCCTCGTTACGATTAGCATCGGCGTTGCAACGATCTGGCCGCACGGAGCGCCAACGGACGAGGTCGACCGGCTGACAAGCCGGCTCTTCTCGGCCGCAGACAATGCCCTCTACCGCGCAAAGTCGACTGGCTGAAATCGTGTTGTCGTCATGCCGGCCGAGCTACGTGCGGGCAGCGGGTTGCGTGCACCACCGTCCCCTTCAACAAGTGGGAGAGCAACGCCTCCCTTCCCGCAGGCCTCAGCTCAGGCTTATTCCGAGCCCGTTCGAGGTATCGGCACGAGTGGCGGAACGGGATGTATCACTGACGCTGCTGAGCACTGTTCCACGTGACGCTCAGCGACGGCAAGGAGAGATAGGGGCGGCGCACCAAAGCCCGCGCTCAGACCTTCTCCCGCTTCCGGACGTCTCATCTAGGTGGCGCACGACGAAGCGTCCCACACAGCAAACCGTGTCGCCAATGTGGGGCCAGAGTGAAATCCAGACCAACAATCCGGCAATAGCGGATTAGTATAACTACGGTATCCGGTAGTCGCGCGGGCCCGACATGATCGCGACCTGTCGAGATAAGAGGCTGGGCGGTGATGATGCCGCCGGCAATGCCGTCCAACGATGGTCCGGCATGTAGCGGAGAAGCTGGACAATGCGTTTCCTCGACAACCTCCCGATCGCACGCAAGGCGATGTTAGAGCACTTTGAGGTTGCACGGACTCGCGGGTTCTGATTCGACGCTGCTGATTGAGCGGCGAGGCGGTGATGACGGCACCCTTGTCTGCGGACCTGCGTTTGCGGCTGGTCCGGGCGGTGGAAGCGGGCAGTTCGGCCCGGCAGGCAGCGCGGCGCTTTGAGGTGAGCGCGTCGGCAGCGATCAAGCTGGTGCGGCGGGTCCGTGAGACGGGCAGCGCCGCCCCGGCCAAGGTCGGCGGGTATCGCAAGCCGCTGCTGGCCGGGCATGAGGCCCTGTTGCATGAGCTGACCTCGGCCAAGCCTGGTATTACCTTGGCGGAGATCCAGGCGGAGTTGACCAGGCGCGGGATCCGAGCCGGGTCGCTGACGACGATCTGGGCGACCCTGCGCAGGCTCGACCTGCGACACAAAAAAAGCTGCTGAAGGCCGCCGAGCAGGACCGCCCCGATGTGGCCGCCCAGCGCCGCCTCTGGCGGGTGTGGCAGCGCTACATGGACCCGGCCCGCTTCGTGTTCCTCGACGAGACCGGGGCGAGCACGAACATGGTGCGCCGCTACGGCTGGGGCCCAAAGAGCGAGCGGCTGATCGACACGACGCCGCATGGCCACTGGCACACCACAACCTTCGTCGCAGGTCTGCGCAGCACCGGCTTCGTCGCCCCTCTCGTGCTGGACGGGCCGATGACGGGCGAGGTTTTCCGCGACTACGTCGAGCAGGCTCTCGCCCCGGCGCTGGAGCCGGGCGACGTCCTGGTGATGGACAACCTCGCCGCCCACAAGGTCGCGGGCGTGCGCGAGGCCGTCATGGCCGTAGGCGCCAGCCTGCTCCACCTGCCGCCCTACTCGCCAGACCTGAACCCCATCGAGCAGGCCTTCGCCAAGCTGAAGGCAGGCCTTCGGAAGGCAGGCGCTCGGACCCGCGACGCGCTCTGGAACACCATCGGCCGCCTGCTCGACACCTTCAGCCCAGACGAGTGCCGAAACTACCTGGCCAACTCAGGATACGAGTTCGAGTAACCCGGAAATGCTCTAAGCCCCTCGTGAGCAGCATGCAGCCTGCACTGCCTCGTTCTGCCGCTTGGATGATGGCGATCGAGGGCATGTAGGCGCCGTGGCCTTGGCGGCTGAGCGCCTCCGGCCTCGTGGAGGGCCGTGGTTCTCACGGCCCTCGCATTGGCTCAGTAATCGTAGCCGCGCCCACGGTAGCCATCGTTGCGATAGCCATCGTTGTAGTAGCCGCCGCGCTGCTGCCGGTAGCTCTGCTGCCGGGAGCCCTGGTTGTAGCCTTCGTTGTAGCCCCGGTCATAGCCGCCGCGCTGTCGGGGCGCCGTCAGGGCCCCGCCGGCTGCTCCACCAAGGCCACCGATCACCGCGCCCGCTCCTGCATTTCCGGTCAGTGAGCCGATCGCTGCGCCAGCGCCAGCGCCGAGCAATCCCCCGGACGTTGCACGGCCGCCTGCGGTCTGCCCGCACGCCGCCAGAGCCAGACACGATGCAAGTAGAACGACTTTCCGCATCACAACCACCTCCGATGTAGTGGCACAACGCGAAACTGCGGGAGGGTTTGCTTGCAGGGGGCGCACTTACCCCCGTGGAGGAGCCAGCGCCCAGCGGTGCGGTGGCCGCCTTCGTGCCAATGGCGCCCGATCCGTCGCCGGCTCGCCAGCGGAACGAGCCCCGGCCCAGATGGCTTCGCCGGTCATGATGCGGACGGTCGGGGTCTGCCCGGTCATGTGGCAACAGGCAGGGCCCGTTCACGTGCCGGTCAGCGCTCCCGCGGCGGCTTGGCGGCGAAGCGCGGCCTCTGCCACGGATGTGCCCCAGGACAACAGGACGGAGAGCCATGCCCGGTCCGGACGAGAGGCCGCCGCTCCAGGCGGATGAGGCGCCCTTCTCGGCCGTGCCCTGGCTGCCACCCTTCCGCCTCGGGCCCCGCGTGCTGCTGCAGGGCGAGCTGGAGGTTACGCTGCCGCCGGATGGCTTGGTGCCCTTCGCGCAGCTCAGGCCCGATCCGGCGGCGCTGGCCTTCCGCCCCCACCCGCCGGGCGAGGCGGCCGCCCTGGCCGACCGTCATGGCCTCGCCGGGCTGCGGATGCTGATCGACGCCCTGCCCCCGGGCGACACCGCCCGTGCGCGCCGGTGGAGCCTCTCGGTGGCGCTCGCAGCGGCTCAGGCGACTGCCTCCCTGCAGCAACTCGGCAGTGTCGAGGCCTGGATCCCTGCGGCCGCCATGCGCAGGACTTGGTACCTCCAGGCGCTCGACCGGGGGATGCCGCCCCCGGCGGAGGAGGTCGCCGCTGCCTGCCGCACGGTGCCGCACGCGCTCCGCGGCCTCGGCAACACGCTGCCGACCGCGGAGGCCGTGCGGCTGCTGCAACCGCTGGGCCGGGTGGTGGAGGTCGGCGCCGGCTTCGGCCTCGTGTCGCGGGCGCTGGAGCGCGCGGGCCTGGCGGTCGCGGCGAGCGATGCGGATGCCTCCCCGCGCACCGGCATCGGCTTTCCCGTGCGCCACGGCCTCGACGCGGTCGCGACCCTCGCGCACTTCGCCGCCGCGGCCGCTCCGCCGCCCATCCTGATGATCTGGCCGCAGTTCGACGAGGGCGACTGGTTCGCCGATGTCGTCGCGCACGCAGCCCCTGGCCAGCACATCGCGATCGCCTCGCCGGAGCTCGAATTCTGCGCGGCCGGCGGGTTGGCGGAGGGCGTGCCGGCCGGGGCGGGGCCGGGCTGGCGCGTGGCGGGTGCCGTGCTCGCCCGGCTGGCGGCGCAGTTCGACCAGGTGGGAGAGGCGCCGGTCGTGGCCGCCGGCTGGCCTGCCGCCACCACGCCGCTCCGGCTCTGGCGCAGGCGGTAAGGCAGCCCTGGACAGGGCGCAGTCGCTCGGGAAGGCTGCGCCGCGGCAGGCCAGGGGGGACGAGATGCCGGGGGACGAGGAGTTCATGCGCCAGGCGATCGCCCTGTCGCGCCGGAACCTGGCGGCGGGCACGGGCGGGCCCTTCGGCGCGGTGGTGGTGATGGACGGGCAGGTGGTGGGGGAGGGGGCGAACCAGGTCACCTCGACGAACGACCCGACCGCGCATGCCGAGGTGGTCGCGATCCGCGAGGCCTGCCGCCGCCTGGGCCGCTTCGACCTGCGCGGCGCCACCATCTACACGAGCTGCGAGCCCTGCCCGATGTGCCTTGCCGCCATCCACTGGGCGCGGCTCGATGCCGTCCACTATGCGAATGACCGCCACGACGCGGCCGCCATCGGCTTCGACGACGAGTTGCTCTACCGGGAGATCCCGAAGCCGGTCGAGGCACGCGCCCTGCCGATGCGCCGCCTGCTCGCCGCCGAGGCGCTGGAGGTCTTCTCCGAATGGGCGGCGAAGCCCGACAAGGTGCCGTACTGAGGCCCCGCCGCCCGCCCGCTGTCAGGTCATCGCCGTGGGCGCGACGGTGGAGCCGGTGCCGCCGGCGATCTTGAGCGGCTGCATCATGAAGGCGAACTCGTGGATGCGCCGCTCCGCCAGCTCGTCCAGCTTCATGTTCTCCAGCAGGTGGACGCCGTGCACCACCAGCGCGATCTGGTGCACCGGCAGCGACGCGTTGCGGTCCGGGTTCGGGGCGACCTCGACCGGCCAGTTGTCGGAGCCGAGCAGCACCGGCTCCTGCCGGATGAGCCACTCGGCGGCCGCGATGCCGATGCCGGGGCAGCCGCGCACGTACTGCGCGTTGTCCGTGCCCCAGAGATGCCCCCAGCCCGTGTTGATGACGACGGCGTCCGCGCGCTCGATGCGCGTGTTCTGGCGGCGCAGCGCGTCCTCCAGGTCCGCGACCGTGATCTCGTAGCCCATCGGCAGGGTGCGCTGCCCCTTCGCGCCGGCCACGTCGATCAGCACGCCGCGGGTGAACACCGTGCCGATGCCGTCCACGCCCATGCTGCGGAAGCCGCCGCGCGTCGCCGTCTCGTCGAACTTGACGCAGTTGTAGACCTCGTCGCCGATCGTCTGGTGCGGGAAGGCGTCGAGCTGCGTGCCGACCTGCCCGATCTCGGTGATCACGATCTCCTCGTTCGACCCGCGGCGGTTCGCCTCCGGGTTCATGAAGGTGCGCTTCAGGTGCATGTCGAAGCGCCGTGTGCCGAAGAAGGGCATGGAGGGCTCGAGCCGCCGGCCGAGCTCCACCACGTCGCCGTTGCGGATCAGCCGTGCCGCGGCCTGGCGCTTCTCCGCGTTCAGCAGGTTCATGTGGCCGCGCGTGTCCTGCGCGCCGAAGCGCGAGGGGCAGCGCTGGGCGGAAGCGGGCGGCGACCAGCCCCCCGGCTGCTGTGCCTGGACGGGTGTCGCCGTCAGGCCGAGATGCGCGCCGCCGCAGCCGAGGCAGGCCGCGCCCAGCAGCCCCCTGCGCGAGAGTGTCCTCATGCGTTCCCTCCGATGCCTGCCCGGATCTGCGTCCGGGCAGGGCCATCCTGGGCGCATGCGGCGGGTCCGGGCAACACGCCTGGTGCGCACGCGTGAAATCGACCTTGGCAGCGAATGCGCCGTGCGGGTGATCCAGGGTCAGGGCCCTGGAACGCCGCGTGCCGCGCGTTGATTCCGGTGGGCGCCGCTACACCGAGACGCGCCCGAAGATCGCGGTCAGCAGCGCGAAGAGGAGCCCGCCCACCAGGAAACCCACCAGCGTGCCGTTCATGCGCACGTATTGCAGGTCGCGCCCCACGCGCAGCTCGATCTTCTCCGTCACCGTCGCCGTGTCCCAGGACCGCACCACGCCCGCGATGAAGTCCGCGAGCTGCGTGCGTGCGCCCGGCAGCATGGTGGCCAGGATGCGCTCCGCCGCGCGGTTCAGCCGCTCGCGCGCCGCCGCGTCCTCTGCCAGCACGCCGCCCATGTTGGTCAGCGCGTTCTGGAGGGCGTTCACGGTGCGGCCGGAGGGGTCGGCCGCGTCGGCCTCCAGCGCCGCGCGGAGCCGGCCCCAGATGTCGCCGAGCCAGGTGGCGACGGCCGGGTGGGCAAGCGCGGCGCGCACGGCCTGGCCGACCTGCGCGACGCGCTCCGGGTCGTTCTCCAGCCGGTCCACCTCGGTCATCAGCCAGCCCTCGAAGGCGGCGCGCAGCTCGGAATCGCCGGGCTGGATGCGCTCCAGCTCCGCGTTGAGCGTGCCGAGCACGCGCTTGGCGACGGCCGCGCCCGCGATCCAGCCGAGGAGCTGGCCGCCCTCGGCCCGCACCCGCGCCTCGATCGCGGCGCGGAGCTGGTCCTCCTTGCTCAGCAGCACCGTCTTGAGCTGGGCCACGACGAGGTCGAACAGCTCGTGGTGCCGCCCGCCCTCGACCAGGCCGCGCAGCGCGCGCGCCAGGATGCGCGACGCCGCGGGGCCGCCCGCGAGGCGGGGCAGCAGCCGCAGCATCAGCCGCCGCGCGCGCCCGTCCTCGAGGCTCGCGAGGATCCGGGGCAGGGCGCGCGACAGCGCCTCGGCCGCCGGGCGAACCGCATCGGGGTCGGACAGGAAGCCGCGCAGGATGGCCGCGAGGTCCAGGCGGGCGAGCACCCGGCGCACCTCGGCCTCGGTGAAGACGTGGTTCGCGACGAAGCGCCCGAGGCCCTGGCCCAGCCGCTCCTTCTGGGTCGGGATGATCGCGGTGTGGGGGATCGGCAGGCCGAGCGGGTGGCGGAACAGCGCGCTGACCGCGAACCAGTCGGCGATGCCGCCCACCACCCCCGCCTTGGCCGCGGCCTGCAGCATGTCCGTCCAGTAGCCCGGCGGCAGGGCGTAGGAGCCGACCAGCAGCCCACCCATTCCGGCCAGCAGCCCGGTGGCGAAGGTGCGGTGCCGCGCGAGGTTCCGGCGGAGGGCTGCCTCCGGATCCGGCGAGGCGTCGGGGGGGAGGGAGGCGGGCGGGAGCATGCCGTGCATGGTCCCGGCAGGTAGGCGCCCGGGGGGCCTTTTCCCAGGCGCCCATGCGACGCTATATGGGTGGCAACGTTATAAGGTAACGATGCCCCACCCCCACCAACATGCGCCCGGGCATCCGTCCAGGCTGCCGCTTCTGCCAGCCGATCCCCTGGCCGTCTCCTCAGGCGCTGGCCCACGGCTGGTGCTGGCGGTGGCCGTGCTGGGCGTGTTGTGGGCCTGCGTGGCCTGGGCAATGACCGCATGAGCGCCGCCCCGCTTGGCCCGGCCGTGGTGGTCGAGAACCTGACGGCGACGCATCGGCGCCATCCGGCCGTCCATCACGTCTCGGTGCGTCTGGCTCCCGGCAGCATGACGGCGCTGGTCGGTCCCAACGGCGCCGGCAAGACCACGCTTCTGCGCGCCATCGCCGGGCTGCACCGCCCCGATGAGGGGCGGGTGGACATCCGGGGCGGCCGGGCGCGGCTGGCGCTGCTGCCGCAGCAGGCGGCGATGGACCGCCTCTTCCCGATCCGCTGCCTCGACGTGGTGCTGCAGGGCGTGTGGTCGCGCCTCGGGCTGTTCCGCAGCGCCGGCCCGGCGGACCGGGAGAGGGCGCAGGCGGCGCTGGAGGCCGTCGGCCTCGGCGGCTTCGCCCGCCGGCCCGTCTCCGACATGTCGGCCGGGCAGTTCCAGCGCCTGCTCTTCGCGCGCCTGCTGATGCAGGACGCCGACGTGATCCTGCTGGACGAGCCGTTCAACGCGGTCGATGCCCGCACCGCCGCCGACCTGATGGCGGTGCTGCGCCGCTGGCATGGGGAGGGCCGGACCCTCGTCGCCGTGCTGCACGACCTCGACCTGGTGCGGCGCGAGTTCCCGGATTGCGTGCTGCTGGCCAGGCGGACCATCGCCGCCGGCCCGACGGAGCAGGTCCTCTCGGCCGAGAACCGGCTGAGGGCCCGGATGATGGCCGAAGCCTGGGACGAGACGGCGGACCGGTGCGTGGCATGATCGGCCACGCCGCCGGCCTGTAGCGGGTTGGACCCCTTCCTCGGCCCGTTCATCGAGTTCGGCTTCATGCGCCGCGCGCTGGTGGGCTGCCTGGCCCTTGCGGTCGCGGCGCCGCCGCTCGGCGTCTTCCTCATGCTACGGCGGACCAGCCTGACGGCGGAGGTGCTCGCGCACGGCGTGACGCCGGGGATCGCGGCGGGCTTCCTGGTGGCGGGGCTCTCCGTGCCCGCCATGTCGCTCGGCGGGCTGGTCGCGGGGCTGCTGGTGGCGGTCGGCGCGGGGGCGCTGTCGCGTGCCACGGGCGGGCGGGAGGATGCGGCGCTGACGGCGCTCTACCTCATCGCGCTCGCGGCCGGCGTGACGTTGGTCTCGCTGCGCGGAGACACGGCGGACCTGACCCGCATGCTGTTCGGCCAGGTGCTCGGCGTGGACGACGACGCGCTGCTGCTGATGGCGGGCGTCGCGACGGTGACGCTGCCCGTGCTCGCGGTGGCGTGGCGACCACTGGCGCTCGAGTGCTTCGACCCCGGCTTCGCGCAGGCCGAGGGCATGCGCGGCGGGCTCTGGCACGCGCTGTTCCTCGCGCTCGTGGTGCTGAACGTGCTCGCGGCGTTCCAGGCCATGGGCACGCTGATGGCGGTCGGGCTGATGATGCTGCCGGCGGTGGCGGCGCGCCACTGGGGGCGTGAACTCGGGCGCATCGTCCGCGCGGCCGTCGCGCTCGCGTGCCTGGCGGCCCTCGGCGGGCTGCTCGCCTCCTACCACCTGGACCTGCCCTCCGGCCCGGCCATCGTCCTGTCCGCGGGTGGGCTGTGGCTTGTGTCGGTGATCGCCGGCCCGGTGGACGGGGTCCTGGTCCGGCTGCTGCGCCGGCCGCACCTCGCGGGGTAGCCGGGCTCCCCCGACGCGCGGGCGAGGGCATCGGCGCCGAGCTTGCTCATGGCCGTCGCCGAATCGGCTTTCCCCGGGTTCGACGCATCCCGGGCGGCCGTGCCGCGCCCGCCGGTCAGAACTCCCCGCGGATGCCGAAGCCGAAGCGGGGCGCACCCGACGTGTTGCAGGGCAGGGTGACCCGGAGCGGCGCGTAACTTGCCAGCCGGAAATCCAGGATGCCCTGGCAGTCGTTCGCGCTCCGCTCGATCGGCGCGCCGTCCAGGTCAGCCACACGGATGACGGATGCGTCCACGCGCAGCGGGACGCCGAGGCCCATGCGGCCCAGATCGGCCCCGAAGCCGATGCGCGCCTTCGCCACCAGCCCCGACCCGCCCGCGACGAGCGGCGCGCCGACGCCCAAGCGGTCGCCGATGTCGAGCCCGGCCCGGATCGAGATGGCCGGGGACGCCTTGTAGTCCAGGCTCTGGGCCAGCGCGAAGCCGGCAGCCGGTGCGGTGCCGCCGTTCCGCTGCGGCGCATCCGGAATCGCCCGCATCACCGGTGTCATGTTGAGACGGAGGCCATCGCACCACCCGATCGCCTGGGCACCGCAGTCGAGAACCGGGATGTGCTGCCCCATCGAGACCGCGCCGCGCAGCACCTGATCGTCAAGCCGCCGGGGCGGGCCCTCCGCACGGGCCCAGAAGCGGTTGTTGTCGGGCGAGGACCAGCTGAGCGCGAAGGGCGCGCTGCGTGCGAGGCCACCCGGCGCCACGACCGTGCTGTCCACCGACTGCCGCTCGAGCGCCTGCGTCGGCGCAGCTGAAGCGAGCAGCGCAAGGGCGATCAGGAGTGAGGTGGAAAGAATGCGGATCAAGATGCTCACCGTATTTTGTATGCTCACGAAGACGTGAGCATCGAGCTATCTCAATCTCGCCTTGCGGTCGAGCGCTTTGTGGCAACCGTGGCACGATTAAGGCAGGAAAAAGGCGGGCGGCCGAAGCCTGGACCCAACGCCGGGTGCTGAGGTCACTGAATGCGTGCTGGAAGCCGCCCGGCGACAGGCCTAGCGGAGCGGAAACGGAGCCCCGGAATGTGGCGGGTACGGGACGGGCGCCTGCCCCGGCATGCCGGACGGATCCATCTGCAGCAGCAGGTTGGGCAGCGGCACCGGCAGCACGGGCGGCCCGGCCGGGACATTCGCCTCCGGCCCGCATTGTGGCCGCAGCGTGCCACAGTCCCAGCGATGGCCGTCGCGCCGCCCCGTGATGCTGCCACCCCGCTCGAACCGGCAGGTGCAGAGCTTGCCGTCCAGGCAGGCGGTCACGCCCTCACGCGCCGCGTTGCAGGCGGGTGGTGCCGGCTGGGCCCCGGCCGACAGGGGGGCAAGCAGCAGCAAGGGCAGCAGGAAGCGGCGCATGGGGCGACCCTGCCGCCAAGACATGAACGGGTTGCTACCGTGCGTTGAGCGCGGCCAGCACGACCCCCTCAGTCAGGATCTGCGGCAGGATCTCCGGTTCGGCCGCGCCGGGCGCCCAGTAGAGGTAGAGCGGCACGCCCTCCCGCCCATGGGCGCGCAGCAGGGCCCCGATCGCGGCGTCGCCGCGCGTCCAGTCGGCCTTGAGGTAGGCGACGCGCCGTGCATCGAACGCCGACCGCACCGCCTCCGCCCGGAGGGCGACGCGCTCGTTCACCTGGCAGGTGATGCACCAGGCCGCCGTCGCGTTCACGAAGACCGGCCGGCCCTCGGCGCGCAGCGCGGCGACGCGCGCCTCCGACCACGCCTCCGCGCCGGGATCGGCGGCGGCCTGGGCAGGCGTGGAGGAGAGGCGCGGCAGCAGCGCCAGGGCGGCGCCGAGCGCGAGCGTCGCGGCGGCCCGGCCCGCGAGCCGCCCGGTCCCGCCCTGCGCGAGGCCGAGCACCCACAGCCCGGCCGCCACCAGCACGCCCCCCGCGAGCGCGAAGAACACGCCGTCCGGCCCCGCCTGCTGCGCCAGCACCCAGACGAGCCAGGCCGCGGCCCCGTACATCGGGAAGGCGAGGCCCTGGCGCAGCCGTTCCATCCAGGGCCCCGGCCGGGGCAGGC
>DASQNQ010000320.1:0-7703 GCA_035644895.1 Acetobacteraceae bacterium | reverse complement strand
CACTCCTCTCCGGTGGGGGGTCGCAGGCGGGAACGGCCTGCGTGCCCGCGGGTTCGTTGCGCCGCGGCCTCTGTCGCATTGCTGACATCCGGCAGACCCTGCCTCGCGCGGCCCGGCTGTGCCGGATGCCCCGGCGCGTGTCCCGATGGCCCGGCAGGGTGGAGCGCCTCCGACAACCACGGGCCCGCGGAACCGGGACATGTTCCTGGCGGCTCATCGTGCGCCTGGCCTTCGGGATTGTTGAATTGCCGGCGCGCGCGGAATCGAACCGCGAGGCCGACCAGGCAGGCTTCCCGCAGCGGCAGTTCGGGTGTAGTCTTCGAATGTCGGTTGTCCGCGTAGCTCAGCCGGATAGAGTACAGGATTCCTTGTTTTCAACTGGGCGTTGCGTTCGGAAACGGCGCAGCGGATCCGCTCAAAGTCGGGGAAAGCTCGGGCGCGTCGTGCGCCTTGCCAATCCCGAGCCAAACCCGGCAGCAGCCGGGGAGGTGTAGAGACTGGATGGGCGGCACCTAAGGGCTTCGGCCTAAGGTGAAGGGACAGTCCAGACCACGAACGCCTGCGAGGGCGGCGGCGAAAGCCGAAGTGGTATGAATCCTGGGGTCGTGGGTTCGAATCCCGCCGCGGACGCCAACCGGCCCATCTCCTTGGCCTCGGACCGTCTGGCAGCTTGATCGGCGACACGGACACCGGTCATGCGGTGCCATGCGGCTTGTGGGCGTGCCGGGCTGGACGCCGCATCTTCGACGGTGCTGCTGGCAAGCCTCGGTACACCGGCGAACGTGCAGGCGGTGCGCGCAGCCGAGGCGGTTGTGCCCATCCGGCATGGCTGGCGGTATGGCGAGTTCACCCGCCGCTCCGTTCGATGGGACGTCGAGGGTCCCGCATCCACCCGTTGTCCGTGAGGCGTCCCGGCCATGATCTGGTCCGGGGCCTGCGCAACGCGGCGGGCTTGTTGAGCCTGCCCGGCGAACGCCCGCGAGGTCAGGTTGCGATGACCCGTGTGGCGGCGGCGCGGCCGGCGCGCTTCCACATGGCGCGCTTCCAAATGATGACGAGATCGATGCTGGTGCAGGGCCACGCGCCGATCTGCCCACCGGAGAGGACGAGACGTTTCGTCGCTTTTTCGGATTCCTTTCGTGGGATCGGCCTTGCCGGTCTCCGCCACGGCGCAGGAGAGTCGGCAGCGAACGCCGTGGACGCAAGTCAGGAAGGCCAGGGGAGGTTCACGCCATGACCGCCGCCGCCAGCTCCGCGCCGCGCCCGTTCGTCCTGTGCACCGCCGAGGGACTCTCCGCCAACCTCGCCGACACCCTCGCCTCGCGGTTGCAACTCGCAGGCTTCACGCCTGTTGCGGACGCGCCCGAGCCCTTCGTCCTGGTCCTGCTCCTGCCCGGGGCCGCCGATGCCGCCCTTGCCGTCCGCGCCGCCTCGCGTGGCGCGCGGCGGCTGCTCGTCGTGCTGCACGGCCCGGGCTCCGGCTGGACCTGCATGGCGGGCGACTGCCTCGCCGCGGGCGCCACCGATGTGCTGGCCTGGGACGGTGACGCCGAAGGCGCCGGGGCGGTTGCGGCACGGCTCGCCCGCTGGTCGATCATCGAGGACGCGCTGGCCGACCCGGACGGTGCGGGCCGCCTGGTCGGGACGGCGCCAGCCTTCACCGCCGCGCTCCAGCAGGCCGTCGAGGCCGCGCTGTTCAGCGAGTCGCCCGTCCTCGTCACCGGCGAGAGCGGAACCGGCAAGGAGCTGATCGCGCGGCTGGTGGACCGGCTCGATCCGCGCTCGGCCCGCCGCGGACCGGTGCTGGTCGATTGCACGAACATACAGGCCGAGCTGGCGGGCAGCGAGCTGTTCGGGCATGAGCGCGGGGCCTTCACCGGCGCGGTCGGGCCGCGCGACGGCGCCTTCGCGCTGGCCGACGGGGGGACGTTGTTCCTCGACGAGATCGGCGAGCTGCCCCTGCCGCTGCAGGCACAGCTCCTGCGCGTGCTGCAGGAGGGCACCTTCCGGCGAGTCGGCGGCAATGCCTGGCACCGTTCGCGCTTCCGCCTGGTTGCCGCCACGAACCGCGACCTTCCGGCGATGGTGGCGGCCGGTGCCTTCCGCGCCGACCTCTACTGGCGGCTTGCGGGCATCGAGCTGTCGCTGCCGGCCCTCCGGGACCGGCCCGGCGACGTCCTGCCGCTCGCGCGGCACTTCCTGGCCGAGTTGACGAACGGCGCGCCGCCGCAGCTCGACCCTGCCGTGGAGGCCTGGCTGCTCGACCGCACCTATCCCGGCAACATCCGCGAGCTGCGCCAGGTCGTGGGCCGCTTGCTGCTGCGCTGGGCCGGGGCGGGGCCGCTGACGATCGGCTGTATTCCGGGGCGGCCGGACGCGCTGCGCGCCGCCCGCACGGACCGCTACGCGCCGGCGGTCATCGAGGCGGCGGTCCGCGACGCGCTCAGCCAGGGGATCGGGCTCAAGGAGATCGGGCGCATGGCGGAGGAGACGGCGGTGCGCATCGCCGTGGAGCGCGGCGGCAGCCTGCAGGTCGCGGCGCAGCAGCTCGGCGTGACGGCGCGCGCGCTCCAGCTCCGGTGCAAGGCGGCGCGCGAGATGGCGGCCGCGACCGGGTGACCTTCGCGTCAGGCCGCGTCGGCCGGTTCCCAAGGATCGACGGGCCGCGGCGGCAGCCGCACCGGGCCGGCGCCACGGCGGCGCGCCGGCCTCCGCCCCTCCCGCGCCTCGGTGAGGATGCGGAGCAGGTTGCCGCCGAGCACGAGCGAACGCGCTGCCGCCGGCAGGCCGAGCGCCCGGATCTTCGCGAGCTCGACGCCCGGGTGCAGCCAGGGCCCGTCCGAGCCGAAGAGCAGGCGCGACGGGCCGACCCGCCGGACAAGCTCCACCAGCAGGTCGAAGCGGCGCACGCCGGAACTGTCGCAGGCCACGTTCGGCCGGCGCGAGAGGATGTCGATCATCGCCCGCTGGGCCCGCCAGTCATCGGCGAAGGAGCCGAGATGCGGCACGATCAGGCGCAGGGAGGGATACTCCCCGGCCACCAGGTCCACCGGCGCCACCTCGCCCATCGGGTCGTAGAGGACCGGGACGCCGAAGGCGAGCGCGGCCTCGCACACTTCCCGCGTGATGCGTGCGTCGTGGCGGTGCAGCTTGATGCCGCGGAAACCGTGGCCGGCCACCATCTCGCCCACCATCGCGGCCACGCGCCCGGAATCGCGCGCGGCGTGGACGAAGGCGAAGCCCCAGAGGCGGTCGGCGTGGCGCGCGACGATCCGCGCGACGACCCGGTTCGCCTCCGCGTAGTCGCTGTGGAAGGCGGCGAAGACGACCGTGCGGCCGATCCCCGCCGCCGCGGCGCGGCGCAGATGCGCGCCGAGCGGCGCCCGCGTGTCCCAGGGGCCGGTCAGGCCGTCCCCCGGGCCGGCGTGGCAATGGCAGTCGATGATCACGGTCAGCCCGAGAAGGCCGGGGGCGGGCAGCCGGTGCGGGCGGCCGCGGCGGCGCGGCAGGCCGTCCAGGTGGCGTAGCAGCCGCGCAGCCGGGCGGCCGCCGCGCGGGCCTCGGGCACCTGCTGTGCGCAGCTCATCAGCGCGCCGATCAGCGCCGGGATCTGCTTCAGCGCGGCCGGGTTGCGGCGGAGGACCAGCGGGATGATCCGGGCGAGCACCGGCGCCAGGCGGACGCCGCAGCGCAGCACCGGGCCGGCGATCGGTGCGACCGTCGAACGCGCGCAGTCGAGCGCCGCCGCGCGGCAGAGATCGAGGGCGCGGTTCATCTCCGCCGGCGAGCATTGCCGTGCCGGCTGCCTGGGCGGCGGCGCGGGTTCCCTGGGCTGCGCGGGTGGCTGCCACGGGGGCTGCCCACCGCGGCCGGGCCGCTGCGGGCCGGGTGTCCCTGCGCCGGGGACGTGCGGGCAGCGCGTGCTACCGGGCGGGCGCGGGCGCGGTGTGGTGAGCAGCGCGATCTCCACCCTTCTGTTGAAGCTGTCGCGGCCCGGCACGGCCTGCCGCTCCCCCATGCTCGCCACGCGCACGCGGACGCGGCCCGAAAGCTGCGGATCCATCATCCGGCGCAGCCGCGCGGCCACCACGGCGGCACGGCGGCAGCCGAGCTGGAGGTTGTAGGCATCCGTGCCGACCGGGTCGGTGTGGCCGATCACCTCGATGAGCCGCACCGGCGCGGGCCCGCGCTGGCTCGCACGCACGGTGTCCACCAGGCCCTTCAGCCGCGCCACCGCGTCGGCGGGAAGGTTGGAGCGGTCGAAGGCGAAGCCCGTCAGCACGACCCGGTACCGGCCGCCGAAGCGGGTGATGCGCGGGGTCGCCTCCGCCTCCAGGATCTCGTCAAGCTCGTCGAGTTCGTCCAGCTCGCCGAGCGGGAAGGCCTCCTCCTCGCCGGCCCAGGCGGTGCCGGCCTCCTCCTCCCGGCCGGCCTCGAAATCCGCCGCGCCGGCTTCGTCGAGCGACTCGGGTTCGAAGGTCTCGGCCTCCAGGTCGGCCAGCAATTCCCTGTTCCACATGTCAGCCTCCTGCTGCCCGGGCCGGCACCATCGGTCGCTCGACCGCAAGGAGCGGCGCCGTTTCCGCCATCAGACGCGCCGGCAGCATGCGCCGGCGCTCCGCATCCAGCTGGTTCACGGGCTCGACCGCGAGGTCCACCTGGCCGTTCGTCACGGCGCGGTACGCATGCACGTAGCCCTGAACCTCGGGCTTCCAGTACCGCGCCCAGGCGCGCGCCTGGGCCTCGTTGTTCACCTGCGTCCAGGCGGTGTATCGGACCGAGAGCAGGAGCTGCTCGCCGTACACCGCCAGTTCGCGGAACGAGGAGACGCCGGTGGCGCGCCAGCCCTGCAGGCGCTTCATCGCGTCGACCTGGCCCATCCAGGGCTCGGCGTAGGGCACCATGGCCCGGCCGCGCAGGAACTCGCGCATCTCGGGCCTCGCCAGCAGCCACTGCTCGATCAGCATCTCCGCGCGCGCGGTCCAGGGCAGGTCGCCGAACTGGTTGTGCGCCCCCTCCGCGAGGACGAGGTGCAGGTCGCGCAGCGCGTTCAGCACGGGGTAGGCGTCGGCCACCACCGTCGTGTCGGCGTCCGCGCGATAGAAGGCGGCCGTGCGCGTCAGCAGGTTGTGGAACGCCTCCAGGAACTTGGAGCGGCTGTCCGCCGTCATCAGCGCAGGGATCGCGCGGCCGCGCAGCGTGATGCCGTAGTGGTGATCGTACTCGTAGGCGCGCCGCACCACGGACAGGCGCTTGTACTCGGATTGGATGTGGCCCCAGATCAGGCTGTTGAGCGGCCGGAGCGGGTCGATCTCGAGCTGCGCGAGCGGGTCGTTCCCGCGGCGCCGCTTGTTCTGGAAGCGCAGAGCGATGGCGTTCATCGTCTGTGTCAGCGCGCCTTCCTCGTGCCAGTAGGACCAGATCAGCTCGAGCATCGCCGGGCTCTCCAGCCGATGCTGCAGCACGTCCTGGTAGCAGCCGAGCGCCCCGCTCTCCCGCCAGCCGGTGCCGAGCATCGCGGTGACCACGCTGTCGAGGTAGGGCAGCACGCGGCCATCATCCTTGAGGTAGGCGCGCAGCCGCTCGGCCACCGTGTCGGGGTCGGTCGGGTAGCCGAGCCGGCTCTGCTCCTCCCCGGCATCGAAGTCCGGGGGCGTCGGGATCCGCGGCTCCCCGTTCGGGCCTTCGCGCAGCAGGCCGACATTCATCGCCAGGAAGGCCTGCGTCGCCAGCCGGAGCAGGTCGTAGCCGTAGACGCCCTGCGAGAGGATGCGGGCCGGGTTGAGGCCGAGCTGGTCGGCGAGCCCGACGATCTGCGGGCGCTGGGCCATCGCGCTCGCCAGGGTGCGGTTGGCCGGCATCACGCAGTCGCGCCCGGCGAGGCAGCAGACGAGGTTGTCGATGAACTGGCTGTAGGCGCCGAAGCCGATCGCCTGGGTGCGGTTGCGGATGGCGACCCACACCGCCTGCACGTCGAAGGGGATGGCCGCCTTCTCGCCGGCCGTGGTGGCCACCACGACCGGGCCGGCAGGGCGGCTCTCGATGACATCGACGGACGTGCCGACATCGCGGACGCTGTTGTCGTTGAAGGTAACCCTGGCGCTCACCAAGAACCGGTTCGAGCCCGCGCCGGCCGTGTCCCAGTCCACGGCCGTCGTGTCCGAGGTGTAGCCTCCTTCGCCCGGCACCACGCCGGTGCCGAACAGACGGCCATGGTTTGCGGGATCAAGCGTCCAGGCCACCTCCCGCACCTGCGGGCTGCCGGGCGGCAGGGTCAGCTCGATCCGCGCGAGGGTGCCGGCGACCGGCACACGGGGCGTCACTCTCAATTGGGCTGGCATGTCGTCTCCTTTCGGTCAGGTCGTCACGGGAAGCGGCGCGGCGGCGGGGCGCTGGAAGGCCCGTCCCACGGCCCAGGCGGTGAGCAGCCGCGCGGTGATGCGGCCCTCGGCGCCCGGCGGCAGCGCGCCGTCAGCGCGCGCCTGGCCGAGCACGGCGAATGCCAAGGATGGGGGCGTCGCGAGCGCCGCCGTCGGCGCCCGTCGCCACGCTGCGAAAGTCGTGCGCAGCCGCGCGGGCGAGCGCGCCGGCAGGTCGAACACGTCGCGCAGCCGCGCGCCGCGCAGCGCGCGGGGCCGGTGCTCCAGCAGTTCGCGGACCAGGTCGGCCTTGGTCTGCTCGAGCAGCGCGATCGCGGTCGCGCGCAGCGGGTCGAGGCCGGTGGGCGGGTAGAGGTCCGCCCAGAGCCGGTCGAGCGCGTCCCACTGGCGGTCGGGCCAGAGGGCGCGCCCCATCTCGATGGCCAGCCGCACGCGGATCCAGGGGAAGGGGTGCGGCTCGTCCACGCCGATGCGGAAGACGAAGGCGCGCGGCAGGCTGACGACGCCGATCAGCCCGAGCGGCCCGGCGATGCCGCAGCGCGCCACCGCCCAGAGGTCGGCGAGGATCTCGCCGAGCCAGCGCCGCCAGAGCGTCCAGGCGGCGCCTGCCTCCCCCGCGCCGGCCGCGATGGCGGCCAGGCGCACGCGCAGCAGCGGCGCGAGGTCGAGCAGCGCGGCGGCCTGGTGCCCCACCTCGTGGACGAGGGAGGAGGCGATGCCCACGCCCACCATGCGCTCCCGCGGGACGCGGATGATCGCGACGGGGTTGAGCCCGCCGCCCGGCAGCCGCGTCCGCGCGCGGCGGATCGCCGCGCCATGGCTGCGGTCCACGTAGCACATGATGGGCGGCGGGACGTACCAGTCGCCCGGCAGCCGCAGCGCATCGTCCGCGGCGGCGTCGAGCCCGGCCATGAAGGTGCCCGTCTCCGCCTCGCTCCGCTGGCTCAGCACCGCGGCGAACAGGTCGAGCTCGGACAGCACGATGTTGAACCGGCCGCGTATGCTGACGAGCCTCGCCTGCACCTCGCCCGGCGCTGCGGCCAAGCCCTGCGCCGTATCGAGCCAGGCGAGGAACGCGTCCACCCGCTGCGCCAGGTCGCGACGCCCCCGCGCCAGGTGGTCGTCCAGCGCGGCGAGCGTCGGGGAGGGCAGGGCGGCCGCCGGAACCATCGTCTCGTTGAGCGACAGCGGACGGACGCGCGCCAGCCGGGTGCGCAGCGCGCGCGCCTCCTGCGCGAAGAAGGCGTGGTGGAGGGCGCGCGCCATCGCCTCAGCGCCCGTCGAGCAGGATGATGGCGCGGCCCCGGCGCATCCAGCGGCCGC
>DASQNQ010000319.1:0-2882 GCA_035644895.1 Acetobacteraceae bacterium | reverse complement strand
CGCGCGCCTTCTGCCTTGAGGCTGTCGAGCAGCTTGCGCAGGTCCCGCCCCACCTGGGCAACGCGCTCCGAAAGGGCGAGGAACGCCGCCGGGCCATCGAGGCCGGTTTCCCGCTCCTCGCGCATCAGGCGAAGCAGCCTCTCCGACGGTGCGGCGTGATGCTGCACGAACAGGCGGACCGAACCGCCGTGGATCGCGATCCGTTCGGCATCGTTCAGTGAAAGTCCTTCCCGCTCGAAAAGGCTCGATAGAGCCGTGAGCGAGAAGTAGCAGAGGTGCTCATGATAGATCGTGTCGAATTCCACATGCTGCACCAAATCACGGAGGTAGGGAACCTCGATGATCGCGGTGCCATCCTGCGCCAGGATGCGCCGGATCCCACGCACGAAGCCTCGCGTATCCGCCACATGGGCCAGGACGTTGCTGCCGAAGAGGAGTGTGGCCTTCAGGCCGCCGGCCGCTAGCTCCCGTGCCAGTTCGTCGGTGAAGAAGGCGAGCATGGTGTCGACGCCGGCCGCCCTGGCCGCCTCGACGGGAAGGGGCGACGGATCGATCCCCAGGACGCGCAAGCCTTGCGCCATGGCGTGCTTGAGCAGGTAGCCGTCGTTGCTCGCCAACTCGACGACAAGCGACCCCGGCGCCGGGCAGAAGCGTGCGATTGCCTGTTCGACGTTCTCCCGCGCGTTGTCTACGACCGTCTGCGTGAAGGACGAGAAGTACCGATAGTTCGGCGAAAACAGGACTTCCGGCGACACGGTGTGGCGTAGCTGCGCCAGACCGCAATCCTCACAGACCACCACTTCGAGGGGCCACGCCGGGTCCGGCTCGTCCGCGCTGGCAGTGAACCCGTCCGACGCAGGCATGCTGCCGAGGTCGAAGACGGGCTTCAGGGCGCTGCCCTCGCAGCAGCGGCACCTGGGGATTTCCATCAGTGCATCGGAAGCGCGCAGCACCCTGGGCGCGACGACGTTCATGCAGCCTCCAGCGACACGCGTCCGGGGCGGAGTGCGCCGGATAGGCGGCCCGCAGCTATCTGGGCCAGGACGTTGGGCCTGCGCCCGAAACGCTCACCCTCGAAATCCTTGGGCTCGAGGTTCATCGTGCGAAGCAGCGCATAGAGACTCTCGGCGGCGCGCCGGGGCGTCCAGCGCGCGCGGGCCTGCGGGAACCGTGCGAGGAGCTTGTCGCAATTCACGCGGTAGCAGAGCGGGTCCGGGCCGGCGCCGGGCGCGAAGACGATCCGCGTGTTCGGCACCACGTCGGCCACCATCCTCGCGATGTCCATCACGCGGTAGTTCTGGTCCGTGGAGCCGACGTTGAAAGCCTCCATGTGGACCTGGTCGCGCGGCGCCTCCACCACCGCGAGGAACGCGCGTGCGATGTCCTCGATGTGCACGATCGGCCGCCAGGGCGTTCCGTCGGATTTCATGAGGACCTCTCCCGTCGCATGCGCCCACGCGGTCAGGTTGTTGACGACGAGGTCGAAGCGCAGGCGCGGCGAGACGCCGTAGGCGGTCGCGTTCCGCATCAGTACCGGGGAGAAGCGCTCATCCGCAAGCTTCGCCAGGCCGAGCTCGGCGTCTACCTTCGATTGACCGTACGGCTTCATGGGCGCGAACGCCCCGGCCTCGTCGATGAAGTCATCCCCCGCAGCGCCGTAATTGGCGCAGGATGACGAGAAGACGAACCGAGTGACGCCGGCCCGCTTCGCCGCACCTGCAAGCCGTATGGTCGCGCGATGGTTGATCGCGTCCGTCAAGGCCGGGTCCATGTCGCCGAGCGGATGGTTCGACAGTCCGGCGAAGTGGACGACGGCATCGAAGCCGGCGAGGTGGTCGGGCTCCACGTCGCGAATGTCCAAGGCGAGGTTCGGGATGGAGCCTGCCGGGCCGACCGAGGGTCCGAAGGTGCAGCCGGAGAAAAGGTCGGTGTCCATGCCGACGATTTCGTGCCCGTGTTCCTGGAACACGGGCACGGCAACGGTGCCGATGTAGCCCAGGTGCCCCGTCATGAGAATGCGCATGAGTACCGTTCCCGTCTCGCCCTGCGTGCCGAACTCTAGTTCCAGATCTTCCAGGGGGCGCGCCCGCCATCCCAGAGCTTCTCAAGGAGCTGCTTGTCGCGGATCGTGTCCATGCATTGCCAGAACCCGTGATGCCGGTAGGCCATCAGTTGGCCCTCCCGCGCGAGTGTCTCGAGCGGTTCGCGCTCGAACTGGGTGTGGTCGCCTGCGATGTAGTCGAACACCTGCGGTTCGCAAACGAAGAAGGCGCCATTGATCCAGCCCTCGGCACCCTCGGGCTTCTCCTCAAAGGCCGTGATGTTGTCGCCTTCGAGGCGGAGATGCCCGAACCGGGCCGGGGGCCTCACCGCCGTCATGGTGACAAGCCGCCCATGCGACTTGTGAAACGCGAGCAGCCGGTCGAGGTCGACATCCGACACGCCGTCTCCCCAGGTCAGGAAGAACCGCTCCCGGCCAATCGTGTGCCGCAGGCGCCTGATCCGGCCGCCGGTGTTCGTGTTCAGGCCGGTCTCGACCAGGTCCACCGTCCAGCCGGCCATCGACCATTCATCCGCCTCGCCCGGCCGATGGGTCACGGTTCGCGCGTCGTAGTCGATGCGAAGGTCGCCCGCGGCAAGCGCGGCGAAGTCTGTGGCGTAGCGCCGGATGTATGCCCCCTTGTATCCAAGCGCGACCACGAAATCGTGGTGGCCAAAGGCGGCATAGTAACGCATGATGTGCCAAAGGATCGGCCTGCCGCCAATCTCGACCATCGGCTTTGGGCGCACATCCGTCTCCTCGGAGAGACGGGAGCCGAGCCCTCCAGCCAGAATGGCGGTCTTCATCGTTGCCCTTTCCTCAAGCACTCACCGGCATGTCG
>DASQNQ010000318.1:0-3508 GCA_035644895.1 Acetobacteraceae bacterium | reverse complement strand
CGACGCTGCACCGCGCCCTTGTCGAGCCGCTGACGGTCGCCGCGCTGAACACGCCGGCCGAGGAGGCCTCGACCCGCATGCTGGGCGCGGTGCTGCGCCGGCTCGGCGCGCCGGGTGCGGCGCGGCTGTACGTGGCGGAGCGCGGCCTCGGCCCGGACCTGGTCGCGCCGGCGCTCGCCACCCTCGGCTGCCACATGGCGACCGCACGCTTCGGCCAGCGGCTGCGGGCGCTGGCGCTGCGCGACCGGGTGGTGGAGGCGCTCGACTTCGGGGAGGAACGCGTGGCGCTCGCGCCCGGCGACGCGGTGGTGCTCGCCCTGCCGCCCTGGGAGGCGGCGCGGCTCATTCCCGGCCTGCCGGTGCCCGCGGCGCACGCCCCCATCCTGAACCTGCACTTCGCGCTGGAGCGGGCGGGTCCGGTGCGCTTCATCGGCCTGCTCGGCGGGCTCTGCCACTGGGTGCTGGTGCGGCCGGCGGGCGTCTCGGTCACCGTCAGCGCGGCGGATGCCGCCATCGGCCTGCCGGGGGAGCACACCGCCGCGCAGGCCTGGGCCGAGATCCGCCGGGCGGCGCACGCCTTCGCGCTGCCCGGGGAATGGCCGGCCGAGCCGCCGCCCTTCCGCGCGGTGAAGGAGCGGCGCGCCACGCCGCGCCACGGCCCCGGCCCGCGCCCCGCGCCGCCCCGCCGGCCGCTGGCGAACCTGGTGCTGGCCGGCGACTGGACCAGCCCGGACCTGCCCGCCACGATCGAGAGCGCCGTCCGCTCCGGCAACGCCGCCGCGAACCTGCTGCTGCTGGAGCCCGTCCCATGACGCCGTCCGAGGCGCTGTCCGCGCTGCGCGCGGCGGAAGCGCGGGACGGGCGCATCCCGGTGGAGCGACGCCGCGACTTGCTGGCGGCGCTCGACCGCGAGGTGATCGCGCGCGCGGCGCCCTTCGCGAAGGCGCTCGCTGCCGACACAGGCGGGCGGTCGGAGGAGGAGACGCTGCTCGCCGACGTGCTCGGCGTGGCGGAGGCGGCGCGCCACGCGCGGCGGCATGTCCGCGCCTGGGCGCGCCCGCGGCGCGTCGCCGTGCCCTACCCCTTCCTGCCGGCCCGCGCCTGGGAGGAGCCGGTGCCGAAGGGCGTGGTCGGCATCATCGCCCCCTGGAACTACCCGATCCAGCTCTGCCTCGTCCCGCTGGTGGACGCGCTGGCGGCCGGCAACCGCGTGGTGGTGAAGCCCTCCGAGGCGACGCCGCGCACTGCAGGGCTGATCGCGGAGGTGCTGGCCGCCGCGCTCGGCCCCGGCGTCGCGCTGGCGGTGCAGGGCGGACCCGATGTGGCCGCGGAGTTCGCGCGGCAGCCTTGGGACCACCTGATGTTCACGGGCGGGACGGAGACCGGGCGGAAGGTGGCGCTGGCAGCGGCCGCCAACCTGGTGCCCGTCACGCTCGAACTCGGCGGCAAGTGCCCGGCCATCGTGCTGCCCGGCGCGGATCTCGGGCGCGCGGCGCGCGCCATCCTGGCGGGCAAGGCCATCAATGCCGGCCAGACCTGCATCGCCCCCGACACGGTCCTGCTGGTCGGGCACACCCAAGCCGCCTTCGAGGCGGCCTGCCGGGCCACCGGCATCGCCCTGCCCGACAGCCCGGTGGCGAGCGACCCGGCCGCCGCGCGGCTGGACCGTCTGCTGGAGGGCGCGTCACTGGCGCCGCTCGGCCCGGATGGGCCGGGGCGGCGGCGGGCGCTCGCGCTGGCCTCCGCACCCGCAGGGGCGGCGCTCTCGCGCGAGGAGATCTTCGGCCCCATCCTGGCCGTCGAGGCGTGCGGCAGCCTCGACGCGGCCTTGGCCTGGCTCGACGCGCATCCACCGCCGCTCGCCGTCTACCTGTTCGGCGCGACCCGGGCGGAGGAAGAGGGCATTGCGCAGCGGGCGCGAGCGGGTGCGATCGTGTGCAACCGTACCGTTGAGTACGCGGCGTTCCCTGCCCTGGGCTTCGGTGGCGTCGGTGCCTCGGGCCACGGCCTGACCCATGGGCGCCGCGGGTTCGAGCAGTTCTCGGTCCTGCGGGCGCGGGTGCGTCACGGGCGGCTGAGTCTCTCCAAGCTGTTCGATCCACCGCGCGGGAAATTCGCCATGCGCGTGTTAAGAAGGCTGGTAAAACTACCATAGCGGTGTTAACTCTGCGTTATGAGCGCAGCAGGTGAATGTTTCGGTGCATTCTCTACCTTCCGGCTCTGCCTGCGCCTTCCCAGCGCGGCCGACACCGATGCGCTTGCCAGATTGATGTGCCCCGAGGTCAGCGCGCGCCTGGCCTCCTGGCCCGCGCCCATGCCGGCCGGCTGGGCGGAGGGGCGGATCGCCGAGGCCCGCGCCGCCGCCGCCAGTCGCCGCGCGCTGCCGCTGGTGGTGGAGAGGCTGTCGGATGGGACCGTCATTGGGTGGGTGGGCGCCACCCTGACGGAGTCCGATCCGGAGGTGGCGACCCTCACCTACTGGCTCGGCACCGCCTTCCAAGGCCACGGCTACATGCGTGAGGCCGCGCCCGCATGCCTTTCGCTCGCCTTCCACTACCTCTCCATACGGGCCGTGCGCGCGGCGGTGCAGCCGGACAACATCGGCTCCCGCCGCATCCTGCGCGCGCTGGGCATGCGGCCCATCGACGCCGGACGGATATGGTGCAGCGCGCGTGGCCGGGAGGAGGATTGCGACTGGTGGGAGGTGCTGCACCCGGCACTGCGCGAGCCCACGTTGCCGGCGCGCGCCGCGATGGAGCGCTTCCAAGGCCTGGCGGAGCGGGCCGCGGCGCGCCGCCCCGGCGCATTGCCGGGTGCGCCGTACCCGGGCTAACCTCGACCCCTGCTGCGTCGCAGGCGGGCGTGCCGAAACGGTAGCCGGAAGAGTCTTAAAAACTCTCGGGGGCAACCCCGTGCGGGTTCGAATCCCGCCGCCCGCAGGCCACCGTGTCAGCCTGGCGAGAGGCGCGCGAACATCAGCTCGTGCTTGTTGTGGGCCCCGTGGAACAGGAGGGCGTCCGGGATCGCGGCGAATGCCGCCACCGTGTCGTGGTCCGTCGCGCCCTGGAACTTCACCGTGCAGACCAGGTTGCGCGCCGCATCCGCCTCGACCCAGCGGCGCACGAGCGCGAGCAGCCGCGTCGGGTAGCAGATCACGTCGCTGAACAGCCAGTCCACCGGCGTCTCCCGCCGCGGGTCGAGGCCGAAGGCGCTCTCCTGCCGCACCTGGACGCCCGGCATGGCGGCGACGGCCGGGTCGAGCGGCGCCTTGTCCACGGCCGTCACGCCCGCGCCGAGCCGGGCGATCGCCCAGGTCCAGCCGCCCGGGGACGCGCCGAGGTCGAGGCAGCGCTCCCCCGGCCGCGGATGGCGGCCGAGGCGCGTCAATGCCTCCCACAGCTTCAGGTAGGCGCGGGAGGGCGGGCCCGTGCGCGCCCGATGACCGGCGTGCCCTTCGGCACGGAGGTCTGAATCGGCCGCGCCGTACAGGGGGACCTCGACGAAGCGG
>DASQNQ010000317.1:0-6522 GCA_035644895.1 Acetobacteraceae bacterium | reverse complement strand
CGCCGGCGCCGGAAGACCCGGCGCCCGCGGCGCTGCCCGAGGCGCCGCTGCTGCTCGACCCGGTCGTCTCGCGCCCCTGATTGCCCGAGCCCGTGACGCCCGAACCGCGCGAGCCGTCAGTGCCCCGCGCCGTGTCGGGCCGGGGCGTCGCGCCGCCCATGCTGCCGCTACCGGTCGCGGCGCCCGCACGGCCGTTGATGCCGTCGCCGCCCGCGCCGCGCTCCGTCGCCGCGCCCTGGGCCAGCACCGGCCCCGCGAGCAGCGCGCCGATGGCGGCCGCCATGATCGTCGTCTTCATGTGCTGCGTCTCCTGAACCGCTGTAGGAGTGCTGCGACGCATGGCGCGGCCCGCGGTTTCCGCCGGTCGCGCATCGAAGCAGACGGTTCATGTTTCGCTGCGACGCTGGTCGGGACCGGGCCTGTCAAGCCGTTGAGCCCGGAGGGCGGAAGGACCATTCTGCGCGCGATGCCGTTCGCCGAGACAGAGATGCTGACCCTGCCGCAGCCGAGGGGCGCCTTCGCGCCGCCGATGGCCGTGCCGGTGCGCTGGCGTCATTCGGCGCGCGCGCGGCGCGTGTCGCTCCGCATCTGCCCGTCCGAGGGCGTGGTCGTCGTCACGCTGCCGCCCACGGCCGGACGCCGCGCCGGGATCCAGCTGATCCGCCGGCATGCGGACTGGGCGATGGAACGCCTCGCCGCGCTGGCGCCGCGCGTGGAGTTCGAACCGGGCGCGGAGGTGCTGCTTGGCGGCAGCAGGCACGGCATCCGGCACGAGCCCTACCAGCGCGGCGGCGCGTTCCTGTGCGGGAAGGAGATCGTGGTGACGGGCGCGCGCGCCTTCCTGCGCCGGCGCGTCGCGGACTTCCTGCGCGTGGAGGCGCGGCGGCGCATCGCGGTGCTGGCGGCGCAGCATGCGCGCAGGCTCGGCGTCAGCCCGCGCGTGATCCGGCTGAAGGACACGCGCAGCCGATGGGGAAGCTGCGCGCCGGACGGCACGCTCGCCTTCTCCTGGCGCCTCGTCATGGCGCCGGATTGGGTGCTGGACTACGTCGTGGCGCATGAGGTCGCGCACCTGCGCGAGATGAACCACTCCGCCCGCTTCTGGACGCATGTGGCCTGCCTGACGCCGCACCGCGACGCGGCGGTGGAGTGGCTGCGCGCCAACGGGCCGGCGCTGCTCAGGGTCGGTTGATGGCGCATGTCCGCCCGCCGCCCGAGGCCGGGTCGCGCGTCATGCGGCGCATCGTATGGCTGTTCCTCGGCGCCGCCGTGCTGGCAGCGGGCGGGGGCGTCTGGGCCTCGGCCGGGACCGGCGACTGGACCTGGTTCTCGCGCTCGGGCGCCGTGCTGACCGGCCTCGGCCTGCTGCTGGCCAGCCGCAAGGTGCTGATCGCGCGGGCCGACCTGCTGGCGCTGCTGCAGGAGATGGAGGCCGCCGACGGGGCCGAGCGGACGGCGCGGCTCGCCTCCTTCAAGCGGCTGCAGCGCGACATCGACCGGCAGCTGCTCGAACGCGTGGGCTTCGGGCTGCTGATGCTCGGCACCCTTGTCTGGGGGTTCGGGGACCTGATCGGGCGGCTGTAGCGCCCGGCCTTGCGCTGTCCGCCGGACCTTGCCATCTGGTGACCGGAAAGAAATGTGGGAGGGTGGACAGGAAATGGTGGAGCTCACCGTCAACGGGGCGGTGCGTCAGGTGGACGCGGACCCCGACATGCCCCTGCTCTGGGCCCTGCGCGACATCCTCGGCCTGACCGGCACCAAGTATGGCTGCGGCATCGCGCAGTGCGGCGCCTGCACCGTGCACCTGGACGGCGCCGCCGTGCGGGCCTGCCAGACGCGGATCGGCGACCTGGCCGGGCGGCGCGTGACCACCATCGAGGGGCTGCACCCCGAGGGGCGCCACCCCGTCCAGCTCGCCTGGGTGTCGGAGCAGGTGCCGCAATGCGGCTTCTGCCAGTCCGGGCAGATCATGGCCGCCGCCGCGCTGCTGGCGGAGAACCGCTCCCCCACCGACGCCGACATCGACGCCGCGATGGAGGGACACATCTGCCGCTGCGGAACCTACCAGCGCATCCGCACCGCCATCCGCCACGCCGCGGCGCAGGGGTGAGGCCATGAGCGCCATCGAACGCCGCTCCATCCTGAAGGCCGCGGGCGCCGCGCTGCTGGTGCCGCTCGCCCCGGCGCTGGCCCAGGCGCCGGCCCCGCGCGTGATCACCGAGGCCGCGGCCGACAGCCCCAATGCGGGCGCAGGCCACGTCACGGCCTTCCTGCGCATCGGCGCGGACGGGCAGGTGACCTTCCTCTCGCCCGTATCCGAACTCGGGCAGGGCACGCACACCGCGCATGCCATGATCGTGGCCGACGAACTCGGCGTGCCGCTCGCCGCCGTGCGGGTGGAGGTCGGGCAGCCCGAGCCCGCGCTGCGCCTGCAGCCGGTGAACGAGATGTATTCGGGTGCCTCCTTCGGCATCCGCTTCTGGCACGACCGCATCCGCCGCGCCTGCGCCCAGGCGCGGGAGGTGATCGTGGCCGCCTGCGCCGAGCGCCTGGGCGTGCCGGCCGCGGAGCTGAAGGCGGCCGAGGGCCGCGTGACGCACGCCGCCTCCGGCCGCTCGCTCGGCTACGGGGAGCTGGTGGAGGCCGCCGCCCGCCTGCCGCTGCCCGAACAGCCACGCCTGAAGCCGGTGGCCGAGCGCCAGGTGACCGGGCGCGCCACGCCGCGCGCCGACATCCCGGCCAAGACGAACGGCAGCGCCGCCTATGGCCACGACATCCGCCTGCCCGGCATGGTCCACGCGGTCGCGAAGCTCTCGCCCGTCTTCGGCGCGGAGCTGGACGGCTTCGACCGCGCGGCGATCGCCGGGATGCGCGGCGTGATCGACGTGGTGCCCATCAGGGGCGGCGTCGCCGTGGTGGCGGAGACCACCTGGGCCGCGATGGAGGCCGCGAAGCGCCTTCCCGTGCGCTTCAAGCCGACGCCGGAGCAGGAGCTGGACAGCGCGGAGGTCTCGCGCCGCCTGCGCGCCGGTCTCGACGCCGACCAGGCCATCCGCGGCCGCAACGACGGCGACATGGACGCGGCCCTCGGCTCGGCCGCGCGGGTGCTGGAGGCCGTCTACGACGCGCCCTACCTGGCGCATGCGCCGATGGAGACGGAGAACGCGACCGTCCGCATCACCGGCGACAAGGTGGAGGTCTGGTCCTCCACCCAGCACCAGGACTGGTGCGTGCGCGATGCCGCGCGGGCCGCGGGCGTGCCGCCCCGCAACGTCACGGTCCACACGCCGATGGTGGGCGGCGGCTTCGGCCGGCGCCTGCATGTCGAGGTGGTGGAGCAGGCGACCACCGTCGCGAAGGCCGTCGGCCGCCCGGTGAAGCTGGTCTGGACGCGGGAGGACGAGTTCGCCCAGGGCTACTGGCGCCCCGCCTTCGCCGCGCGGATGCGGGCGGCCGTTGATGCCGACGGCAAGCTGACGGGCCTCTACCTGCGCGCGGCCGGGCAGTCCGTGATGGGCGACTACCGCCCGGGGCTGATGGCGGGGCCGCTGCGGGGCAACGACCCGTTCTCCCTGCAGTCCGTCGTGGACTCGCCCTACCGCATCGGCGCCTTCCGCGCCGAGTGGCACCGCATCCAGGCGGCGCCGAAGGTGTGGCTGTGGCGATCGGTCGGCGGCTCGCAGATGTGCTTCTTCCTCGAGGGTTTCCTCGACGAGGTCGCGCACGCCACCGGCCAGGACCCCTATGGGATGCGGCGGGAGCTGCTGACCCACAACCGCCGCGCGCTGAACGTGCTGGACACGGCGGCGATGCGCGCGGGCTGGGGCACGGCGCTGCCGCCCGGCCGCGCACGCGGCATCGCCTTCACCTGGCTCTACGACTCGCTCTGCGCCCATGTGGCCGAGGTCTCGATGGAGGGCAGCCGGGTGCGTGTCCACAAGGTCACCGTCGCGCTCGACTGCGGCGACGTGGTGAACCCGGACACGGTGGAGGCGCAGATGCAGGGCTCGGTCATCTGGGCGCTCTCCTCGATGAACGAGGCGGTGACCTTGAAGGCAGGCGCGGCGGAGCAGCGCAACTTCGACGGTTATCCGGTGCTGCGCATCTCCGGCGCGCCGGAGGTGGACCTGCACGTCATCCGCAGCGGGGAGCGGCTGGGCGGCGTGGGCGAGCCGGGCGTGCCGCCGCTGGCGCCGGCGGTGTGCAACGCCGTCTTCGCACTGACGGGGCAGCGCATCCGCTCGCTCCCGCTCTCGGCGCATGGGCTGAGCGTGTAGGCCGGATGCTGCGCTGACGGGCGCAACCTGCGACCCGTGCGAAGGCACGGGTCGAGGCCGCGGACGCGGCCCGCCGCGCGTGCGGCGAAGCCAAGGCCGGCGGATGCCGGCCGCCCGGCTTCGAATGGCGGAAATGCATGGGCATTTCCGCCATTCGATTTCACGTCCAGTAGAGGCGGCGCGCCTGCGGCAGGTGGTCCGCCAGCGCGCGCTCGATGCCGGCGCGCAGCTCCTGCATGCGCTCCTTCGGGAACACATGCTTCACGCCGCCGAACTTGGTGCGCTTCTGCGCGCGCGCCTCCGGGTCCATCTCCAGCGGGCTGCCGGGATACCAGCCCTGCAGCACCTCGCGCGAGCCATCGGTGAAGCGGTGCGTGATCATCTCCACCGTCAGGTCGGGATCCGGCGTGCCCTCCAGCGCCGCCCCGCACTCGGCCAGGAGCTGCGCGTACTCCGCCTGCCAGTCCGGCACGGGGATGATGGGCGCGACCGTCAGCCCGATGCGGTAGCCCGCCAGTGCCGCCTGCCGCATGGCGGAGAGCCGCTGCGCCATGCGCGGCGCGCCACCCTCGAAGCGCTCCGCCGCGCGCGCGTTGACCGAGAAGCGGATGCGCGTGCGCCGCCCGTGCGGCAGGTCCAGCAGCGGCCCGACCGCATCGTACTTGGTGGTGAAGCGCAGCTGCACCGGCGCCTCCCACGCGCCGAACATGCGGATCGCGGCCGAGAGCCCGCCCGTGATGTGCTCGATCCCGAGCGGGTCTGTGTAGCAGGAGGCCTCGAAGGTCGTGCCCTCCGCCGCGCGGGCCGTGCTGCGCGACGTGACCCGCCCATGGCCGAGCAAGGGCGGCAGCTCCGCCAGGATCTCCGGCAGGTTGGCATAGGCGCGCACGATGGGCGGCCCGGCCAGCGAGCCCGCGAGGTAGCAGTAGGAGCAGTGCGCCGGGCAGCCCGCCGCCAGGTCGAAGCGCCAGTCGGCCGAGGGCGGGATGGGCTGCGGCCGCCGCTTGGAGGGCGGCGCGACCACGATCGCCAGCGTCCGCTTCGCGTCGCGGTAGGTGTCGGGCAGGTCCGTCAGCCGGTCCGCCTTCAGCCGCACCACCTCGGCGCCCAGCGCCGCCGCCCGCTCGGCCATCGCGCTGCCCTCGGCCCAGGACAGGGCGGCGGGCGTGACGAGCACCTGCTTCGGGACCCAGAGGCGGGCAGGGGGGAGGAGGTCAAAAGGCATAGCGCACCCGGCAATAGGGCATGCGGGCCGCGAGCAGCGCCTTGAACCGCGCCAGCCACTGGCCCTTCCAGCCCGTGCGGTAGCGCAGGTTCTCCGCGCCGGTTTCGCTGCGCTTCACCTCCTGGATGTCGGGGCGCCAGAGCAGCTCCTCCGCCCTCGGGTGCCAGGCCAGGTTCACCTCGTGCAGCTCGCGGTTGTGGGTCAGCATGATGACCTCGGCCGCGAGGCGCTCCTTCAGCGCGGGCGGCAGCGTGTCGTCGAGCTGCGCGAAGAGCTCCGCCCACTCGGCCTCCCACCCCTCCCGCAGCACGACGGGGGAGAAGTTGAGCTGCACCTCGTAGCCCGCGCGGTGCAGCTCCGGCAGGAAGGCGATGCGCTCCGCGATGGGGGAGGTCCGCACGTCGAGCAGCTTCGCCATCGCGGCCGGCATCAGCGACATGCGGATGCGCGTGCGGCCCTCGGGGTCGTAGCCGAGCAGGCCGGGGTTCACCCACTTCGTCGCGAAGGACCCCTTGGCGTGCGGCAGGCCGCGGAACAGCGCCACCAGGTCGCGCACGTTGTCGGACAGCAGCGCGTCCACCGAGAGGTCGCCGTTCTCGCCCAGGTCGTAGACCCACGCCTCCGGGTCCACCTGGTTCGCCTCCCGCTTCGGCCCGAGCGCGTCGGCGTGGCGGCGCGTCGCGGCCAGGATCGCCTCGATGTTGGCGAAGACGGTGATCGGGTTGGCGTGGCCCTTGCGGCGCGCGACGTAGCAGTACGCGCAGGCCATCGCGCAGCCATTCGAGGAGGAGGGCGCGATGAAGTCGGCGCTGCGGCCGTTCGGGCGGACGGGCATGCCCTTCTTGACGCCGAGCACGAGCGACTCGCGCTTCGGGCGGAGGTACTCGGCCGGGTCGGCCTCCCGCAGCTCCGGGATGCGCCAGTGGCTCTCGACCTCGATGCGCTCGGCATCGGGGAAGCGCGCCAGCACCGCCTGGCCGCGGGGCAGCTTCGCGGCGGCGGGTTCCAGGTAGATGCGCC
>DASQNQ010000316.1:0-5235 GCA_035644895.1 Acetobacteraceae bacterium | reverse complement strand
GCGCAGCACCACCGCGCCCGGCGCGACGCCGAGGCGCGGCGCGAGCGCCCGGGCCAGCCTGCTCTTGCCCGTGCCCTGCAGCCCGCCCACCGCCAGCAGGCGGGGCGGCACGGCACGCAGGTAGCGCTCCGCCGCCGCCAGGTAGGGCAGCCCGTCGCGGCCGCGCGCCGGCTCGATCTTGGCGCGCACCAGCGCGCGCTGCGCCATCCAGAAGGGGAGCGCGGCGAGCAGTCCCGCATCGCCGCTGCGGGCCAGCACGCGGTTCATCACGCGGTTGGCGGCGGCCCGGTCCACACGCACATCCAGGTCCATCAGCAGGAAGGCAAGGTCGTAGCCGACATCCGTCCGCGCCAGCGCCTCGTCGAACTCGAGCGCGTCGAAGGCGACGGGCCTGCCCTCCATCAGGCAGAGATTCCCGAGGTGCAGGTCCCCATGGCAGCGCCGCACGAAGCCGGCCACCGCCCGTGCCGCCAGGAGGGGCGCGAGGTCCGCGAGCCGGGCCCGCATCGCGGCCGCCACCGCCTCCACCTGCGCGGCGGGCAGGCCGGCGTCGAGGCAGCCCTGCCGGTTGCCCTCCAGCACCACGGCCATCCGGCCGGGGCTGTCCACGCCGGTCGCGACGGGCGCCGCGGCATGCAGCTCGGCAACCGCATCCGCCACCTGGTCGAGCAGCGCGGGCGAGAGGCCGCTGCGCGCGGCGACGGCATCGAGGAAGGCGTCGGGCGGCAGCGGCGCCATGTGGAGCAGCCACTCGACCGCCTCGCCCCCTCCCCCGATCCGCAGCGCGCCGTCCAGGCCGCGCGTGACGGGGACGACACCGCGGTAGAGGCCGGGCGCGCCCGGCGCGTTCAGCTCGAACTCCCGCCGCGCGAAGGCCTCCCGCGACGCGAGCGTCGTGAAGTCGAGAACGGGCAGCCGCACAGCCTTCTTCAGCTTCCAGGCATCCGCGGGCCCCACGAAGACGGCGGAGATGTGCGTCTCCACCGGCTCAGCGCCCGTCGCCTGCCGGAGCAGCGCCGCCACCTCGGCCTGCTCCGCCGGGATCACGGGTAGAGCATCTCCATCCGCCAGCCGCCCTCCTCCCGGTGGAAGACCCGGCGCTCATGCAGGCGGAACGGCATGTCGCGCCAGAACTCGATGCGGGCGGGCAGGACGCGGAAGCCGGACCAGTGGGGCGGGCGCGGGATCTCGCCCACCGCGAAGCGCACCGTGTGCTCGGCCACCGCGCGCTCCAGCGCGAAGCGCCCCTCCAGCGGCCGGGACTGCGTGGAGGCCCAGGCCCCGATGCGCGACCCGCGGGAGCGGCTGGCGTAGTAGGCGTCCGCCTCCTCGGCCGAGACGGGCTCGACGCAGCCCTCCACCCGGACGGAGCGCTGGAGCGTCTTCCAGTGGAAGACGAGCGCCGCCTGGGGGTTGGCGGCCAGTTCGCCCCCCTTGCGGCTTTCGAGGTTGGTGTAGAAGACGAAGCCGCGCGGATCGACACCCTTCAGCAGCACCATGCGGGCGGAGGGGCGGCCGTCCGGGGTGCAGGTAGCCAGGCACATGGCATTCGGGTCGTTCGGCTCGGTCCCGGCGGCCTCGGCCATCCAGGCTTCGAACAGCCCGACTGGATCCTCCGTCGCGCCCGCGCTTCCGGACCGTTCCATCTGCCTCTCCCGCGGGCGACCCTTGCCCCGTCCGGGGGCATGTGCCACCACCCCCCGTCTTCCGCAACCAGACCCGGTGCCCCCCTCCCATGTCCGACGACGCGCCGAGCGCCCCCATTTCCACGGGCACGCTGATGCAGGGCAGGCGCGGGCTGGTCATGGGCGTGGCCAATGACCGCTCGATCGCCTGGGGCATCGCCCAGGCCGTGGCCGCGCAGGGCGGGCAGCTTGCCTTCACCTACCAGGGGGAGGCGCTGGAGCGCCGGGTGAAGCCGCTGGCGGAGGGGATCGGCTCCTCCATCGTGCTGCCCTGCGACGTGACCGACGATGCCTCGGTCGATGCGGTGTTCGAGGCGATCCGCCGCGAGTGGGGCGGGCTCGACTTCCTCGTCCACGCCATCGGCTTCGCCGACAAGCAGTACCTGCGGGGCCGCTACCTCGACACGCCGCGGGATGCGTTCCTGCAGGCGCTCGACGTCTCCTGCTACTCCTTCGTCTCGGTCGGGCGGCGCGCGGCGGCGCTGATGCGCCCGGGCGGCAGCCTGCTGACCATGTCCTACCTGGGCGCGGAGCGCGTGACGCCGCACTACAACGTCATGGGCGTGGCGAAGGCGGCGCTCGAGGCCTCCGTGCGCTACATGGCGGCGGACCTGGGTGCGGCGGGCATCCGGGTGAACGCGATCTCGGCCGGGCCGATCAAGACGCTCGCGGCCAGCGGCATCGGCGACTTCCGCTACATCCTGAAGTGGAACCAGTACAACGCGCCGATGGGGCGCAACGTGACGATCGGCGACGTGGGCGGCGCGGGGCTCTACCTGCTGTCGGACCTCGCCTCCGGCGTGACGGGGGAGGTGCACCACGTGGACTGCGGCTACCACGTCGTCGGCATGAAGAACCCGGACGCGCCGGACATCGCGACGGTCTAGGGCCGCACCGATGTCCCACAACACCTGGGGAAGACTGTTCCGCGTCACCACCTGGGGCGAGAGCCACGGGCCCGCCATCGGCTGCGTGGTGGACGGCTGCCCGCCCCGCATCCCGCTCTCCGAGGCGGACATCCAGCCCTTCCTCGACCGCCGCCGCCCCGGCCAGTCGAAGTTCGTGACGCAGCGGCAGGAGCCCGACCAGGTCCGCATCCTGTCCGGCGTGTTCGAGGGCGTGACCACGGGCACCCCGATCGCCCTGCTGATCGAGAACCAGGACCAGCGCAGCAAGGACTACGGCGAGATCCGGGACCGCTTCCGCCCCGGCCACGCGGACCTGACCTATGAATTGAAGTACGGCGTGCGCGACCACCGCGGCGGCGGTCGTTCCTCGGCGCGGGAGACGGCGATGCGGGTCGCGGCCGGTGCCGTCGCGCGGCGGGTGCTGGAGGGCGTGACGATCCGCGCCGCCCTCGTCGCGATCGGTGGCGACGCGGTGGACCGTGCCCGGTGGGACTGGGCCGAGGTGGACCGCAACCCGTTCTTCTGCCCCGACCCCGTGGCTGCGGCACGCTGGGAGGAGCGTCTGACGGCCGCCCGCAAGTCCGGCTCCTCCCTCGGCGCGGTGGTCGAGGTGGTGGCGGACGGCGTGCCCCCCGGCCTCGGCGCGCCGATCTACGGCAAGCTGGATGCGGACCTCGCCGCGGCGCTGATGGGGATCAATGCCGTGAAGGGCGTTGAGATCGGCGCGGGCTTTGCGGCGGCCGCCCTGACGGGGGAGGAGAACGCCGATGAGATGCGCATGGGCGATGGCGGAGAGGTGCTGTTCGGCTCCAACCGGGCGGGCGGGATCCTCGGCGGCATCTCGACCGGGCAGCCGGTGGTGGCCCGCTTCGCGGTGAAGCCCACCTCTTCGATCCTGACGCCGCGCGCCTCGGTGGACCGGTTCGGGGAGGAAGTGGAGGTGCTGACCAAGGGGCGCCACGACCCCTGCGTCGGCATCCGCGCCGTCCCGGTGGGGGAGGCCATGATGGCGCTCGTGCTCGCCGACCACCTGCTGCGCCACCGTGCCCAGAACCCCGAGGCGCCGACGCGGGCACGGCTGCCGCGAAACTAGCGTTCCGGGGTCACGGACCCCGCCGCCCCCCGCGCGGACGCCCGCGGCGCACCACCTGCGCGCCGCCTCGCCCGCCCTGGTTCTCTGCAGCCACTTCCAGCGTGGCGGAGGCGTCCTCGGCGGCGGCTTCCTGCACCGTTTCGACGCGCACCGGCGCGAAGCCGCCCGGGTCGTCGAGCACCGGGGCAAGCGTTCCATGGGTCTCGAGGAAGCCCCCCTCCCCGCGCGCCACCACATGCGCGCGGCCGTCCACCGTGAAGATGCGGCGCTGCATCGTCAGCCGCCCCACCTGCTCCTCGGTCGCGGGGCGGACGATGCGGCCGGCCGCCAGCGCGGCCCGGACCTGATCCTGTGTGAGTTCCATGGTCCCCTCCACGCCGCGCCCCCGCCCGGCGTTCCCGACTCGGGCAGCGGCACGGGAAATTGCGGGCCTTTTCGTGCGTTGGGCAAGGTGTGCGGCGGACGGAGTCCATGCTATGGGCGCCCTGCCGTGGCCGGGGGCGCCTGCGGCCAGGGGTGCCTGCGGACGGCGCGATTCCCCCTGCCCCATCCATTCCGGCCACCGAGCAAGCACCCGCAAGAAAGCACGATGCCAGGTTTCAACGACACCTTCGACAAGCGGCGCGAGGCGGCCGCCAAGGCGCGGGAGGAGCTTCTCGCCCGCTTCAAGGCGGCCGCGCCGAATCCCGAAGACCCCGAGTTCCAGCGCCGCATGGCGGAGCAGAAGGCGGTCGCCGAGGCCCGAGAGGCCCGCGCCGCCATCCGCCGCGCCGAGAAGCAGGCGGCCCTCGAGGCGGCGCGCCGCGCCGCCGAGGAGGAGGAGCGCCGGAAGAAGGCCGAGGAGGCGGAGCGCCGCAAGCAGATGCTGCGCGACATCGCCAACCTCCGTAAGGGCGGCCGCAAGAAGTAGCCGGCGCCCCCCGGACGCAGGTCAGGCTTGCGCCGGACGCAGCCATCGCCTTTTGTGGCCCGGGATTCCAGACCTGCCCCGGGAGGCGTACGAGCTTGGCCTACGCGCTGCAGCAGCTGATCAACGGCATCAGCCTCGGGATGATCTACGGCCTGATCGCCGTGGGCTACACCATGGTCTACGGCATCATCGGCATGATCAACTTCGCCCATGGCGACGTGTTCATGGTGGGCGCCTTCATCGCGCTGATCAGCCTGCTGATGCTGTTCGCCGGCGGGCTGGACGGGCCTGTCGCCATCCTGCTGGTGCTGCTGATCTCCATGGCGCTGACCGCGCTCTACGGCTGGACGGTGGAGCGCGTGGCCTACCGGCCGCTGCGCGGCTCGTTCCGCCTGGCGCCGCTGATCTCGGCCATCGGCATGTCCATCGTGCTGCAGAACTACGTCCAGATCAGCCAGGGTGCCCGCGGCAAGCCGCTCGAGCCGCAGGTGCCCGGCGGCATCGAGGTGATGCGCGAGGGGAGCTTCGTCGTCCAGCTCTCCTACATGCAGCTGCTCATCATCGTCTCGACGCTCGTGGTGCTGGTCCTCTTCACCTGGCTCATCACCCGGACGCCGCTCGGGCGGGCCATGCGTGCCT
>DASQNQ010000315.1:0-6694 GCA_035644895.1 Acetobacteraceae bacterium | reverse complement strand
GGCTGAACGGCGACGTGCTGGCGGGCGCCGCGCTCGGCGCGCTCGGCACCTATGTCGCCACCCGCTCCCTCGACTGGGAGGTGATGGGGATGGACGGCCCCGGCCCGGGCTTCTTCCCGCTCGGCTACGGGCTGCTGATGGTGGCGCTGTCGGTCCTGCTGGTGCTGCGCGCCCTCTATGACGGCCGGCCGCGCGACGACCGGCCGGGCGCGGCGGGCGGCGAGGCGCGCGCGCTGCTGACCTGGGCGGCCTTCACGGGCGCGGCGGCGGCCATGCAGTGGGCGGGCTTCGTGCTCGCCTTCGCGGCCCTCTCCGCCTTCGTCGTCGCCCATGTCTTCCGCGGCGGCTGGCGGCGCGCGGCGGCGGTGGGGACGGGCTGCGCGGCCGGCTTCTGGCTCGTGTTCACGCAGTTGCTCGGCGTCGCGCTGCCGGCCGGGCCCTGGGGCTTCTAGGGCATGGACATCCTCGGCGGCCTCGGCCAGGGCTTCTCCGTCGCGCTGCAGCCGATGAACCTGGTCTGGTGCGTGGTGGGCTGCTTCCTCGGCACCATCGTGGGCGTGCTGCCGGGCCTCGGGCCGGCCGCGACCATCGCGCTGCTGCTGCCGCTCACCTTCGGGATGGACCCGACGGGCGGCATCATCATGCTGGCCGGCATCTACTTCGGCGCCAAGTACGGCGGCTCAACCACCTCGATCCTGCTGAACATCCCGGGCGAGGCGTCCTCGGTCGTCACCTGCCTCGACGGCTACCAGATGGCGCGGAAGGGGCGGGCGGGCGCGGCGCTCGGCATCGCGGCGATCGGATCCTTCATCGCGGGCACCTTCGGGATCGTGGCGCTGACGCTGCTCGCGCCGCCCATCGCCGCCTTCGCGCTGCGGTTCAGCTCGCCCGAGTACTTCGCGCTGATGGTGCTCGGCCTGTCGCTCGTCGTCGTGCTCGGCGGCAGCTCGATGATCAAGGCGCTGCTCGCGCTGACCTTCGGTCTGTGGCTGACCAGCATCGGCACGGACCTGTTCACGTCACAGAGCCGCTTCACCTTCGGCTCCTCCTTCCTGCTCGGCGGCATCGACTTCATGGTGATCGCGATCGGCGTCTTCGCCATCGCGGGCGTGCTGGAGAGCATTGCGCGGGGGGAGGAGAACACGCCCCTGCCGGTGCCGAGCCGGATGCGCGACCTGCTGCCCTCGCGGGAGGAGCTGAAGGCGTGCCGCTTCGCCTTCGCCAATGGCTCGGTCGTCGGCTTCATCGTGGGCGTGCTGCCCGGTGCGGGGTCGGCCATCGCCTCCTTCATCGCCTACGGCATCGAGAAGGCCGTCTCCCGCCACCCGGAGCGCTTCGGGACAGGCGTGCCCGAGGGCGTGGCTGCGCCCGAGGCCGCGAACAACGCCGATTCCGGCGGCGGCATGGTGCCGCTGCTGACGCTGGGCATCCCGGGCGGCGGCACCACGGCGATCCTGCTGGCGGCACTGGTGATCTGGGGCGTGAAGCCGGGACCGATGATGATCATCGAGAGCCCGCAGGTCTTCTGGGGGCTGATCGCCAGCCTCTACATCGGCAACTTGGTGCTGCTCGTGCTGAACCTGCCGCTCGTGCCGCTGTTCGCGCAGATCCTGCGCATCCCGCTCTACGTGCTGTTCCCGATGATCCTCGGGCTTGCGATCGTTGGCGCCTACAGCGTGTCGGACAACGTCGCCAACCTGATGCTGCTCTCGGCCTTCGGGCTGCTCGGCTACGCCATGGCGAAGCTCGACTTCCCGCCGGCGCCCCTGGTGCTCGGCTTCGTGCTGGGCGACGCGATGGAGCGCGCGGTGCGCCAGTCGCTCACCATGTCCATGGGCGACCCTGCCATCCTGGTGGAGCGCCCGATCGCGGCGGTCATGCTCGGCCTCGCCGCTGCCATCCTGGTGGCGCCCCCCGTCCTCCGGGCGCTGCGCCGGCGCCGCCCCTTGGGCGTTGCCTGACCATGCCTGCAACAAGACACAGGGAGAGAACGATGCAGCGACGTCACCTGATCGCCTCCGGCGCCGCCCTCGCCGTGGCGGGCCTCGTCCGGCCGGTGCGGGCCGCCTGGGCGCCGTCCCGCCCGATCGAGTTCGTGGCGCATAACGGCCCGGGCAGCGGGCCGGACCTGTTCGCGCGCGCGCTCGTCACGGCGATGGAGCAGGAGCGGCTCCTGCCCGGCCGTGTGCAGGTGGCGAACCGCGTCGGCGGCGGCGGCGCGACCGCGATGAACTACATGATGGAACGCCGCGGCGACCCGCATGTGCTTGGCGTCTGGACGAGCCTGTGGCTTTCGCTCCCGCTCGTGCAGGCGGAGGCGCGTGCGCTCGCCACCGACATGACCGCCATCGCGCGCATCGCCATCGAACCGGCGCTGATGGTGGTGCGCGCCGAGAGCCCCTACCAGACCGCGGCCGACTTCGTGAACGCCGCGCGCGCCCGCCCCGGCCAGGTGCGCCAGTCCGGCGGCTCCCCCACCGCACGCGACGCGCTGGTGCGGCAGCTGCTGATGGCGAACACCGGCGCGCGCTGGGCCTTCGTGTCCTTCCCCTCGGGCGGGGAGCGCATGGCGGCGCTGCTGGGCGGCCATGTGGACATGATGATCGCCGAGCCGAGCGAGGCCGGGGAGCAGGTGCGCGCCGGAAGGCTGCGCGTGATCGCCCAGGTGACCGAGGCACGCCTGCCCGGCTTCCCGCAGGTGCCGACGCTGCGCGAGGCCGGCTTCCCGATCACCGATGTCGTGCAGGCACGCGGCGTTCTCGCCCCGCCCGGCATCCCGGCCGAGGCGGTGGAGTTCTACCAGGACCTGTTCAAGCGGACATCCGAGTCCCCGGCTTGGCAGCGCTACCTCGCCGACAACCAGTTCCAGGGCGCGTGGCTCTCGGCCGCGGACACGGCGGAGTTCTTCACCACCTACCAGGGCCAGCTCCGCGGCATCCTGGCCGAGGGCGGGGTGCGGCTCGCGCGCTGATGGACCTGCTGGCCACCCCCTTGGCCGCCCTCGGCGTCGGCGTCGCGGCCTACGTCACCGCGCTGATCGGCGGCCTCGCCGGCTACGGCACGGGGCTGCTCATGCCGATCGCGCTCGTGCCGGTGGTGGGCGCGGCGGCGACCATCCCGATCCTGGCCGTGTCGGGGCTGTTCAACAACGCCTCGCGCCTCGTCGTCTTCCGCGACCGCGTGGCGTGGCGGCCGGTTCTGCCGTTGACGCTCGCGGCCATACCCGCCTGCTTCGCGGGGGCGGCGCTGTTCACGCTGCTCAGCGGCCCGCAGGTGGCGCTGCTGCTCGGGGCGACGCTGATCGTGATGGTGCCGCTACGGCGGTGGCTTGGCGGGCGGCGATTCAATGTCGGGCCGGTGGGCGTGGTCGCGCTCGGCGCGGCCTACGGGCTGGTCACGGGCGGCACGCCGGGCGGGGGGGTCGTGCTGATCGCGGCGCTGCTCGCGCTCGGGCTGCCCTCCACCGCCGTGGTCGCGACGGATGCGGCGATCTCGCTCGTGGTCGGGCTGGTGAAGGTGGCGACCTTCCAGGCGCTCGGCGAGTTGCCGCCCTCCGCCTGGGTGTTGGCCGTGGTGGTGGGCGTCATCGGCATCCCGGGCGTGATGACCGCGCGCTGGGTTGGCGCGCACATGAGCCTGCGGCTTCACACGGCGCTGCTGGACGCGGCCATCCTGACCGGCGGCGGCTATCTCGCGCTGCGCGGCCTGGGTTGGATCTAGTAGGAGGGCAGGACATGGCCGGCGCAGCCCCGCAGCCGCTGTCGGAGGAGGTGCTCCGCCTCTCCGCCTACATCGCCGAAGCCGCCGTCCGTCCGCTGCCGGAGACGGTCGCGGCCAAGGTGCGGCTGCACCTGCTCGATACGCTCGGCGCAATCGTCTCCGGCACGCAGCTCGCGGCGGGGCGGCTCGGTGCACGGTTCGCGGCCTCGACCGCCGGGGTGGAGGAGGCGCTGGCCGTCGGCGCCGGCACGCTGCTGCCCGCCGCGCAGGCCGCCTTCGCCAACGCCATGGCGGCGCATGCGGACGAGACGGATGACAGCCACCTGGCCGGGCGGTGCCACCCGGGCTGCGCCATCATCCCCGCCGCGCTCGCAGTCGCGGAGCGCGAGGACGCGGACGGCGATGCGCTGCTCCGCGCCGTCGTGCTCGGCTACGACGTCGGCGTGCGGGTGAACCTGGCGCTCGGCTTCCCTCCGCCGGCCGAGGCGCGGCACAGCACGCACAGCATCGGCCCGGCCTTCGGCGCGGCGGCGGCCTGCGCGGCGCTGCTGCGGCTGAACCAGCAGCAGGTGCGGCATGTACTGTCCTACGCCGCGCAGCAGGCCTCGGGCATCCCGTTCTGGAACCGCGACCCCTACCATGTGGAGAAGGCGTTCGACTTCGCGGCGATGCCCGCGCGCAACGGCGCGCTCTCCGCGCTCATGGTCGCCGCCGGCCTGACGGGGACCGAGGACCCGCTGGCGGGCCGGCACAACCTGTTCGCCGCCTTTGCAACCCGCCCCGACCGTGCCGCGCTGGTGGACGCGCTCGGCGAGCGCTTCGAGATCGAGCGCGCCTCCATCAAGAAGTGGTGCGTCGGCTCGCCGATCCAGGCGGTGCTGGACGCGGTCGTCGCCATCACCGGCGGCGCGCCGCAGGACCCCGCCATGATCGGGGCGGTCACCATCACCATGCCGGACGACCGCATCCACATCGTGGACGACCGCTCCATGCCCGATGTCTGCGTGCAGCACCTGGCTGCGATCGCCCTGCTCGACGGCACGGTGGGCTTCGCCGCCGCGCATGACGCGGCACGCATGCAGGACCCCGCGGTGCGGGCGCTGCGCGCGCGCATGACGCTGGTGCCGAGCGCGGAGCTGACGGCGGCCGTGCCCGCCCGCCAGGCGGTCGTCTCCATCGCCGGCGCGGACGGGCGGCAACGGCACCATCACGCACGCGCCGTGCGCGGCACGCCCGAGAACCCGATGCCGCGCGCGGAGGTCGAGGCCAAGGCGCTCGACCTGATGGCGCCCCTGCTCGGGCAGCCGCGTGCCACCGCCCTGATCGGGCTGCTGCGCGGGCTGAATGCGTCCACGCGCGTGCGCAGCCTGCGCCCCCTGCTGCGGATCGAGAAGGAGCTCCTCCATGACTGACAGGCCCCTGCAGGGTCACGTGGCGCTGATCACGGGCGGCGTGCGCCGCATCGGGCGCGCGACGGCGCTGGCGCTGGCGGAGGAGGGTGCGGACCTCGTGCTCCACGCCCGCTCCTCCCGCGCGGAGGCGGAGGAGGTGGCGCGGGAGGTGGAGCGCCTCGGCCGCCGCGCCCTCGTCGTCATGGCCGACGTGACCGAGGAGGCGGCGGTCGAGGCGATGATGGCGGAGGTGGACCGCGCCTTCGGCCGGCTCGACATCCTGATCAACAACGCCGCCCTGCGCGGGGAGGACCCGTTCACGGAAATGAGCTTCGCGCGCTGGCGGGAGGTAACGGGCGTGATCCTGGACGGCGCCTTCCTCTGCTCCCGCGCCGCGCTGCGGCGGATGGCGCCGCGCGGCTACGGGCGCATCGTCAACATGGGCGGGCTCAGCGCGCATCTCGGCGCGCCGCACCGTGCGCATGTGGTCGCGGCCAAGGCGGGGATCGTCGGGCTGACTCGCGCGCTGGCGGTGGAGTTTGCCCCGCATGGCATCACGGTGAACTGCGTCGTGCCCGGCAAGATCGGCGGCAAGCGCGCGGCCGGCGCCGGCAAGGGCATCGCGGGTGAGCCGATCGTGGGCCGGGAGGGCGTGCCGGAGGACGTGGCGGAGGTGGTGCGCCTGCTCTGCCGCCCCGCCACCTCCTTCGTCACGGGCCAGTCCATCCACGTCAATGGCGGGCTGTTCCTGTCCTGATGGATCAGGAGGGGATCAGCCGGGCGGAGTACGTCTATCGCCGCCTGCGCGAGGGCATCCGCGACGGCAGCTACCGCCCTGGCCACCGGCTGCGGGAGGTCCAGATCGCCCAGGAGCTGGAGACGAGCCGCACGCCGGTGCGCGAGGCGATCAGGCGGCTCGAGACCGACCGCCTGGTCGAGGACGTGCCGGGCCGCGGCCTCTCCGTGACCCGACTGGACGAGGCGCGGGTGCGGGAGCTGTACCAGTTCCGCACGGCACTCGAGGGGGCGGCGGCTGAGATGGCGGCGCTGCACGCCTCGGAGATGGACGTGGCGACGCTGGCCGGCACGCTCGTGGCGATGCGGGAAGCGGCGGACGACGCGGCCCGTGCGGCAAGGCTGAACCGGGAGTTCCACCGCGCCATCCACGCGGCGGCGCGGAACAGCTTCCTCACCCATGCCATCGAGTCCATGCGCGACTTCATGGCCCTGCTGCCGGGCACCACCTACCAGGCACCGGGCAGGATGGAGGAGGTGCTGCGGGAGCACGACGCGGTCCTTCGGGCGATCCGCGACCGCGCTTCGGTACGCGCCGGGGACGCCATGCGGGCGCACATCCAGGCGGCCGGCCAGCACCGCGTGCAGATGGTGCTCGCCGCCTGCTGACCGCTTGGCGTCAGGGCAGGGCGGGCTCGCGCGCCCCGGCGGTCGCGACCGCCGGGTCGAAGAAGGCGCGGAGCGCGGCGTAGGTCTCGTCCGGGCATTCCTCCTGCAGGTAGTGGCCGGAGGGGACCGTGCCCGTCGCCACGATGTTCGACGCGTACGCCGCCCACACCTTCGCCGCG
>DASQNQ010000314.1:0-6204 GCA_035644895.1 Acetobacteraceae bacterium | reverse complement strand
TCCAAGGCCTACTGCATTCCGGGCCACCGCATGGGCGCGGTCGTCGCCGGGCCGGCCCTGCGGGGCGAGTTCGTGAAGGCGGTGGACAACATCCAGCTCTGCCCGCCGCGCCCGCCACAGGCGGCGCTGGCCTGGGCGGTGCCCGCGCTGCGCGGCTGGCGGGCGGCGAACCGGCGCCTGATCGCGGCGCGCGGCCGCATGTTCCGTGCGGCCCTCGCCCACGCGCCCGGCTGGCGGGTGGATGCGCATGGCGCCTACTTCGCCTGGGTGCGGGTGCCCCAGGGGCGGGATCCCGGCGCACCCGACGGCACGACCCTCGCCGAACAGCTGGCGGCGGAGGCCGGCCTCGTCACCCTGCCCGGCGCCTTCTTCGGCCCGGGCGGGGAGCGGCACCTGCGCCTGGCCTACGCGAATGCGGAGGAGGCGGTGCTGGCCGGCGTGCCGGACCGGCTCCGCCTCCTCGCCGGTCAGGCGTAGACGATGTCGCCCGAGCCGAGGGAGCGGACGCCGACCAGGAACAGCTTCTCCCCGTTCCCCACCAGCACGTCGAGCCCGGACTGCCCCCAGTAGGTCGCCTGCCGCGTCGTGACCTGGGAGGAGGAGATGCCCTCCAGCCGGATGCGGTCCGTGCCGGAGGTGAAGTCCACCACCCAGTCCTGCCCGTCCCCGCGCGCGAAGACGAAGGTGTCCCGGCCCGCGCCGCCGGTGATGCCGTCGAGGCCCGGCCCCGGCCCGGCCCGCAGCATGTCGTTGCCCCCGCCGCCCTGAAGGTCGTCCTCCCCCGCGCCGCCGTTCAGCGTGTCGTTGCCGGCGCCGCCCCGCAGCCAGTCGTCCCCGCTCGTGCCGTTCACCACCACCCCGCTGGTGGAGGTGCCGGTCGAACTGGCCTCGGTGAAGGAGAAGGACTGCGTGCCTGCCCCCCAGAGGCCAAGCTTGGAGTTCGGCACCGCCGTGCCATTGTAGGTGGCGGAATCGACGAAGAGGTTGCGGTCGCGGTCCCAGCTTCCGCCCCAGGCGTCGTTCAGGAACTGCACCTCCACCCTGTGCGTGCCCGCGGCCCAGTCGCCGCGCACCGTCACCGTGTCCTGCTGGCCGGAGGTGCGGGTGGCCTGCGCCGTCAGCGTCCCGCCCACCTGCACCCCGTCCACCCGGACGGTGTACTGCGCGCTGCCCTGCCAGGCGTCCTGCGCGACCTTCAGCACGAGCGTGTCCGGCCCCGAGCCGACGGCGATCTCCGCGCCGCCTGGGGGGGGCGCTAGGGTTGGGGTGGCGGACGACGTGCCGCCCGGCGCCGTCGGCGTGCCGCCCCCGTCCCACTGCGAGACGCGCACCCAGTCCACCTGCGTCTCCACCCGGTTCACGCCGCGGCCGTTCGGGGAGAGGAACCAGCCGTCGTCCGCGCGCCCGACCAGGCCCTGGAGCGCGACCGACATCGGGATGTTCGGGATGTTCCCGGTGTAGGTGTGGATGTGCTGCCCGTCGACATAGAGGGTGATGCGGTCGGGCAGCCAGTCGAGCGTGTAGGTGTGCCACCTGCTGTAGTCGAGGTCGAAGTAGTGGCTGCGGTAGTTGTGGGCCCCGCCGGCGCCGGTCCAGTGATAGGTGAACAGGCCGTCACCCTTCGGCGTCTCGAGGATGTCGATCTCGGGCGGCCAGCTGTTGTTGGCGGGCCAGAGCAGGAAGACCGGGCCGGCGCCGATCAACTCCTGGCTGGCGCGGGCATGGATCTCGACCCGGCCATAGGTGAAGTCGAGGCCGCGCGTGCCCTGGTCGATCCCGGCGACGGCGCCGACATGCCAGATGCCGTCCCCGCGGTTCTGGAGGCCGAGGCGCAGCAGGCCACCGCTGACCGAGACCTGGTCGGCTTCCCAATAGAACGCACCGTTCCAATAAAGACCACCATCGTACACGTTCGGCCAGTTCTGGCGGTTCAAAGATGTCCCGTCGAAACCGTCAAAGAAGATCTGCCTCCAGCTCATACGACATCCCCCGTCTTTTCGAAGGCGTTCCGCGGTTGAGCGGGCAAGCGTCGTCGCGTCGGGATGGATCATCCATCCCGTTCAGCCCGCATCTTTCTTCTTATGGCGAACGCAACGGGTCACTAGCGGAAGGGTATACAATCTGTCCACCCTGAAAACGCAGGCCGCTCGCCCTCAGGTGGAGGAGGCGGGGCGATCAGCCCCGCTCGGGCGCGCGCTCCCAGGCCACGCCGGCCTCGCCCATGATGAGGCGGCCGGCGGCCTCGCTGTCCCCCCAGTCCTCCCGCAGCCGGCCGCGATACACCACCCGGCGTATGCCCGCCTGGGTCAGCAGCGCGGCGCAGGCGGCGCAGGGCGGGTGGGTGACGTAGGCCGTGCACCCCGCGAGCGGGACGCCCGCCCGCGCCGCGGTGGCGACCGCGTTCGCCTCGGCATGCACCGACAGCAGCAGCTTGGTCGGGCGGTCCAGCAGTCGCTCCGGCAGGTCGGACACGCCGCGGGGGAAGCCGTTGAAGCCGGTCGCGCGGATGCGCCGGTCGTCATCCACCACCACGCAGCCGACCTTCGTCGTGCGGTGCTTCGACCAGGCCGCGATGTGTTCGGCAAGGTCGAGGAAGCGGACGTCCCAGCCTGGCGAGATGTGCTGGTCGGGCATTCGTGGCGGCTCCGGACGGATCGGGCTTCTATTGCACCCACAACTCCGTGGCGGAAATAGGCAGCGTGCCCGCCCCACCCCACCTTCCCCTGCATGGGAAGCCCCTGCATCGACATCTGCCGCTACGAGGAGGACACCGGCTGGTGCCTCGGCTGCGGCATGACGAAGTCCGACAAGCGGGGCTGGAAGCGGGAGAAGGAGAGCCGCCCCGCCATCCGGGAGGCGCTGCCCGCCCGCCTGGCAGCACTGGCCGCCCGCGGGCAGCCCACCGGCAAGGCGGCGAAGCGGAAGCGGAAGGGTTGAGCGCCGCGGGCGATCCGGCAGATTGGCCCGGATGAGCATCGAGAGCGGCGTCGGCGCCGGCATCCTCGGCGAGCTCCGCCGCCGCTACGCCGAGCCGCACAGGGTCTGGCACACCTGGCCCCGCATCGCGGACCTGCTGGCCGAGGCGGAGGAGGTGGTGGGCGGCATCGCGAACCGCACCGCCTTCATCCTGGCCATCCTGTTCCATAACGCCGTCTTCGACCTGCGGCGCCCGGACAACGCGCCGCGCAGCGCCGCATTGATGCGCAGCCTGCTCGGCGGCCAGCTCGCCGCGCCGGTGCTGGCGCGGGCGGAGGCGCTGATCCTGGCGATGGGCCGCGACGACATCCCGGAGACGGACGACCCCTCGCTGCGCGGCGACGCGGCCCTGCTGCTCGACATGGCGCATGCGGTGCTCGGCGCGGATCCCCTCGCCTACGCAGCCCACGAGGCCGCGCTGCGGCGCGAACACCCGCACCTGCCGGACGAGGCCTGGGCGGATGGCCGCGCCTCCGCGCTGCAGATGCTGCTCTGGCGGAGCCGCATCTACCGCACGGACCGTTGGTACCTTGCACGGGAGATGCGGGCCCGGCGGAACCTGGAGGGGACCATCGCGCGCCTGGGCTGGGGCTGAACCGTCAGCCCACCTCGAGCCTCAGCCCCTCCCGCTGGATCACCTCCCGCCACTTCGCCGTCTCGTCGCGGACGAAGGCGGCGAAGCGCTCCGGCGTGCCGTAGTCGGCCACGCCGCCCATCTCCGCGAAGCGGCGCTGCGTCGCGGGCTGTTCGAGCAGCACGCGCATCTCGCCGTTCACGGCCCGCAGCGCGCCCTCCGGCACGCCGGCCGGGTGGAAGGCGCCGAACCAGGTGGAGACGTCGTACTGCGCGAGCTCCGGCATCGTCTCGCGCAGCGCCGGCAGGTCCGGCAGCTGCGGGCTGCGCTCCGCGCTGGTCACGGCCAGCGCCCGCACCGTGCCGGCGCGCACCTGCTCGACCGCCGTGGTGAGGTTGTCGAACATGAACTGGATCTCGCCCCCCACCAGCGCGACCATGGCGGGCGCCGCGCCCCGGTAGTGGACCGCCGTGCCCTGCGTGCCCGTCAGCTGGTGGAACCAGACCGCCGAGAGGTGCGGCGACTGCCCCACCCCCGGCGTGCCGTAGGAGAGCCGCCCCGCGCGGTCCTTCAGGTGGCGCACCAGCTCCGGCACCGACTGCGCAGGGACCGAGGGATGGACCACCAGCACGTTCGGCCCGCGGATCATGTTCGAGATGGGCAGCAGGTCCTCGGGACGGTACTGCAGGTTGTTGAACAGGGAGTAGGCAATGGCCTGCGGCCCGATGTTGCCGAGCAGGATGCTCTGCCCGTCGGGCCGCGCCCGCACCACCTCCAGCGTCCCGATCGTGCCGCCGCCGCCCGAGCGGTTCTCGGTCACCGCGTTCACGCCCCACCTGGACTGCAGGTGCGCGGCGAGCAGCCGACCCATGATGTCGGTCGTGCCGCCCGGCGCGGCGGGCACGACGACCCGCAGCGTGCCGGAGGGGCGCCACCCCTCCTGCGCGCGAAGCAGCCCCGGCAGGCCGAGCGCGCCCGCGGCGCCGAGGAGCGCGCGGCGATGGATGCGTGGCATGGCCCGTCCCTCCCTCACCGCCGCACCAGCGGGCAGCCGCCCTCGGCCAGCGGGCGGAAGGCCTGCTCGGCCGGGACGGTGCCGGCCAGCTTGTAGTAGTCCCAGGGGTGCCGGCTCTCGGCCGGCGTCTTCACCTCGAAGAGGTAGGCGGGGTGGATCTTCCGCCCGTCCTCCCGCACCTGGCCGGGCCCGAGGCAGTCGTCGTCCGTCGGCATGGCCTTCATCCGCTGCACCACCTCGAGCCCGCTGGCCTTCGCGCGCGACACGCCGAGCTCGGCGACCGCCTTCAGGTAGTGGACCGTCGCGGAGTAGGTGCCGGCGTGCTCCTGGTTCGGCCAGTTGTTCGGCGTCTTCGGCCGGATGCGGTTCGTGAAGGCGCGCGTGCGGTCGTTCAGGTCCCAGTAGAACACCTCGGACAGCAGCAGGCCCTGTGCCGCCTCCAGCCCGATGGCGTGGATGTCCGTGGTGAACATGATCATGCCCGCGAGCTTCCGGCCGCGGCGGGTCAGCCCGAACTCGTGCGCCTGCTTGATGCAGTTCACCGTGTCCGCCGCGGCGGTCGCGAGGCCGACGATCTTCGCGCCGCTCGACTGCGCCTGCACGAGGTAGGAGGCGAAGTCCGTCGTGCCGGGGAAGGGAAACCGCACGGAGCCGAGCACGCGCCCGCCGGCGCGGCTCACGAAGGCGCTCGTGTCGCGCTCCATCTGGTGGCCGAAGCCGTAGTTGGCCGTGATGAAGAACCAGGTGTCGCCGCCCGCCCGCACCGTCGCGCCGCCGACCGCGTTGGCGAACATCCAGGTGTCGTAGGTCCAGTGGATGGTGTTCGCGGTGCATCCCTCGCCCGTCAGCGCCGATGTCGCGGCGCCGGTGACGAGCTGCACCTTGTTCTTCTCCTGCGCGAGGTTCGCGACCGCCAGCGCGATGGCGGAGTTGTTGACCTCGCACACCATGTCCACGCCGTCCTGGTCGAACCAGCGCCGCGCGATGGCCAGCGCGGCGTCGGGGCGGTTCTGGTGGTCGGCCTGCACCACCTCCACCGGGATGCCCCGGACCGTCGCCTGCATGTCCTCGATCGCCTGGCGCACGCAGGCCACCGAGGTCGGGCCGGAGGTGTCGCGGTAGGGGCCGGTGAAGTCGGCCAGAACGCCGATGCGGATCGCCTCGCGCGGCTGCGCGCCCGCGGGCCCGGCCAGGGACGCGGCGGCGGCGCCGGCCAGGACCTGGCGGCGGGTTGGTTGCAGGATCGGCATCATTCCTCCCTGGGCGGCCCTTGGACGGCCTTGTTCCGGGAGGCGAGCCTAATGCACGGATGCGCCCGGCTTCGAGCGCAAAACGCCGTCAGCGCGGCTTGCCGAGCGCCTTCAGGTTGGCGCGCACCCGCCGGCGCGCGGGGCCGAGCGCCGCGGCGGCCACCAGGTCGGGCCGGGCGCCGCGCATCACGGCGGCCGTCGCGGCGACCGCGCCCTCGGCGAAGGCCTTCTGCTTCTCGGCCGCCATCTCGGCCAGCGCCGCCGCCGCGCCGACCGGCTCCACCCAGAGCTGCGCGCTGCGCAGGGTGAACACCATGCCGGTCTGCCAGGCGAAGAGGGCGTAGGCGGCAGGGTTGGTCATGCGGGCACTCCGGTGGGGGCGGCGATCA
>DASQNQ010000313.1:0-7629 GCA_035644895.1 Acetobacteraceae bacterium | reverse complement strand
GGCAGATCCTGTTCAGCCCCTACTCCTCCCTCGCGATCGCCGACTTCCAGCGCCTGGCACGCGACCCCCGCTTCGAGGTGACGACCCGCGGCAACGAGGGGAACGCGCGGACCAACACGCTGGAGTTCAACTTCCGAAATCCGGCGCTGGCCGACATGCGCGTGCGCCGCGCCATCGCCCACGCGATCGACGTGCCCTTCTTCATCGAGAATTTTTTGGGAGATTTCGCGAAGCGCGGGACGGGGCCGATTCCCTCCGTCTCCACCGACTACTACCCGGGCTCCGACACGCCGCAGTACGCCTTCGACCGGCGCCGCGCGAACGCGCTGCTGGACGAGGCAGGGCACCGGCGCGGCGCGGGCGGCGTGCGCTTCAACCTGCGCCTGCACCCGGCCCCCTGGGGCGAGGACATTGCGCTCTGGGCCACCTTCATCCAGCAATCCCTGCAGGAGGTGGGCATCCGGGTCGAGGTCGTGCGGCTCGACGCCGCGGGCTTCCTGCGGACCGTCTACAACGACTGGAACTTCGACCTGGCGACGGGCTGGCACCAGTACCGCAACGACCCGGCCGTCTCCACGACCGTCTGGTACCGCTCCGGCCAGCCCAAGGGGGCGCCCTGGACGAACCAGTGGGGCTGGGAGGATGCGGAGGCCGACCGCATCATGGATGCCGCGCAGACGGAACTCGACCCGGCGCGGCGCAAGGCTCTGTACGGCGACTTCGTGCGGCGCGTGAACGACCAGCTGCCCCTCTGGATGCCCATCGAGCAGATCTTCGTCTCGGTCTTCAACCGGCGCCTGCGCAACCACGGCAACAACCCGCGCTGGGCCTCCTCCTCCTGGCACGACCTCTGGCTCGCTTCCTGACCCGATGAGGGTGCTGGCGCTGGCGGGGCGGCGGCTCGCCTCCTCCCTGCCCACCCTTCTGCTGATCCTGGTCGGCGTGTTCCTGCTGCTGCAGCTCGCGCCGGGCGACACGGTGGATGCGCTGCTGGCGCAGACGGGGGGCGGGGCGGATGCGCGCACGGCCGCGGAGCTGCGGGCCTTCTACGGGCTCGACCTCTCGGTGCCGGCGCAGCTTGGCAACTATCTCTGGCGGCTGGTGCGGCTCGATCTCGGCTTCTCGGCCATCTACGGCAAGCCGGTCGCGACGGTGATCCTGGAGAGGCTGCCCGCGACGCTGCTGCTGATGACGGCGGCCCTCTCCTTCGCCTTCTTCGTGGGGCTCGTGCTCGGCGTGCTGGCGGCGCGGCGGGTGAACGGGTGGCCGGACACGCTCATCTCCACGCTCGGCCTCGTGTTCTATGCGACGCCCTCCTTCTGGTTCGGGCTGATGGCGATCGTGCTGTTCGCCGTCCACCTGCAATGGCTGCCTGCGGGCGGGTTCGAGGACATCTCGGCCGGCCATACGGGCCTCGCACGCGCGCTCGACATCGCGCGGCACCTGGTGCTGCCGACGCTGACGCTGGGGCTCATCTTCCTGGCCATCTACCTGCGGATCATGCGCGCCTCGATGCTGGAGGTGCTGAACCTCGATTTCGTGCGCACCGCACGCGCGAAGGGCCTGGACGAGACGCGCGTGGTGGTGCGCCACGTGTTGCGCAATGCGCTGCTGCCGATGGTGACCCTGATCGGGCTGCAGGCGGGCACGATGCTCGGCGGGTCGGTGGTGGTGGAGAGCGTCTTCTCCCTTCCTGGGCTTGGGCGGCTGGCCTATGAATCGGTGGTGCAGCGCGACCTGAACACGCTGCTCGGCATCGTCTTCGTCTCCGCGCTGCTGGTCATCCTCGTGAATTTCCTGGTGGACCTGGTCTACGCGCGGCTCGACCCCCGGATCGGGGCAGGACGATGAGGCCGTTCCTGCAAGGCTACCTGAGGAGCCCGGCGGCGATGGCCGGGCTGGTCCTGCTGCTGGTTGTGGTTGCGATGGCGTTGTCGGCGGACCTGCTCTACCCACGCGACCCACTGGCGCTGGCAGGGCGGCCGCTGCAATGGCCAGGGGCGAATGAGCGCTTCCCGCTCGGCACCGACAATTCCGGGCGCGACATCGCCGCGCAGATCTTCCACGGCGCTCGCGTCTCATTGCTCATCGGCGTCGTTGCCACATCCATCGCGATCGGCATCGGCGTCGTGATCGGCGCGCTGGCCGGGTACCATGGCGGCTGGGTGGACGACGTGCTGATGCGCGTGACGGAGGCGTTCCAGACCCTCCCCAACTTCCTGCTGCTGCTGGTCTTCGTCGCGGTCTTCGGCTCGGACATCATCACGGTCACGGTGGCCATCGGCGCGGTGTCCTGGCCGGCACCCGCCCGGCTGACACGGGCGGAGTTCCTGTCGCTGCGCAACCGTGAATTCGTGCAGGCTTGCCGCACACTCGGCATGGGCGATGCCCGCATCATCTTCCGCGAGATCCTGCCGAACGCGCTGCCCCCGATCATCGTCTACGCCTCGGTCGTGATGGCCGTCGCCATCCTGCTGGAGAGTGCGCTGGCCTTCCTGCGCCTGTCGGACCCGAACGTGGCGTCCTGGGGCAACCTGATCGGCCTCGGGCGCGACGTGCTGCGGGCGCAGTGGTACGTCTCGGCCATCCCGGGCGTTGCCATCCTGGTCACCGTGCTCGCCGTCTCGCTCGTCGGGCAGGGGTTGAACGATGCACTGAACCCGAGGCTGCGCGGGCGATGAACGCAGTGCTCACCCTTGACCGCCTTACCGTGGCACTGCCTCGCGGCGCCGACCGCCCGCATGCGCTGCGCGACGTCTCGCTGGAGCTGCGCGCGGGCGAGATCCTCTGTGTTGTGGGCGAGAGCGGATCGGGCAAGTCCATGACGGCAGGCGCCATCATGCGGCTGCTGCCCGGCGGCGTCGGCATCGAGTCCGGTCGAATCCTGTTCGGCGACGAGGACCTGGCGCGGAGCGACGAGCGCCGGATGCGCGAACTGCGCGGCGCCGAGATCGCAATGGTGTTCCAGGAGCCGATGACGGCCCTGAACCCCCTGCGCACCATCGGTGACCAGATCGCCGAGATGTTCCGCATCCACGACCGGCTGACGAAACGCGAGGTCGAGGCCCGCGTGCTCTCCCTTCTCAAGGAGGTGCGGATCCCCGATCCGCGGCTTGCCATGCGCGCCTACCCGCACGAGCTCTCGGGCGGCCAGCGGCAGCGCGCCATGATCGCCATGGCGCTCGCGCTCGACCCGAAGGTGCTGATCGCGGACGAGCCGACCACCGCGCTCGACGTCACGACGCAGGCGCAGATCCTGGCCCTGGTCCGTGACCTCCAGCGCCGCAAGGGCACGGCGGTGCTGTTCATCACGCACGACTTCGGCGTCGTGGCGGAGATCGCGGACCGGGTTGCCGTGATGCAGCACGGCGTGGTGGTGGAGCAGGGACCGGCGGAACAGGTGCTGACCCGCCCTTCCCATCCCTATACGCGCGCCCTGGTGGCCGCCGTCCCGCCGCTGCGTGCTCCGCCCCCGCGGGCCGTTGCACGGGAGCCGATCCTGACGATCGAGGATGTCCACAAGACCTATCGCACCGGCGGGTTCCTCGGCCGTGGCGCGCGGGTGACGCATGCCGTGCAGGGCGTGTCGCTCAGCCTGCCGCGCGGCGCGACGCTCGGGATCGTCGGCGAGTCCGGGTCCGGCAAGTCCACGCTGGCGCGCTGCATCGTCCGCCTGATCGAGCCGGAGACCGGCGCGATCCGGCTGGATGGCACGGACCTGCTTTCCCTGCCGCGGCCGCAGATGCGGGCGGCCGCGCGCCGCGTGCAGATGGTGTTCCAGGATCCTTTCGGCTCGCTCAACCCACGTCGCCGCGCGGGGGAGCTCGTCGCGCAGGGCCCCATCATCCATGGTACGCCACGCCCCGTTGCCATGGCGAGGGCGAGGGAGCTCTTCGCGCTCGTCGGTCTCGATCCAGCGGCGACCAACCGCTACCCTCACGAGTTCAGCGGCGGGCAGCGCCAGCGCATCGGCCTGGCGCGCGCTCTGGCGCTGGAGCCGGAGGTGCTGGTGGCCGACGAGCCGGTCTCGGCGCTCGACGTGTCGGTTCAGGCGCAGGTGCTGCGCCTGCTGGCCGAGTTGCGCGAGAGGCTCGGCCTCTCCATCGTGTTCATCACCCACGATCTGCGCGTGGCGGCGCAGGTCTGCGAGCAGGTCGCAGTGATGAAGGACGGCCGGGTGGTGGAGCACGGGCCCACCGCGCAGATCTTCGAGAACCCCCAGCACCCCTACACCCAGGCGCTGCTCGCCTCAGTCCCCGGCCGCAACTTCGTGCCTGAGCCCGTCGCATAGGATCCGGCGGCGCGCACGCCGGAACGACCGGCAGCGCCACGCCGGCAAGCAGGTGCTGGGGGACGGCCGCCTCGTGCCGACCTTGCCGAGCAAGCTGCCACCTCTTCCATCGGGATCGCGGGGCCAGGGAACTCTGGCCCGGCCAAGGCGGTTGCGCCGGAAAGGCAAGGCTGGACCGTTCCATGCGGCGGAGTTCGCCCGAAGGGGATCGGAAGCATGAGGGACACGAGCGCGATTCCTGAACAGGAGGTTCACAGCCGGCAACGCGCCCCGCTCCGCATTGCCGGAATGGGCCGGCGTGGACGCGGCGTGATCGCGGATGCGCCACTTGCGCACGGACAGCTGGTGGAGCGATCCCCGGTGCTGGTCATCCCGGCGAAGGACCGCGCTGCCGTCGACGGCACGATCGTCTTCACCTATGTCTTCATGTGGGAGCACGACACGGTCGAGGAGGACCTCTACAGGCACGAGGGCCGGGCGGCCATCGCGCTCGGCTTTACCAGCCTGCTGAACCATTCCTACACGCCGAACTGCACCTTCGTCCGGCACATCGACCAGCTGGTCCTCGACCTCGTCGCGCTCCGCGACATTGAGCCCGGCGAGGAGCTGACGATCGACTACCAGATGACGCTCTGGTTCACGCCCGAGCAGCCTTCCTAGTCGTAGGTCACCATGCGCGCCGCGACCTCGCGGTCGTAGCCCTTGCTGGCCAGCAGCAGTTGCCGCGTATAGGCCTCGGCCGGCGCCTCGCGGCGGAGCGTGTCCACGCTCATTTCCTCGACGATGCGGCCGCGGTTCATCACGGCCAGGCGGTCGCACATGTGGGCCACGACCGCCAGGTTGTGGCTGACAAGGATCATGGTGAAGCCCTGTGCCTCCCGCAGGCGCCGCAGCAGGTTCAGAATCTCCGCCTGCACGCTGACGTCGAGGGCGGAGGTGGGCTCGTCAAGCAGCAGGACCTTCGGCTCGAGCATCAGAGCGCGCGCGATGGCGACGCGCTGACGCTGCCCGCCCGAGAGCTGGTGCGGGTAGCGGAAGCGGAAGGACGGGCCGAGGCCGACCTCGCGCAGCGCCCGGTCCACGCGGGCATCGGCATCCGGGATCCGGTGGATCGCGAGCGGCTCGGACAGCGTGCGGTCCACGGTGTGGCGTGGATGCAGCGAGCCGTAGGGATCCTGAAAGACCATCTGGGCCAGGCGCGTCAGGCGGCGGTCACGACCGGATGGGCGCAGGCCGCCGAGCGTCGCGACCCCGGTCCAGGCCTGGTTCAGCCCCGCGAGCACCCGCAGCACCGTCGACTTGCCAGACCCGCTCTCGCCCACCAGACCGAAGCTCTCGCCCGGTGCCACGTCGATGGAGACGCCGCGGACGGCCTGGACGGCCGCGGCGCCGCGGCCGAAGGTGACGACGAGGTCGCGCACCGCGACCATGGGCGCGGTCATGCCCCACCCTCGAGCCAGGACGGGTCGCGCTGCAGTGTCGGCAATTCGGACCGCGTCTCGCCGATGCGCGGCATGCTGCTGAGCAATCCGCGCGTGTAGGGATGCGTCGCAGCGGCGAGTTCGGAGGCGCGGCGCTCCTCCAGCACGCGCCCGCCATACATCACCAGGACACGGTCGCAGAACGTCGAGACGAGGTCGAGATCGTGGCTGATCAGGATCAGCCCCATCCCACGCTGCGCGACCTGCTCGTCGAGGATGGCGAGCACCTGCATCTGCACGGTCACATCGAGGGCGGAGGTCGGCTCGTCTGCGATCAGCAGGTCGGGCTCGGGCACCAGCATCATGGCGATCATGATGCGCTGCCCCATGCCGCCCGAGACCTCGTGCGGGTAGAGGCGTGCCACGCGCTCCGGGTCCCGGATGCGCACGGACTCCAGCATCCCGAGCGCCTTCCGGCGCGCCTCGCGGGAGGAGATGCCGCCATGGACCCGCGCGGCCTCGGCGATCTGGTCGCCCACCCTCATCACGGGGTTGAGGGAGTACTTCGGGTCCTGCATGACAAGCGAGATCCGTCGTCCGCGGATGCCGCGCAGGGTGCGCGGCGACGCGGCAAGCAGGTCGATGCCGTCGAAGGCGAGGCGTCGCGCCTCGAGCCGCGCCGAGGGCGCGAGCAGGCGCAGGATGGCCCGGCCGGTGAGCGACTTGCCCGAACCGGATTCACCGACGATCCCGACACGTTCGCGACCGAGCGAGAAGGAGACGCCCCGCACCGCATGGAAGGGCCCGTTCGGCGTCGGGAAGGTGACGCGCAGATCCTCGACCTGGAGGAGCGGCGTCATGACTTGCGCGGGTCCAGCACGTCGCGCAGCCCGTCGCCCAACAGGTTGAAGGCGAGGCTCACGACGAAGATGGCCAGCCCGGGGATCGTCGCGACCCACCACTGGTCGAGGATGTAGCGCCGTCCGGAGGACACCATCGCCCCCCATTCCGCCATGGGCGGCTGCGCCCCAAGGCCAAGGAAGCCCAGACCGGCGGCCGTCAGGATGATGCCGGCCATATCCAGCGTGACGCGAACGACGAGCGAGGAGACGCAAAGCGGCACGACGTGGCCGATCAGGATGCGCCCCGTCCCTGCACCCTGCAGCCGCGCCGCCGCGATGTAGTCGCTGTTCCGGATGGTCAGGGTTTCGGCGCGTGCGATGCGCGCGTAGGGTGGCCAGGAGGTTAGCGCGATGGCGATGACCGCGTTCTCGATGCCGGGTCCCAGCGCGGCGACGAAGGCCAAGGCGAGGATGAGGCTCGGGAAGGCGAGGAAGACATCCGTGATCCGCATCAGCGTGGCATCCACCCAGCCGCCGAGGTATCCGGCCGCCGTGCCGACGAGCAATCCGATCGGTGCCGCGATCACGGCGACCAGGACCACGATGTAGAGCGTGACGCGTGCGCCGTAGATGAGCCGCGACAGGATGTCGCGTCCGAACTCGTCCGTGCCGAGCAGGTGGCCCGCGGTTCCCGGGGGAAGCAGCCGCCGAGACAGGTCCTGGACATAGGGATCGTGTGGCGCGATCCATGGCGCGAAGGCCGCTACCAGCACGAGCATCAGTACGATCAGCAGGCCAAGGACGGCCAGCCGGTTGCGCCGGAACTGGAGCCACGCGCGGTAGGCCTGCCCAAGCCGCGCCTCGCGCCGCGAGCGTGGCGTGTCGGAGAGGAGGCGGCCGCGCCAGCCCGTCGCGTCGCTCATCGTACCCTCGGGTCGAGCAGGCGGTACAGCAGGTCGGACAACAGGTTCACGCCCACGAACACGGCACCCACGACGATCGTGGCGCCCAGCACCGCATTCATGTCAGCAGCCAGCAGCGCCGTGGTGAGGTAGCGGCCGAGGCCAGGCCAGGC
>DASQNQ010000312.1:0-7495 GCA_035644895.1 Acetobacteraceae bacterium | reverse complement strand
CCTCGATGGTGAGCCGCCCCGGGTCCGCCATCTCCACCCGCAGCACTGCGCGCTCCACCGCCCAGGCCAGGCCGCCCGCGCCCCCGTCGTCGCGCAGCCGGACGTCCGGCAGGGTGAGGGTCGCGGCCAGGGGCCAGCCGCCGCGGGACGGCTCCCCGTGGGCGACCTGCCAGCCTTGGGCCTGCCGGAGGCGCACCCACCGGTCCCAGCCCTCGGCCAGGTGATGCGACATGAGGAACCACACCCCCGCATGCACCGCAGCCAGCACGACCAGCAGGAGGAGAAGGGCGGAAGCGACGCGGCGGGCGCCCGTGCGGGCCATCGGCTTCATGTTCATCGCGCGATAGGCTACGCGCCAGGGCCGTGAAACACGACCTGCCGCTCGACTCCGATGGCGACCTCTACGTCTTCGGCTATGGCTCGCTCATCTGGCGCCCCGGCTTCGCGCATGCGGGCAGCCACCCGGCGCTGCTGCGCGGCTTCCATCGCCGCTTCTGCCTCTGGTCGCACCGCTACCGCGGCACGCCGGAGCGGCCCGGCCTGGTGCTCGGGCTGGACCGGGGAGGGGCCTGCCGCGGCGTGGTGTTCCGCGTGCCCGGCGCGCATGCCGCCGCGGTGCTGCGCTACCTCGACGACCGCGAACTGCCGGACGGGGCGGAGCTGGTCTACCACCGCCGGCTGCTGCCGGTGACCCTGCTGGACCACGCGGGGCGACGCGTGCGGGCGGTGACCTATGTGGCGAACCGCGACTGCCGCCTCTTCATCGGCTCCCTCGACCCGCGGGAGGCGGCGGGCGTGATCGCGCATGGCGTCGGGCAGATGGGGGCGAACCGCGACTACCTGCTCAACACCGTGCTGCACCTGCGGGAGATGGGCGTGCGCGACGCCGGCCTGGACCGCATCGTCGCGCTGCTGCCGGAGGGCGGGGAAGATTGTCCACAGGATGCCGCACCGCAGGATGCGCCGCGCCCGTCCGGGACGCCGGGAACGTCCGAGGCACACCCCGTCCCGACGGGTGACGCCGAGTAAAAACAAATACTTACCTTCGCAGAGGCTGTGGATGATGCTTCGGGCGAGGTCATCGGGCCTCGGGGATTCCGTGCCGGATCAGCGGTTTGCCGGGCGAGTCTGCGCCATTGTGCGAAGGGTTAGTGAACAAGTTTATCCACAGGCTCCGCGAGCAGCCGCGCCGACTCCTCCTCGATCGCGGTCTCCAGCGCCTTGTGCAGCGCCGCGCGGCCGAGGCCTGCCGGGAGGGGTGGCATGACCACGATGCGGATCACGCCAGGGTGCTTGAGGAAGGCCCGGCGGCCCCAGAGCCGGCCGCTGTCGGTCGCCACCGGCACCACGGGCGCGTCGGTCGCGGCCGCGATGGCGAGCACGCCCGGCTGGTAGGGCACGCGCTCTCCCGGCGCGGTCCGCGTGCCCTCCGGGAAGATCACCACCTGGCGCCCCTTGGCCAGCGCCGCCTCCGCCGCGCGCAGCATCCGGCGCAGGGCGCCGCCACCGCCCGCCCGGTCCACCGGGATCATCTCCGCGTGCCGCGCCAGCGGCCCGAAGAGCGGGATGCGAAGCAGCTCCGCCTTCAACACATAGGCGGCGTCCGGCAGCAGGGCGTGCCAGATGATGGTGTCGAAGGCCGACTGGTGCTTCGCCGCGATCACGCAGGCCCCGGCCGGGACGTGCTCCATCCCGCGCACCTCCACCCGGATGCCGCAGATGCGGCGCAGCAGCGTCACCACCACGCGCGCCCAGGCCTGCGCGAAGCGCATCGTGGCCCTGCGGGAGCCGAGCAGCGTCGGCACGGCGGCGATGATGACGGTCCAGCTCGCGACGAAGACGGCCGCATTGAAGAGGGTCGAACGAAGCGCGGTCATCGTGTCTGCAAGCTCTCCAGGGCCGGCAGGAAGCGCGAGACGCCGACGGCTGCCGCCAGATACTTCAAATACTCGCCGGGCAGGAGGGTCCAGCTCCGCCACCGCCCGAGCGCCCCCGCCCCGCGCAGCGCGGCCGGGCGCACCGGGTGCGGCACCAGCTCGATGCCCGGCATGGCGCGCCGCAGCTCCAGCAGGGCGCGGGGCATGTGGTAGCCGGCCGTGACCACGCGCACCGAGCGCAGCCCGTGCGCCTGCGCGAAGCCCGCGACCTCGGCCGCGTTGCCACGGGTGGTTGCGGCCGCGTGGCCGAGGACGACGCGTCCCTCCAGCGCCGCGGGGTCGCGCCGGTGCGCCCGCGCGAAGGCCGCGAGCGTCGTGCCCGCGGCCGCGCCCGAGATCAGCAGCCGCCCCGCGGCGCCCTCCTCCAGCAGGCGGAGGCCCGTCTCCACCCGCTCGGCGCCCCCGGTCAGCACGGCGATGGCGTCGGTCCGCTGCACGGGGCCCTCCGGCTCGGCCAGCGTCGCCTGCAGGAAGGGGATGAAGCCGAGGACGAGCCCGAGCGCCGCCAGCCCGGCGAGGAGGAGCAGGCGCCTCAAGCCAGCGCCCGCAGCCAGCGCCGCACCGTGGCCTGCGCGGTGCCCCAGCCGATGAGGAAGGCGAGCGGCGGCAGCATCACCAGCGTGCCCCAGGGCAGGGCCGCCAGCGCGCCGCCCTCCAGCCCCGCCCAGGGCGCCGCGAGGTCCGCCATGACGGCCAGCGCCGGCACGGCCAGCACGGTGCCGAGCGCGGCGCCGCCCGCCGCCAGCACACCAAGCCGGCGCGCGAAGCGGCCGGCGATGTCGCCATCCGTCGCGCCGAGGTCGTGCAGCACCTGGATCGCGTCGCGCCGCGCCGCCAGTCCGGCCCGGGTCGCGACGGCCACCACGGCAACGGCGACGCCCGCGACCAGCGCCAGCACCGCCAGCGCCAGGGCCTCCAGCGAGCGGGCCAGCACGGCCAGGCGCTGCACCCAGACCCCGTGCGCCTCCACCTGCGCGCCGGGCACCGCCGTCGAAAGCCGGTCGCCGAGCAGCACGGGGTCGGAGGCGAGGTCCGCCAGGCGCAGCTCGATCACTCCCGGCAGGGGCAGGACCGGCGCCGCCGTGCCGAGCCAGGGCGCGAGCAGCGCCTCCAGCCGCGCGCGGTCCACGGCCTGTGCCTCCGCGACCTGCGGCAGGGCGCGGAGCGCCGCCAGCGCGCGGGCCATGCGCGCAGGGTCCGCATCCGGCAACTGGATCGTGACCGCCGAGGCCGCGCCCGCCTGCCAGCGCGCGGACAGCGCCGCCGCTCCCTGCGCGCCCGAGACCGCCAGCGCCGCCAGCAGCGCCATCGCCGCCACCAGCCCGGGCAGCAGCCAGCCGGACAGCGCGCGCCGGAGGCCGAGGGGATCGCGCGAGTAGCGCCGGCCGCGCCGGGGCATCAGAGCCGCGTCTCCGTCAGCCGCCCGTCCTCGAGCACCAGGGCAGGAGCGGGAAAGCGCGACACCAGTTCGTCGTCATGGGTCGCGACCACCACCGTGGTGCCGAGCCGGTTCATCTCCCGCAGAAGGGAGAGCAGACGCGCGGCCTGGCGGGCATCGAGGTTGCCCGTCGGCTCGTCGGCGACCAGCAGGGCAGGGCGGTGGACCACGGCGCGCGCGATGGCGACGCGCTGCTGCTCCCCGCCCGAGAGCTCCGGGGGCAGGGCGCCGGCCTTCGCGTCGAGGCCGACCCAGCGCAGCATCTCCGTGACGTCGGCGCGCAGCGACGCCTCCGGCCGCCCGGCCAGGCGGAGCGGCAGCGCGACGTTGTCGAAGGCCGAGAGGTAGGGAAGCAGCCGGAAGTCCTGGAATACCACGCCGATGCGCCGACGGATGGGGGCGAGGGAGGCGCGGCGCGCATGCGCGGTGCGGAGGCCCAGCACCTCGACCTCGCCCTCGGTCGGGCGGAGCGCGAGCTGCATCAGGCGCAGCACGGAGGACTTGCCCGCCCCCGACGGCCCGAGCAGCCAGGTGAAGGAACCCTCCGGCAGGTCGAAGGAGAGATCGCACAGCGCCCGCGGCACCGCGCCGCCGCCCGAGCCGGCGTAACGGAGGCCCACGGCCTCGAATCGCACCATGGCCGGAGAGATGGCATGCCCGCGGACGCCGCGCCACCGCTTGCCGAGCCGGGCCGTCCCGCACCACATTGCGGGTTGATGAGGATCGCCTGCCCGAACTGCGCGGCCACCTACGAGGTGCCGGACAAGCTGCTTGCCGCGGGGCCACGGCCGCTGCGCTGCGCCCGTTGCCGGCATGAATGGCAGGCCACGCCGGCGGATGCGGCGGGCGGCACGGCGCCGGAAGCTGCGCAGCCCGTGCCCGCCGGCGGCCCACCCCCTGAGCGTTTTCCGCCCATGCCTGCCCCGGCGGCGGCGCCCACGGCACCGGAGGTGGTGGCGGATGAGCCACCGCCGCAACGCCCGCCGCCCGCCCGCGGCCCGCGGCAGCACACGCCCATCGACCCATTGCCGGCCGGGGAGGCTGAACCGGGCGAGGACCGCGCGAGGCGGATCGCGCTCGCGGCCTGGGCGGCGTCGATCCTTCTCCTGCTCGGGCTCGCGGCCGGGGCGGTGGTCTGGCGTCAGCAGATCATGGCCGCCTGGCCGCCCTCGGAGCGGGTGTTCGTGGCGCTCGGGCTGGCCTGACCGGGCGGGCTGCAGGGATGCGGCCGACGCCTCCCGGCGAGCCGGCGAGGCCCAGGCCCCCGGCGTAGGCCGCGGTCCGGCATCTTCGCCTCCTGCGCGACCTCCACATCCGCCACCTGCGCGCCCTCCGCAGCACGGAGGCCATGCTGGCGTCGAATCCGGGTCGCGCCGCGCTGGCGGACGTGCTGGCGTCGGACGACCCCTCCGCTGCCTTCGAGGCGGCATGGTTCAATGCCGCGCGGGGCATGGCGCGCAGCTTCCCGGAGCCGCCGGGGCCGGTGGCCGGCGGCGCAACGTGTGGCCGCCTGCGTCGTTGAGTCGCGCACCCATGGAGGACGGCCCGATGACCTCGACCACGGCACGCGGCACCACCACGACGGCGGCCGGGGACGAGCCAGCCGCGGCGCCTGACCACGCCCAGGACCAGCCTGGCCCCGCGCCCGTCGGGCCTGCCGTCCGCACGCCCGCGCAGGCGCCCGCGGAGACGCCCCGGGATCCCGGCCCGGCACCCGTGGGACCGGCGGCCATTCCCGGCGCCGGGAAGGGCTGAGGCCGGCCCGCCTCAGGGCGTGTCGATCCTCGCATCCCAAAGGGTGAGCCTGCCGCGCGTGCCGGCAGGCGCGCCCGCGCCCGGATCCGGGTCGAGCACGCCCTGCACGGTCGCCGCCGCGAAGGGGGCGCCGGATGGGACCATGCCCAATGTGTGGAAAACCAGGACGCCCACCGGCCAGGCGTGATCGCCGCCGCAGGCGGGACAGGGCAGCACCGGATTTTCCCCGAGCGCGTGCCAGCCCGCGGCGCCGCTCGGCACCGGGCCGAGCAGCCCCGAGCAGGTGATGCGGCGCCCTGCCAGCGCCCGCGCGAGCCACGAGGGGCCGCCGCCATCGTCGTCATAGAGTGCGCGAATGGGCGTGACGGAGGGCGGGGGCCTGACGCGGGGTCGAAGGGGGATGATCCCCGCGCACACGGGCGACGCGGCGCGACCTCTCGCGAGAAGCTGCTCCATGGCGTGTCCTCCCGGCGCCGCTCTCCGGCGGCGCTCGCACGGCAAGCTTAGCGTCCGATACGGGGGCCGGGGCAAGCATGACGCCCGTACCGCGCGCAGCCGCGCGGTACGGGATCCCGGCACGCCCCGACCTCAGGCGAGGTCGAAGCGGTCCAGGTTCATCACCTTCGTCCAGGCGGAGACGAAGTCGCGCACGAACTTCGCCTTCGCATCCGCCTGCGCGTAGACCTCCGCGATGGCGCGGAGCTGCGAGTTGGAGCCGAAGACGAGGTCGACGCGCGTGCCGGTCCAGCGCACCGCGCCCGTCTGCCGGTCACGCCCCTCGAACTCCGCCTCGGCCTCCGATGTCGCGCGCCAGGCGGTGCCCATGTCGAGCAGGTTGACGAAGAAGTCGTTCGTCAGAACGCCCGGCCGCTGCGTGAACACGCCGTGCGGCGACTGGCCCGTGTTGGCGCCGAGCACGCGCAGCCCGCCGACCAGCACCGTCATCTCCGGCGCAGTCAGCGTCAGCAGCTGCGCGCGGTCCACCAGCAGCTCCTCGGCCGAGATGCTGTAGGTGGTGCGGAGGTAGTTGCGGAACCCGTCGGCCGTCGGCTCCAGCGCCGCGAAGGAGTCGACGTCCGTCTGCTCCTGCGTGGCATCCGTGCGGCCCGGAGCGAACGCCACCGTCACCTCATGGCCAGCGCTGCGTGCCGCCGCCTCGACCGCCGCGCAGCCGCCGAGCACGATCAGGTCCGCGAGCGACACCTGCCTGCCGCCCGGCGCCTCCGCGTTGAAGGCCGCCTGGATCTCCTCCAGCTTCGCCAGCACGGTGGCGAGCTGCGCTGGCTGGTTCACCTCCCAGTCGCGCTGCGGCGCGAGGCGGATGCGCGCGCCGTTCGCGCCGCCCCGGCGGTCCGAGCCGCGGAAGGTCGAGGCCGAGGCCCAGGCGGTCGCGACGAGCTGCGAGACCGAAAGCCCGGAGCCGAGGATCCGCGCCTTCAGCGCCGCGATGTCGGCCTCGTCCACGAGCGGGTGCGTCACGGGCGGCACCGGGTCCTGCCAGATCAGGTCCTCGGCCGGGACGAGCGGGCCGAGGTAGCGGACCTTCGGCCCCATGTCGCGATGCGTCAGCTTGAACCAGGCACGGGCGAAGGCGTCGGCGAACTGGTCCGGGTTCTCGTGGAAGCGCTTCGAGATCGGGCCGTAGATCGGGTCCATGCGCAGCGCCATGTCGGCCGTGGTCATCATGGGCGCGTGGCGCTTGGCGGGGTCGTGCGCGTCGGGGACGAGGTTGGCGGCCGCCGGGTCGGTCGGCGTCCACTGCCACGCGCCGGCCGGGCTCTTGGTCAGCTCCCACTCGAAGCCGAACAGGGTCTCGAAGTAGCTGTTGTCCCACTGCGTCGGGGTCGGGGTCCAGGCGCCCTCGATGCCGCTGGTGATGGTGTGCGGGCCGCGGCCCGTGCCGAAGCTGTTCCGCCAGCCGAGGCCCTGCTCCACGATGCCCGCGGCCTCGGGCTCCCGGCCCACATGCGCCGCGTCGCCGGCGCCGTGGCACTTGCCGAAGGTGTGGCCGCCAGCGATGAGCGCGACCGTCTCCTCGTCGTTCATCGCCATGCGCGCGAAGGTCTCGCGGATGTCGCGGCCCGAGGCGATCGGGTCCGGCTGGCCGTTCGGGCCCTGCGGGTTCACGTAGATGAGGCCCATCTGCACGGCCGCGAGCGGGTTCTCGAGCTGCCGGTCGCCGGTGTAGCGGACATCGCCCAGCCAGGTGTCCTCCGCGCCCCAGTAGATGTCCTCGCCCGGCTCCCACTGGTCCACGCGGCCGCCGGCGAAGCCGAAGGTCCTGAAGCCCATCGACTCCAACGCGCAATTGCCCGCGAAGACGATGAGGTCGGCCCAGGAGATCTTCTGCCCGTACTTCTTCTTG
>DASQNQ010000311.1:0-32529 GCA_035644895.1 Acetobacteraceae bacterium | reverse complement strand
CCCTCGGCTTGCGCTGAAGGCCCTGCCGAGCGCAAACCACGCCCTTCATCCGGAGACTTCGCCCGTGACCCTCGACCGCCGCTCGCTGCTCACCGGCGCCGCCGGAATCCTCGCCACGCCGCTCGTCGCCCCCCTGGCCGCGCAAGCGCAGTCCGGCACCGTGATCGACATCACCCGCGCCCGCACCGAGCCGGTGCCCATCGCGATCCCCGACATGGCGGGCACCGGCAGCGACGGCGCGCGGCTGGGCGCCGCCATCAGCCGCGTCATCGCCAACAACCTGCGCAATTCCGGCCTGTTCCGCCCAGTGGAGCGCGCCGCCTTCATCCAGTCCGCCGAGGCCGCCGCCGCCACGCCGCGCTTCCAGGACTGGCGGGTGATCGGCGCGGTGGCGCTCGTCACAGGCCGGGTGGATTCGAGCGGGGACCGCCTGCGCGTCGAGTTCCGCCTCTGGGACGTGCTGCCCGAGGCGCAGATCCAGGGCACCGCCTTCACCGCGCCGGCCGCGCAGTGGCGGCGCATCGCGCACCTGATCTCCGACGTGATCTACGAGCGCCTGCTGGGCGAGAAGGGCTACTTCGACACGCAGATCGTCTACATCGCCGAGAGCGGCCCGCGCGACCGCCGCACCCGGCGGCTCGCCATCATGGACCAGGACGGCGAGAACCACCGCTTCCTGACGGACGGTTCCTTCCAGGCGCTGACGCCGCGCTTCCACCCGACGCAGCGCCAGATCGCCTTCATGTCGTACAACCGCAACGAGCCGCGGGTCCACCTCTACGACCTCGACTCCGGCCGGCAGCAGGTGCTCGGCAACTTCCAGGGCATGACCTTCTCCCCGCGCTTCTCGCCTGATGGCCGTGGCGTTGTCATGTCGGTGGCGCGCGGCGGGGATTCGAACATCTACCTGGTGGACCTGGCGTCGCGGCAGCAGCGGCAGCTCACCTCGGGCGGCGCGCTCGACGTCTCGCCGTGCTACTCGCCGGACGGGACGCAGATCGTCTTCAACTCCGACCGGGGCGGCGACCAGCAGCTGTATGTCATGGGGGCTGATGGCGGGAATGCGCGCCGCATCTCCTTCGGTAACGGGCGCTACGCCACGCCGGTCTGGTCGCCACGCGGCGACCTGATCGCCTTCACCCGCATCTCCGGCGGGCAGTTCGCGATCGGCGTGATGCGTCCGGACGGTTCGGGCGAGCGGATCCTGTCCGAGGGCTGGGCGATGGAGGGGCCGACCTTCGCGCCGAATGGCCGCGTGCTCGCCTTCTACCGGGAGACGCAGGCGCGCGACGCGCGGGGCGGGGGCTACACCTCGCGGCTCGCGCAGATCGACATTGCCGGGTTCAACGAGCGGCAGATGGTCACGCCGACCGACGCCTCGGACCCGGCTTGGTCGCCGCTGCTCGGCTGACCTGCCGGCCACGATTGATGCAGCAAAGGCACAGTTCTGCATCGAATGCGGTGGCAGATGGGAAAGTACAACCTATCCGTGTGTTCCGGTGTACACCGAATCTTGACCGGACCGGATCGGGGTTGTAACGCCGCGCCTCGATCCCCGGCCCGGCGGGACGGGGACGGACATCCTGGCCTGCCGGACCGGCAGCCGGGGCCGGCCTGGCGTCGCGTTGTGGCGTCTTGCAGTCGGGACCAGGAAGAAGGGGATTTGAACGCGATGTATGTGAAGCTGATCGGGGCGGCCGCCCTCGCACTCCTCGCCGCGTGCAGCAGCGGGACGGAGCAGGATGCGAACACCGCCGGCGCCGGCGCCGCGACCGCGGCCGGCCCGCGTCCGGGGAGCCAGGAGGACCTGGTGGCCAATGTCGGCGACCGCGTCCTGTTCGACACCGACCGCAGCACGATTCGCGGCGACCAGCGCCCCGTGCTCGACCGTCAGGCCGCCTGGATGGGCCGCTTCCCGCAGGTGCAGGTGGCGGTCGAGGGCCATGCGGACGAGCGTGGCACGCGCGAGTACAACCTGGCGCTCGGCCAGCGCCGCGCCAACGCGGCGCGCGACGTACTCGTCGCCAACGGCGTGGCCAGCAGCCGCATCTCCACCATCTCCTACGGCAAGGACCGCCCTGCGGCGCTCGGCTCCGACGAGACGGCCTGGGCGCAGAACCGCCGCGCCGTGACGGTGGTGCGCTGACCCCTCGGGTCTGAAGGCGTTGCCGGCTGGGCCGGGGCGCATTGCGGGACGGCCGGGGGGCAACCTCCGGCCGTTTCCGTTCATTCCCGACGGTGCGTCCCCAATGCGGCGTGCCCGCTTGCCGCGTCGCCTCCACGCGCCGGCCTGGTATAAGGTCATGCCATGCGAACCATCCTCTCCCGCCTTCGCCTGCCGCTTGCCGCGGGGGCGCTGATCCTCGGCCTCTCGGCCACCGGCACCCTGGCGCAGGTGGAGACGCGGGAGGGCATCGCCCTGCAGAACCAGATCCTCCAGCTCCGGCAGGAGATCGAGGTGCTGCGCCGTGGAGGCCTGTCCGCGCCGGTGCCGGGCGGCGGCAGCGCTCTCGGTGCCCCGCAGCGCGCGCCCGCCGTGGGTCAGGCGCCGCAGGCGGAGCTTCTCGGGCAGCTGCTGGACCGCGTCTCGGTGCTGGAGCAGGAGTTGCGCAGCGTGCGCGGTCGCGCCGAGCAGGCCGAATTCCGGGAACAGCAGCTCCGCCAGCGCGTCGAGAAGCTGGAGGGCGACCTCGACTTCCGTCTCCGCGCGGTGGAGGAGCGCGGCCAGCAGGCGGCCCCGGCCGCCCGCCCGGCGGCACCCGCCACGCCGGCCGCCCCGGCCGCTGCCGCCGGGCCACGCCCGCCGCAGCGCGCGCTGGCCGAGGGCCAGGCGGCGCTGTCCCGGCGGGAGTTCCAGTCGGCCGAGGCGGCGGCGCGCGAGGTCATCGCGTCTCGCGATCCGGCGCGGCGGCAGGACGCGCAGATCCTGCTTGGCGATGCGCTCTCCGGCCGGCGGGACTTCGCCGGTGCCGCGGTCGCCTATGACGATGCCTTCCGTGCGAACCGCCAGTCTGGCCGGGCGCCGGAGGCGATGCTGGGCATCGCCAATGCGCTGGTCGGGCTTGGCAACGCGGGGGACGCCTGCGCGCAGCTCAACCAGTTGCGCTCCCAGTTCCCGAACCTGTCGGGCGCCGTGGCGGACCGTGCCGCGGAAACGCGGCGCCGCGCGCAGTGCCGCTGAGCGGCCGCGCCTGACCGAAGGGCCGGTCGGCGCGACGGAGTTCGCGGCGTGCATGGCGCCGCTCGGGCCGTTCGGCGCGGCGCCGCGGCTCGTGGCGGGCGTGTCCGGCGGGCCGCACAGCCTTGCTCTTGCGCTGCTGGCGCATGGCTGGGCGCGGGCGCAGGGCGGCAGGCTGGTTGCCGTCGTGGCGGACCATGGCCTGCGGTCCGACAGCGCTGCGGAGGCCGAGGCCGTGCGGGCATGCCTGCATGTGCGGGGCATCGAGTCCCGCGTGGTGCGGCTGGCCGTGCCGCAGGGACCGGCCCTGCAGAGGCGGGCTCGCGACGCACGGCTGGGTGCGCTGCTCGACGCCTGCGCGGCCCTGGGTGCCCCCTGGCTTCTGCTCGGCCATCACCGCGGAGACCAGGCCGAGACGGTGCTGCTGCGGGCATTGGCCGGCAGCGCGGATGCCGGGCTCGCCGCCATGGCACCGGTGCGCGCGGCGGCGGAGGCGCTGATCCTGCGGCCGCTCCTCGATGTCCCGCCTGCCCGGCTGGAGGCGACGCTCCGCGCCCTCGCCGTGACGCCGTTCCGCGATCCGTCCAACCGGGACCCGCGCTTCACCCGCGTGCGGCTGCGCGCCGCCCTCGGCGACCCGGACGGGAAGGGCGCTGCCGTCGCGGGCCTGGCCTCCGCCGCCGGTCGCTTCGCGGCCCGCCGTGACCGGGCGGAGGCCGGCGTCGCGGCGCGGCTGTCCTCCGCGGCCTCGATCTACCCGGAGGGCTTCGCCCGGCTCGACCCGGTGGCGCTTGGGCATGACGGGGTGGCGGTCGCCGCGCTTGCGGCGCTGCTGCGGCTGGTTGCCGGCGCGCGCTACGCGCCGCCCCGTGAGGGCGTCGCGGCCCTGCTCGCGCGGGGGAAGGGCACGCTGGGCGGGGCGCGGCTGCTGCGTGCGGGGCAACTGCTGCTCGCCATCCGGGAGGCAACGGCGATGGTGCCCCCCGTACCGGCCCGGGCCGGAGCCGTCTGGGACGGCCGCTTCCGCCTGGAGGGGCCAGGTGCAGCAGGGTACGAGATCGGCGCGCTCGGCCCGGGATCAGCCCCGGGAGCCCGCCCGGCGAGGCCGTCCTGGCTGCCCTCCGCAGCGTGGCAGGCCTTGCCGGCGGTGCGCCGCGACGGGATGCTGGTGGCGGTGCCCGGCGTGGTCTATCGTGAGGATTGGATGTCCACGGCCTTCCGGATCACGTTCGCGCCGGAAGGGGGACCGCTGCCCTGATCGTCCGTTCCAGACGGGTTGTCGGGGCTGACGTGGAAGGCTGGCGCGGGCACCCTATCTATGCTGGGCGCGACGCCGGCCCGGTCCTGGGCGGCGGGCGCGTCATCGGCAGGGCCGATGTGGAGACGGGAAAGCCAAGGTGAACAATTTCGGCCGTAACCTGGCGCTCTGGGTGATCGTGGCGTTGCTGCTGGTGGCGCTGTTCAATCTCTTCCAGCCCTCTGGCACGACCACGAGGGGCGCGCAGCAGGTCGCCTATTCCGACTTCCTCAACGAGGTCGGCGCCGGCCACGTGCGGGACGTGGTGATTCAGGGTCGCACCGTGACCGGGCAGCTGTCCGACGGGCGCACCTTCCAGACCTACACGCCGGAGGACCCGGCACTCGTCGGCCGCCTGACGGAGAAGGGCGTGCGCGTGGTCGCGCGGCCGGAGGAGAGCGACGTCAACCCGCTCTTCCACTACCTCCTCTCCTGGTTCCCGATGCTCCTGCTGATCGGCGTGTGGGTGTTCTTCATGCGTCAGATGCAGGGCGGCGGCGGGCGCGCCATGGGCTTCGGCAAGTCCAAGGCGAAGCTGCTGACCGAGAAGCAGGGACGCGTGACCTTCGAGGACGTGGCCGGCATCGACGAGGCCAAGGGCGAACTCGAAGAGATCGTCGACTTCCTCCGTGACCCCCAGAAATTCCAGCGCCTGGGCGGCAAGATCCCGAAGGGCGTGCTGCTGGTGGGTCCCCCGGGCACAGGCAAGACGCTGCTTGCGCGCTCCATCGCGGGCGAGGCGAACGTGCCCTTCTTCACCATCTCGGGCTCCGACTTCGTCGAGATGTTCGTGGGCGTCGGCGCCAGCCGCGTGCGCGACATGTTCGAGCAGGGCAAGAAGAACGCGCCCTGCATCATCTTCATCGACGAGATCGACGCAGTCGGCCGCCACCGTGGTGCCGGCTTGGGCGGTGGCAACGATGAGCGCGAGCAGACGCTGAACCAGATGCTCGTGGAGATGGACGGCTTCGAGTCGAACGAGGGCGTCATCATCATCGCGGCGACGAACCGCCCCGACGTGCTCGACCCCGCGCTGCTGCGCCCGGGCCGCTTCGACCGGCAGGTCGTGGTGCCGAACCCGGACGTGAACGGGCGGGAGAAGATCCTGCGCGTGCACATGCGGAAGGTGCCGCTCGCCTCCGACGTGGACCCGAAGATCATCGCGCGCGGGACGCCGGGCTTCTCCGGCGCCGACCTGGCCAACCTGGTGAACGAGGCGGCGCTGCTCGCGGCCCGCACCGGCCGCCGCACGGTGGGCATGCAGGAGTTCGAGCAGGCCAAGGACAAGGTGCTGATGGGCACCGAGCGGCGCTCACTGGTGATGAGCGAGGCCGAGAAGCGCATGACCGCCTACCACGAGGCAGGCCATGCGCTGGTCGCCCTGCATGAGCCGGAGTGCGACCCGGTCCACAAGGCCACCATCATCCCGCGTGGCCGGGCGCTCGGCCTGGTGATGTCCCTGCCGGAGGGCGACCGCTACTCCAAGCACAAGTCCAAGCTGAAGTCGGAGCTTGCGATGGCCATGGGCGGGCGCGTGGCGGAGGAGCTGATCTTCGGGGCGGACAAGGTTTCGAACGGCGCCTCGGGCGACATCAAGATGGCGACCGACCAGGCCCGCCGGATGGTGACCGAATGGGGCATGAGCGAGCGGCTCGGCATGATCGCCTACGGGTCGAACGACCAGGAGGTGTTCCTGGGTCACTCCGTGACGCAGAGCAAGAACATCTCCGAGGAGACGGCGCGCCAGATCGACGCCGAGATCCGCGACATCATCGACGGCGCCTATGCGCGGGCGAAGCAGGTGCTGTCGGAGAACATCGACGAGCTGCACCTGCTGGCCAAGGGGCTGCTCGAGCACGAGACGCTCTCTGGCGACGAGATCCGTCTGGTCATCCGCGGCGAGCCGGTGGTGCGCGTCCGCCCCGACGAGCCGACGCCCGCCGGCCGCGGCAGCGTGCCGACGGCTGGGCGACCCAACCCGCGGCCGAGCACGGGTCCCGGCGGCTTCGCCCCGGCACCCGGCACCTGACGCGCGGCGCCTATTGACGGAGAGGGCCCGGGGGAACTCAGTTCCCCCGGGTTCTTTTTTTGGAGTCGCGCATGGACCGCTGGGTCGAGCCCGTCGGCATCCTGCAGGGCCGTGCCGCCGAGGAGGCCATCCAGGCCGACCTCGCCTTGCCACTGGCCGGCGGCCCCGCGGCCTTCTGCATGGTCCGGCTGATCGGCCCCGGCGCGCCGGCTGCCGCGCTCGCCCTCGGCGACGTGCCGGAGCCGTGGCGGGACGCTGCGCTTGCGCTGGCCCGCCCGCCCGCCGCCTTCCTCGGATTGCCGGAGGAGCGGCCGCTCGTCATGGGCATCGTGAACGTGACGCCCGACAGCTTCTCCGATGGGGGGCGGCATTTCGACCCGGGCGCCGCAGTCGCCGCCGGCCATGCCATGCTGGAGGCGGGCGCGGACCTCCTCGACGTGGGCGGTGAGAGCACGCGCCCCGGCGCCGTGCCGGTGCCGCCCGAGGAGGAGGCGCGGCGCGTCGTGCCCGTGATTCGGGAGCTTGCAAAGGCCACGACGGTCAGCGTGGACACGCGCAGCGCAGCCATCATGCGCGCCGCGATCGAGGCAGGGGCGGAAATCGTCAACGACGTCTCCGCCCTGCGTCATGACCCGGAGGCAATGGGGGTAGTCGCGCGGTCGGAGGTGGGCGTCGTGCTGATGCACATGCTCGGCGACGACCCGCGCACCATGCAGGCCGACCCGCGCTACGGCGACGTGGCGGTGGAGGTGGCGCGCTTCCTGGCCGCCCGCGTCGCTGCCTGCGAAGCCGCCGGCATCCCACGGGACCGCATCGCGGTCGACCCGGGGATCGGCTTCGGCAAGCGCGCGGCACATAACCTGGAATTGGTGGACCGCCTGCCAATCCTGCACGGCATCGGCTGCGCGGTCGTCTTCGGCGCCTCCCGCAAGCGCTTCATTGGGGATCTGACGGGTGAGGAGGTGCCCGCGGGCCGCGTGATCGGCAGCGTCGCGGCGGCGCTGGCCGCGGCGGCGCGCGGCGCGCGGGTGCTGCGCGTGCACGACGTGGCGGAGACCGTGCAGGCGCTGGCGGTCATGCGCGCCTGCGACTCGGCAGGCGTGGACGAGGGCGAGGCGGAGGGGTAGACCGATGATCCCCCCGCCATCCTCGTTTCCCCCAAGGCCATGACCCACCCGCGAAAACTCTTCGGCACAGACGGTATACGCGGCACCGCGAACCGGCCGCCCATGGATGCGGGCACGGCCCTGCGCCTGGGCCAGGCCGCCGGGCGGTACTTCAACCGGGGCACGCACCGGCACCGGGTGGTGATCGGCAAGGACACGCGCCTGTCGGGCTACATGCTGGAACCCGCGCTGACCGCGGGCTTCATCGGCGCCGGCATGGACGTGCAGCTCGTGGGGCCCATGCCCACGCCGGCGATCGCCATGCTCACGCGGTCGCTGCGCGCCGACCTCGGCGTGATGATCTCCGCCTCCCATAACCCGTTCGAGGACAACGGCATCAAGCTTTTCGGCCCGGACGGGCTGAAGCTGTCGGACGCGCAGGAGGTGGAGATCGAGGCGCTGATGGAGGCGCCGGACCTCCATGCCGGCCTCGCCCCGCCCGCGAAGCTCGGCCGCGCCGCGCGGCTGGAGGACGCGCCGGGCCGCTACGTGGAGGCCGCGAAGGCAAGCTTCCCGAAGGGCCTGAACCTGGAGCGGCTGCGCGTCGCCGTGGATTGCGCGAATGGCGCCGCCTACAAGGTCGCGCCCACCGTGCTCTGGGAGCTGGGGGCGGAGGTCGTGCCCGTCGCCGTCGCGCCGGATGGCCTGAACATCAACCTCCAGTGCGGCGCCACGGCTCCGGCGCGCCTGGCCGAGATCGTGCGCGAGCGTCGCGCCGACCTTGGCATCGCGCTCGATGGCGATGCGGACCGGCTCGTGCTCATCGACGAGCGTGGCCGCGTGGTGGATGGCGACCAGATCCTGGCCCTGATCGCCGGGTCCTGGCACCGCCAGCGGCGGCTGCAGGGCAGCGCGGTGGTGGCCACCGTCATGTCGAACCTCGGCCTCGAGCGGCACCTGGAAGGGCTCGGCCTGCGGCTCGAGCGCACGAAGGTCGGCGACCGCTACGTGGCGGAGCGCATGCGCGAGGCGGGCTGCAACCTGGGCGGCGAGCAGTCCGGGCACATGATCCTGTCGGACTTCGCGACGACGGGCGACGGCCTTGTCGCGGCGCTGCAGGTGCTGGCCCTGCTGGTCGAGGAGGGGCGCCCGGCCTCTGAGGTGTGCCGCCGCTTCGAGCCGCTGCCGCAGCGGCTGGTCAACGTGCGCTACAACGGCCGCTCGCCGCTCGGCGACGAGGCGGTGGTGCAGGCGATCCGGGAGGCGGAGGCGCGGCTCGGCACGCGCGGCCGCGTCCTCATCCGCGCCTCGGGCACCGAGCCGCTGATCCGCGTGATGGCAGAGGCGGAGCAGGAGCGCGACGTGGCCGAGACGGTCGAGGGCCTGGCGGCGGTGATCCGCGCGCGCGCTGCCGCGGCATGAGGGGGCGCGTCCTGATCTGCGCCGGCTCCGACAGCGGCGGCGGCGCTGGCATCCAGGCGGACATCAAGGCCGTCACGGCGATGGGCGCCTTCGCCATGACGGCGATCACCGCGCTGACGGCGCAGGACACGCGCGGCGTGCACGGCGTGCTGGGCATCGCGCCCGAATTCATCCGTGACCAGATGCGCGTGGTGCTGGATGACATCGGTGCCGACTGCCTCAAGACCGGCATGCTGGCCGACACGCCGACGATCGGGGCGGTGTGCGACGCGGTCGAGGCGCATGCGCCGGGCGTCCCGCTGGTGGCGGACCCGGTGATGGTCGCCAAGGGTGGGCACCCGCTGCTGGCGCCGGAGGCGGTGGAGACGCTGCGCGCACGGCTGCTGCCGCTGGCCGCCGTCATCACGCCGAACCTGCCGGAGGCGGAGGCGCTGTCCGGCCTGCGCATCGCCGGCGTGGACGACATGCGCCGCGCGGCGGACCGGCTGCTCGGCGCAGGGGTGCGCGCCGTGCTGCTGAAGGGCGGGCATCTCGACGGCCCGGTCGTGACGGACCTGCTGGCGACGGCCGACGGGATGGAGGCGTTCGAGGCGCCGCGCATCGAAAGCCGCTCCACCCACGGCACCGGGTGCACGCTCGCCTCCGCCATCGCGGCCGCCCTCGCCCAGGGCATGGGGCTGCGGGACGCCGTGCTCCGCGCCAGGGCCTATGTGCGCGCGGCGATCGCGGCGGCGCCGGGCCTCGGCCACGGGCATGGGCCGCTCAACCATGCGGTCACGCTGGATCCCGCGCGGCTGGAGGGCCTGCGATGACGCGCCGCTACCGCTTCGTGACCGTCGACGTGTTCACCGACACGCGCTTCGGCGGCAACCCGCTCGCGGTGTTCCCCGATGCCGAGGGGTTGGCGGACGCCGAGATGCAGGCGCTCGCGGCCGAGTTCAACCTGTCCGAGACCACCTTCGTCCTGCCGCCCTCGGACCCGGCGCACACGGCGCGCGTGCGCATCTTCAATCGCACGGCCGAAATGCCCTTCGCCGGCCACCCGAATGTCGGCACCGGCTGGGTGCTGGCGCAGGAGGGGCGCGACAGCGGCGGGCTGCTGCTGTTCGAGGAGATCGCCGGCCTGGTTGAGGTCCGGGTCCTGCGCGAGGGTGGCGCGGTCACGGGCGCGCGCATCTCCGCGCCGCAGCCGCTCTCGACGGGGGCGGAGGTCGCGCCGGAGCTGGTGGCGGCATGCGTCGGGCTCCCGCCCTCCGCGCTGCTGACCGGGGCGCACCGGCCCATCGTCGCCTCGGTCGGCAACAGCTTCGTCATCGCCGAGGTCGCGCCGGATGCGCTGCCGCGCGCCGTGCCGGATCTCGCCGCCTTTCGCCGCGCGGCGCCAGGGGTGCCGGAACTCGGCCCGGGGCGGCTGCCGATCTACCTCTACGCGCGGGACGGGGCGCGGCTGCGCGCGCGCATGTTCTCCCCCCTCTCGGGCACCGTCGAGGACGCGGCCACCGGCAGCGCGGCGACGCCGCTCGCCGCACTGCTGCTGCGCCTCTCGGGGCAGGAATGCGCCGAGTGGGACATCGTGCAGGGCGTGGAGATGGGCCGGCCGAGCCTGCTCCGCACCTCGGCCTGGCAGACGGACAGGGGCATCCGCGCCGCCGTGGCGGGCGGCTGCGTGCACGTCCTGAAGGGCGAGGCGGAGCTTTGAACGTCACGCTCCCGCCGCCGGCCGCGGCGGGCAGCCTTTCGCACCTGCCTCTGCCGCTGCTGGCTGTGCCCATGGGCCTCGGCGGGGTGGGCCTCGCCTGGCGGCAGGCCTCCACATCGCTTGGCGTGCCGGCCCTGATCGGAGAGGCCATGCTGGCGCTGATGGTGTTCGCCTGGCTGACGCTGGTTGCGCTGCATGCGCTGCGCGCCCTTCGCCACCCGGCGGCGCTCCGGGCGGATCTCCGGCATCCGGTGCGTGCCCCCTTCCTGGCGGCCGGGACGATCGGACTGATGCTGGTGTCCGCCGCGCTCTGGCCCTACGCGCCGGTGATGGCGCAGGCGGCGTGGGGCGTCTCCGTCGCGCTGCACCTGCTGATCGCCATGTGGCTGCTGCGGCGGATCCTGGGCGGGCGGGGGGAGGTCGCGATGCTGGCGCCGCCCCTGCTGATCCCCTTCGTCGGCAACATACTGGCGCCTGTCTTCGGGGCGCCGATGGGCTTTCCGGACGCGTCCTGGGCGATGTTCGGCGTGGGGCTGGTGCTCTGGCTGGCGGTGATGCCGCTGCTGCTCCAGCGGCTGCTCGCGGGGCCGCCACTGCCGGCGCCGCTGCTGCCCAGCATCGCCATCCTGGTGGCGCCGCCCACCGTCGGCGCGCTGGCGCTGATGGCGCTGGCGCCTGATGCGCGCGGGCCGGTGCTGGCGCTGACGGGCGTGGCGGTGCTGGTGACAGCCGCCCTCCTGTCCCTTGCCGGCGAGATCGCCCGGGCGCCCTTCGGGCTGCCCTGGTGGGGGCTGACCTTCCCCTCCGCCGCCTTCGCGGTGCTCGTCATGGCCACCGGCTTCCACCCGGCGCTCGGTTGGTCCGCGCTGCTCTTTGCCACCGCCGTGACCGGCCATGTCGCCGTGAGGACGGCCAGCATGGCGCTGTCGGGAGCCTTCACGCGGGCGGAGACGTAGCGGCGGCGTTGCCATGCGCGCGGCATCGACCGAGACTGCCGCCGCCGAAACATCCCGGGTCACCTGATGCGCAAGCTGCTCCTCCTCCCGATCCTGCTCCTCGCCGCCTGCGGCACCACCCAGGCCCCTGTTGCCTACAGCCCCACCGTTGCGGTGCAGCGCGCCGAGGCGCCGCGGCCCGTGGCGGTCGGCCAGGTGTCGAACCAGCGGACCACGGGGCGGGAGGACGCGACCTGGATCGGCACGATCCGCGGCGGCTATGGCAACCCCGTGCGCGCCCTCAACGCGGACCGGCCGATCGACCAGGTGGTGGGCCAGGCCTTCGCGGAGGGGCTGGCGGCGCGCGGGCTCCAGGGCGGCGGGCAGCCGCGCCACGCCCTCAACATCACGATCCACGAGTTCAACGCCAACCAGTATGTGCGGCGGGAGGCGACGGCCGACTTCACCGCCGTGCTCGTGGACCGGACCACGGGGCGCGAGGTCTGGCGCGACCGCCACCGCGCCTACCAGGTGGATGGCAGCCTGCTCTCCCTGCAGACCGGCGTATTCGCTTCGGTCGACGACCTGCGCGCCGTCGCGACCCGCGCCATGAGCGAGGCGGTGGACGTGCTGCTCGACAAGCCTGCCTTTCGGGCCGCCCTGCGCCGCTGACCCCGGCGCTTGCCCGCTCCCGGCCCGCCCGCTAATCCTCGGGGCGGGCCACGCCCCCCCAACGGGGCGCATCCGCTTCTGGAAGGGAGCAGCATGACCGCGAACACCCGCCCGGCCACCAGGCCGGCCAATCCCCGATTCTCCTCCGGCCCCTGTGCGAAGCGTCCCGGCTGGACGCTCGACGCGCTGTCGGGCGCCATGCTCGGCCGCAGCCATCGCGCCAAGGAGCCGAAGGCGCGGCTGGCCGAGGTGATCGACCGCTCGAAGGCCATCCTGGGCATGCCAGCCGATTGGCGGCTCGGCATCGTGCCGGCCTCCGACACTGGGGCCGTCGAGATGGCGCTCTGGTCGCTGCTCGGGCCGCGCGGCGTGGACCTCCCGGTGTGGGAGGCCTTCTCGAAGGACTGGGCGACGGACGTTCAGAAGCAGTTGCGGCTGGCGGACGCGCGCGTGCTCTCCGCCCCCTATGGCCGCCTGCCGGACCTCAGTACCGTGGACTGGGCGCGCGATGTCGTTTTCGTCTGGAACGGCACCACCTCCGGCGTCCGCGTGCCGGATGGCGAGTGGATCGCGCCGGATCGCGAGGGGCTGGCCATCTGCGACGCCACCTCGGCGGCCTTCGCCATGCGCCTGCCCTGGGACCGGCTCGATGTCGTGACCTGGTCCTGGCAGAAGGTGCTGGGGGGCGAGGCGGCGCACGGCATGCTCGCGCTCTCGCCGCGCGCCGTCGCCAGGCTCGAATCCCACAAGCCCGCCTGGCCGCTGCCCAAGATTTTCCGCATGACCAAGGATGGAAAGGTCAACGAGGGCATCTTCCGCGGCGAGACGATCAACACGCCGTCGATGCTGGCGGTCGAGGACGCGGTGGACGGGCTGCGCTGGGCGGAGTCCGTCGGCGGCCTCGACGGGCTCGTCGCGCGGTCCGAGGCGAACCTTGCCGCCATCGCCGCCTGGGTCGCGCGCACGCCCTGGGCGGATTTCCTGGCGGAGGATCCGGCCACGCGCTCCTGCACCTCGATCTGCCTGAAGATCGTGGCGCCCTGGTTCACGGCGCTGGACGCCGAGGGCCAGGCGGCCGCGGCGAAGCGCCTCGCCGCGCTGCTGGAGAAGGAGGGTGTCGCTCTCGATGCCGCCGCCTACCGCGACGCGCCGCCGGGCCTGCGCATCTGGGGCGGGGCGACGGTCGAGACCGCGGACATCGAGGCCGCGCTTCCCTGGCTCGAATGGGCCTTTGCCGAGGTCGAGTCCGAGATGAGCCGGAGGGCTGCGTGATGGCGCCGCGCGTTCTCATCGCCGACAAGCTCTCGCCCGCCGCGGTCGCCATCTTCCGCGAGCGCGGGATCGAGGCGGACGTGAAGACCGGCCTCCCGCCGGCGGAGCTCCGCGCCATCATCGGCGAGTACGATGGCCTCGCGGTGCGCAGCGCCACCAAGGTGACCCGCGAGGTGCTGGACGCCGCGCCGCGCCTGCGTGTGGTGGGCCGCGCCGGCATCGGCGTGGACAACGTGGACGTCACCTCGGCCACCGCGCGCGGGGTCGTCGTGATGAACACGCCGCACGGCAACGCCATCACGACGGCCGAGCATGCGATCGCGATGATGTTCGCCCTCGCCCGCCAGATCCCGGAGGCCTCGGCCTCCACCAAGGCCGGGAAGTGGGAGAAGAATCGCTTCATGGGCACCGAGCTGACGGGCAAGACGCTCGGGCTTGTGGGCGCGGGCAACATCGGCTCGATCGTCGCGCAGAAGGCCGCGGGCATCGGCATGCGCGTCATCGCCTACGACCCCTTCCTGTCGGAGCGCCGCGCGACGGAGATCGGGGCGGAGAAGGTCGAGCTCGACGCGCTGCTCGCCCGCGCCGATGTCGTCTCCCTCCATGCGCCGATGACGGAGCAGACGCGCAACATCCTCTCTCGCGAGCGCCTGTTGGCGATGAAGCGCGGTGCGCGGATCGTGAACTGCGCACGCGGCGGGCTGGTGGACGAGGTGGCGCTGGCGGATGCGCTGCGCGAGGGGCACCTCGCAGGCGCCGCGCTCGACGTCTTCGAGACGGAGCCAGCGACCGAAAGCCCGCTCTTTGCCCTCGAGAACGTGGTCTGCACGCCGCATCTCGGCGCCGCCACCGCCGAGGCGCAGGAGAAGGTGGCGCTGCAGATCGCCGAGCAGATGTCGGACTTCCTGCTTTCCGGCGCCGTGTCCAACGCCATCAACATGCCTTCCGTCTCGGCGGAGGAGGCACCCAGGCTCCGCCCCTACATGGAACTCGCTCGGTTGCTCGGCGGCATGGCGGGACAGCTCACCACGGCGCAGCACGGCGCCGTGCGGGCAATCCACGTCGAGTACGAGGGGCAGGTGGCGGAGCTGAACCGGCGGCCGCTGACCGCCGCGACGCTGGCCGGCGTGCTTTCGCCGATGATGGGCGCGGTGAACATGGTCAATGCGCCGGTGCTGGCGCGCGAGCGGGGGATCGAGGTCGCGGAGACGGTGGTGGAGCGGAGCGGCGACTATGCCACGCTGCTGCGCGTGACGGTGGAGGCCGAGGGCTTCACGCGCTCCATCGCCGGCACGCTGGTTGGCAACGGCCGGCCGCGCCTGGTCGAGATCAAGGGCATCGCGGTGGAGGCGGAGTTCGCGCCGCACATGCTCTACGTCACGAACCAGGACCGGCCCGGCTTCATCGGGCGCTTCGGCACGCTGCTGGCCGAGGCGGGGATCAACATTGCCACCTTCCACCTCGGCCGCAACGCGCCGGGGGGCGATGCGATCTGCCTCGTCGGGCTGGACGGGCCGGTGCCGGACCAGGTGCTGGCTGCTGTGCGCGCGCTGCCGCTGGTGGTGCGGGCGGTGCCGCTGGCCTTCTAAGCAACCCGCGCGAGTCCGCGCGCCGGTTCCGGTCCCCTTCCAGGGCGGGCTGACCGCGGTCAGCCTGAGGCCGGGCCCGGCATGCGGAACACCACGGTCAGGTTGTTGGCCGGCATCTCCGTGACGTCCGGCGGCCCGAAGCCGTGCCGGGCGGCCAGCGCGGCCACCTCCTCCAGGTCGCGCACGCCCCAGGCCGGGTCGCGGGCGCGGAGCGCGGCGTCGAACTCGGCGTTGCTCTCCGCCGTGTGCCGCGCCCCGCGCCGGAACGGTCCGTAGAGGACCAGCGGCCCGCCGGGCGGCAGGATGCGCGCGGCGCCGCGCACCAGGCCCATCGCCGCCTCCCAGGGGGCGATGTGGATCATGTTCACGCACAGCACCGCATCCGCCGCCTGCACCGGCCACGCCTCCGAGCCGGCGTCCAGGGCGAGGGCGGGCCGGATGTTCGCCTGGCCTCCCGCCCAGGCATCGATGCTGGCGCGCGATTCGGCGTCGGGATCGGTGGGCTGGAAGGTCAGCGCCGGGAAGTGCGGCGCGAAGTGGGCGGCGTGCTCACCCGTGCCGGCCGCGACCTCCAGCACGACGCCCCGGGCCGGAAGGACGCGGCGCAGCACGTCGAGCAGCACATCGCGGTTGCGGGCGGTGGCAGGTGCGTGGCGACGCGCTTCCTCGGACATCAGGCGACAGTAGCCCGGTTCAGGCCAGCTCCGCGATGCGGGCGACCAGCACCTCGGGCGCGGCGTGGTGGACCATGTGGCCGGCGCCGGGGATCAGCGTCAGCGTGCTGCCGGGGATCGTCCCGTGCAGCCGGACGGAGTTCGCCTCGGTGTCCACCAGCTGGTCGTCCGCACCGGCCAGGATAGCGACGGGAACCCGGATGGCGCCGTAGCGGGGCGAGAGGGCGGCGATCTCGGCCGGCAGGCGCATCGCCTCCTCCCCGCTCGCGCGCAGGTGCCAGGGGCGTAGCGCCATGCTGACCGGAAAGCCCTCCAGGAAGGCGGCCGGCACGGGCTGCGGCGCGAAGAGGCGGCGGATCACGCGCGGCGCGAGCGCGCGGCCGAGCGGTGGCACCGCGGTGTAGCGGAGGGCGTCGCCGACCACCGGCACACCGGGCGGCATGGCGAGCGCGAGCCAGGCGGGCGGCTGGAAGTGGCAGCCGCCGGCCAGCACCACGCCACGCACCGCCTCCGGATGCTCCATGGCGAGCGCCGTGGCGACGAAGGCGCCCCAGGAGTGGCCGACGACGACCGGCCGGTCCAGGCCGAGGCGCCCGATCGCCTCGGCGAACAGGGCGGCCTGGGCGCTGGCCGTCCAGTCCCGGCCGCGCGGCCGGGGCGAGTGGCCGAAGCCCGGCCGGTCGAAGGCGACGACGCGGTGGTCGGGGCAGAGCAGGTCGATGACGCCGGAGGTCGCCCAATCCTCCACCTGGCTGCCCATGCCGTGGAGCAGCACCACGGGGGGCTTGCCCGTGCCGCGGTCGAGGAAGTGCAGCCGCGCGGGCCCGAGCTGCATGAAGCGGCCGGGCGCCGGGTGCGCCTCCTCGGCGGCGACCGCGCTGTCGCGCAGGCCGAGCGCGAGGCCGGCCATGGCGGCCGCCGCGGCGCCGAGGGCGAGGCGGGCAAGGGACAAGCGGAAATCCTCCGCGGCCGGAACAGGCCGGGCGGGCCGGGGTTCCGCGCGCTACTCCGCGTCCGGCTGCGCCTCGGGCACTGCGTCGCGGAAGGCGGGCAGCGCGAGGCACGACGCCTCGATGCGCAGGACGGTCGGGTAGGGCGAGAGGTCCGTGCCGAAGCGGCGCGCATTCCCGAGTTGCGGGACGAGGCAGATGTCCGCGAGCCCCGGCGCGTCGCCCTGGCAGAAGCGGCCGGTCGCCGCCTCCTGCAGCCGGACCTCCATCGCGGCGAGGCCGAGTTCGATCCAGCGGCGCGCGAAGGCGTCCACCGCCGCCTGCTCCTGCCCGAGGTCGCGCTTCACGTATTGCAGCACGCGCAGGTTCTGGATCGGGTGGGTGTCGGCCGCGACGATGAGGGCCAGCGCCCGCACCCGGGCGCGGGACCATGGGTCGGCGGGCAGCAGGGCAGGGGAGGGGTGGGTCTCCTCCAGCCACTCCAGGATGGCCAGCGACTGCGTCAGCACGCCCTGGCCCGGCACCTCCAGCGCCGGGACCATGCCCTGCGGGTTGATCGCGAGGTACTCCGGCGCGCGCTGCCCGCCGTGCCGCAGATGGCGGAAGGCGTGGCGGTGGGCGACGCCCTTCAGGTTCAGCCCGATCCGCACGCGCCAAGCGGCGGTGGAGCGGAAGTAGCCGTGCAGGACGGGCTCCACCGCCTAGCTCCCGACCTTCAGCGTGGAGACGAGGCCGCGCAGGCAGGCGAGGATCGAGAGGGGGGTGATCTTCCCGGTGCGCGGGTTCTCCTCGCTCGGCACGTTCTCGATCGTCATGGTCAGGCGCGCGGCCGCGGCCTCGACGCGGATGGTGTGGGTGTTGCGCGTGACGCCCGGGTCGGCCCAGATCTCGACCATCGTGCGCTCGGGCCCGATGCCGGCCAGCGCCAGGGCCGCGGCGACGTTGACGTTGGCCGGGAAGCCGCGGGCGGCGTCGAAGGCGTTGCCCTGGAAGACGCGCGTCGCCGCGGTGATGCCGGCGACGTCGATGCCGTTCTGCTCGAGGTAGGGCGCGCCGGCGAGGCCGCGGGGCGGCTTGCGCGTCTCGATGGTGACGGAGGCCACCTCGCCCTCCGCCGCCGCGCGCACGGCATCCAACCCGAGCAGCGCGCCCGTCGGCACGACGATGCGCGCGCCGGTGGCCCGCGCCCTGTCCACCAGGTGCATGCGCGGCAGCAGGGCGCCGACGCTGCTCGGCACGAAGATGCGCCCGCGGGCGATGGCGGCCTCCGCCACCTGCTCGAACACCGCGGCCGGCGCGGCCTCGACCACGATGTCGGCGTGCCCGGCGAGGCCGGCGAGGTCCGTCACGACGGGCGGGGCGCGGAAGCCGCCCACCGCGTCGCGCGCCTTGGCCGGATCGCGGGAGGCGACGGCAGCCAGCCGCAGCCCCTCGACGCCCGCATCCAGCGCGCGCGCCAGGTGCAGACCGATGGCGCCGAGACCGGCGATGGCGACGCGCTGCTCCGTCATGACGCTTCTCCCCCCTCAAACGACCGGCGACCGGCCGCCATCCACGTTGATGGCCGTGCCGGTGATGTAGGACGCGGCGTCGGAGGCGAGGAAGAGAGCGGCGTTCGCGAACTCCTCCGCCCGGCCGATGCGGCCCATCGGCACGTCGCGCCCGCGCGCGGCCTTCCAGGCCTCGAAGCTGCCGCCCGACGATTCGGCGGCGTGGGCCCGGACCCACTGGTCGCTCTCGATGATGCCGACGAGCAGCGCGTTGACCAGGATGCCGTGCGGCGCCCCCTCCTGGGAAAGTACCTTGGTCAGCGCCATGCCGGCGGCGCGGGAGACGGCCGTCGGGGCCCCGCCGCCGGGCGGGGCCTTGGCGCCGATGTTGAGCACGTTGATCACCCGCCCGTAGCGTCGGGCCTGCATGCCGGGCCACAGGGCGCGCGTCAGCCGGATGGCGGCGAAGAGCTTCAGGTCGAGGTCGGCCTGCCAGTCCGCGTCGGTCACCTCCGGGAAGGGGGCGCGGCGGGAGGTGCCGGCATTGTTGACCAGGATGTCCACCGGACCGAGCGCCGCCTCGGCCCCCTGCACCGCGGCCGCGCAGCCCTCGGCGGTGGAGACGTCCGCCTGGACGGCGGCGATGCGGCCGGGCAGGGCAGCGCGCGCGGCCTCCAGCGCCGCTTGCCCGCGGGCGACGATGGCGACGGCCGCGCCTGCCTCGGCGAGGGCGCGGGCCGTGGCGAGGCCGAGCCCCTTCGAGCCCCCGGTCACGAGCGCCGTGCGGCCATCGAGCCTGATCTGCATGGGAAAACCTCGGCGGGGATGGGGCGACCAACGGGACTCGAACCCGTGACATCCAGGACCACAACCTGGCGCTCTACCAACTGAGCTATGGCCGCCGCACGACCCGAGGGGGGCGGTCCTACCCCCTCCGGGCGGGCCGCGTCAACCGGCGGCGGCTTGCGGATGCGCGGCGCGCGCCGCAATCCAACGGCCGATGCGGGCCAGCGCCTCGTCCAGCACCTCGTCGCGCTTGCAGAAGGCGAAGCGGGCGTAGTGGTTGGGCGCGTCGGCACTCGCGTAGAAGGCCGTGACAGGAATGGCCGTCACCTTCGCCTCCGCCGTCAGCGCGCGGCAGAAGGCCACGTCATCCCCGGTGAACCCGATCGGGCGGAAGTCGGCCGTCACGAAGTAGGAGCCCTGCGCGGGCAGCACCCCGAAGCCGAGCCGCGCAAGGCCCGAGGCCAGGCGGTCGCGCTTCGCCTGCAGGCCGCCGGACAGCTCTCCGAAGTATCGGTCGTCCTTCGCCAGCCCGACCGCCACCCCGCGCTGCAGGTTGGGCGGCGTGGTGAAGGTGAGGTTCTGGTGCGCCTTCGCGACGTTGCCGGCCAGCGAGCGGTCGCAGGTGACGTAGCCCACCTTCCAGCCCGTGAGGGAGAAGGTCTTGCCGGCCGAGCCGACGCGCATGCATCGCTCCCGCATGCCCGGCAGGGTCATGAGCGGGATGTGGCGCCAGCCATCGTAGGTCAGGTGCTCATACACCTCGTCGCACACGGCGTAGCAGTCGTGCCGCTGGATGAGGTCGGCCAGGAAGGCGAGCTCGGCCGCGGTGAAGACCTTGCCCGTCGGGTTCATCGGCGTGTTCAGCAGGATGGCCTTTGTCTTCGGCCCGAAGGCGGCGGCGAGCTCGGCCCGCGGCAGCTCCCACTTCGGCGGCGTCAGCCGCACGAGCTTCGGCACGGCGCCGAGGAGGCGCACCACCGGCAGGTAGGTGTCGTAGAGCGGCTCGATCAGCACGCACTCGTCGCCCGGGTTCAGCACGGCCATGAGGCAGGCGGTGATCGCCTCCGTCGCGCCGGAGGTCACGACGACCTCGGCGTTCGGGTCCACCTCCAGCCCGTAGAAGCGGCGGTTGGCGGCGGCGACGGCCTGGCGAAGCTCCGGCACGCCGGTCAGCGGCGGGTACTGGTTGCGTCCATCCAGCAGCGCGGCGGCTGCGGCGTGGATGACGTCGGACGGCCCGTCCGTGTCCGGGAAGCCCTGCCCGAGATTGATCGCGCCGTGTTCCACGGCCAGCGCCGACATGACGGTGAAGATCGTCGTGCCGGTGGCGGAGAGGAGGGCGTTCTGGGGCTGCACGGCGCGGCTGGTTCCTAGCAGGGCTGGGGGCGAAGGCTCCGTAAGATGTGCCGGACGGGATCAAGGCGCAACGGCTGCGGGGCGACTGCCGTCAAATTAGGCGAATTGCACGAAACGCGAGCGAAATTCATCACGAGGGCGCGAAAAACCCGGTTGCCCGCCGTTGCTCGTCCGGCACGGGACATGCAAAACCCCCGCAGCCGAGGAGGGGCAGGAACTGCAAGGGCAGTTTCCGCACCCCGCGGCAGGGCGGGGAAGGGGCGCGGGACGCCGCGCGGAGCATGGAGCCGATGAAGAAGATCGAGGCCATCATCAAGCCCTTCAAGCTCGACGAGGTGAAGGACGCGCTGCACGAGATCGGGCTCCAGGGACTGACGGTCGTGGAGGCCAAGGGCTTCGGCCGGCAGAAGGGCCACACGGAGCTCTACCGCGGCGCGGAGTACGTCGTGGACTTCCTGCCCAAGGTGAAGGTCGAGGTGATCTGCGCCGACGACCTGGCCGAGCGGGCGATCGAGGCGATCACCCAGGCCGCCCGCACGGGCCGCATAGGTGACGGCAAGATCTTCGTCACCGAGGTTCACGAGGTGATCCGCATCCGCACGGGCGAGCGGGGCGAGGACGCGGTCTAGGCCGCAACGGGATTCCGCGTCGGCCCCGGGCGGGCCGGCGGCGGGGAATGGGCCGGAACCGCGCTGCTCCACCGGGGCGCACGGGCGACCGGCCACCGGGGCGCCGCGCGCGCCCCGGGCACGAGGCGGGGACCGGTCCCCGCCCCGTGGCGATGGGACCGGGCAATTCGAGGGGAACAGGACCGCACACGATGGCGAACGACAAGGCCGTCTCCAAGGTCATGGAGATGATCAAGGAGAACAGCGTTGAGTACGTGGACTTCCGGTTCACGGACCCGCGCGGCAAGTGGCAGCACACCGCCCAGCACGTCTCCACGATCGACGAGGACATCTTCTCCGACGGCATCATGTTCGACGGCTCCTCGATCGCCGGCTGGAAGGCGATCAACGAGTCCGACATGATCCTGATGCCGGACGCCGAGACGGCCTGCATGGACCCGTTCTCCGCCAAGCCGCAGCTCATCCTGTTCTGCGACATCATCGAACCCTCGACGGGCCAGATGTACTCGCGCGACCCGCGCAGCACCGCGAAGCGCGCCGAGGCCTACCTGAAGTCCACCGGCATCGGCGACACGGCCTTCTTCGGCCCCGAGGCCGAGTTCTTCATCTTCGACAACGTGAAGTTCGGCACGGGCGGCAACTACGGCATCTACCAGCTCGACAGCATCGAGGGGCCGCAGGCGTCGCTGAAGGACTTCCCCGAGGGGAACATGGGCCACCGCCCGGGCGTGAAGGGCGGCTACTTCCCGGTGCCCCCCGTCGACTCCGAGCAGGACCTGCGCGCCGAGATGCTCTCCACCATGGGTGAGATGGGCGTCGTGATCGAGAAGCACCACCACGAGGTGGCGCAGTCGCAGCACGAGCTCGGCATGAAGTTCGGCACGCTGGTGCGGATGGCCGACCACCTGCAGATCTACAAGTACTGCATCCACAACGTCGCCCACAGCTACGGCAAGTCCGCGACCTTCATGCCGAAGCCGATCTACGGCGACAACGGCAGCGGGATGCACGTCCACCAGTCCATCTGGAAGGACGGCAAGCCGCTCTTCGCGGGCAACGGCTACGCCGACCTGAGCGAGATGGCGCTGCACTACATCGGCGGCATCATCAAGCACGCCAAGGCGCTGAACGCCTTCACCAACCCGCTGACCAACTCCTACAAGCGGCTGATCCCGGGCTTCGAGGCGCCGGTGCTGCTGGCCTACTCCGCCCGCAACCGCTCCGCCTCCTGCCGCATCCCCTACGCCACCAACCCGAAGGCCAAGCGGGTCGAGGTGCGCTTCCCGGATCCGGGTGCGAACCCCTACCTCGCCTTCGCCGCGATGCTGATGGCGGGCCTCGACGGCATCCGCAACAAGATCCATCCCGGCGACGCGATGGACAAGGACCTCTACGACCTGCCGCCCGAGGAGCTGAAGGGCATCCCGACGGTGTGCGGCTCGCTGCGCGAGGCGCTCGGCGCGCTCGCGGCGGACCACGAGTTCCTGCTGGCCGGCGACGTGTTCACGAAGGACCAGATCGAGTCCTACATTGAGCTGAAGTGGGGCGAGGTGTACCGCTTCGAGCACACGCCGCACCCAGTCGAGTTCGAGATGTACTACTCGATCTGATCCATCCCGGATTGGCATGCAGGGGGCCGTCGCGCGTGTCGCGGCGGCCCTTCGCGCTTCAGCCCTCCCGCGTCACGGCGTCGCCGAGGCGGATCGTGCCGCCCTCAAGCACCCGCGCCGTGATCCCGCCATGGCCGCGCACGGCGTTGTAGCCGCCCGGCCCGAACTCCTCCTCCATGCGTGAGCAGGGGTGGCACTCCCCCGACCAATCCAGCAGCGCCGCACCGATGCGGAAGCGTCGCCCCTTCAGGGCCAGCAGGTTGAGGCCGGAAACGACGAGGTTCCGGCGCAGCCGCGCCGCAGCCACCTCCTGCAGCCCCAGGTAGCAAGCGATGGCGGCGATCCCCTCCCGCGCGATGAGTGTGACCTGGCGCGCGCCGTCGGTGCTGCTCCGGTAGCGATCTCCCGCAAGGCCCTGGCCGCGTTCCAGCAGCACTTCCTCCACCGGCACCACCGGCGCACGCCGCGCGGGGCGCAGCCCGATCCACTGCAACCGCCCCGGCGCCATCGGCGCGTCCAGCAGTCGGGCGAGGGTCGAGCCGGGCGGTGGGGCGGAGGGCATGCCCCCATCCTGCCCCACCCGTGCCGGCTCACGATCAGATTTGTTGCCCCTGGCCGGGGAGGGGACAAATGTGCGGCGGCATGGGGGAGAAGGAGCGCGCGGGATTGGGACGCCCCAGGTCAACGCCGCCGCATGGGCGGCCTGGACGCCGGGGTGTGGCCGGATTCGTGCTGGGCCTCATCCTCCTGTTCGCCCCCGCAACCGCGCGGGCGCTCGAGCGCGTGGTGCTGCAGCTCCAATGGTACCACCAGTTCCAGTTCGCCGGCTACTACGCCGCGCTGTGGCAGGGCTACTACCGCGAGGCCGGCTTCGACGTGGAGATCCGCGGCGCCTTCCCCGATGGCGGCGGCGCCCTGCGCAGCCCGGTCAACGAGGTGGTGGAGCGCCGGGCCGACTTCGGCACCAGCAACGCCGGCATCCTCCTGGCGCGGGCCGCGGGCGCGCCCGTGACGGTCGTGGCGTCCATCTTCCAGCAGAGCGGCACGCGGCTCTACTTCCGCCGTGGCCTCCAGCCGGTGCGGACGCCCGCGGACCTCGTCGGGCTGCGCCTCGGCCGCAACCAGGGCAACGAGCTGCTGGACGTCGAGCTGCGGGCCATGCTGGCCGCCGAGGGCATCGATCCCGCCCGGATCCCCGTCGTGCCCTACCCGCCGAACCGGCTGCTGCAGGCCATGTCCGAGGGCGCCTTCGACATGATCTTCGGCTACGCCCTGTCCGCGCCCTGGGAGCAGCGGGAGCTCGGCGTCCAGTTCGGCGAGATGCGCCCCGCGGACTACGGCATCGCCTTTTACGGCGACAGCCTGTTCACCCGCGCCGACCTGGCGCGCTCGGATCCCGAGAAGGTGAGCCGCTTCCGCGAGGCGAGTCTGCGGGGCTGGCGCTACGCGCTCGAGAACGGGGAGGAGATGGCGCGACGCATCACGGAGCAGCTCCCCCGCACGCTCACGCTGCAGGACCGGCTGGGCTACAACCTCTTCCAGGTGCCCATCGTGCGCGAGCTGACGCTCTACCCGGTCGTCGAGCTCGGCAACGTCAACCCGGACCGCTGGCGCCGCATGGTGAGCCAGCTCGTGCGGGCCGGCGTGGTGCCGGAGGGCACGGCCCTCAGCATCGACGACTTCTTCTTCGACCCCGAGCGCGACCGCGCCCAGCGGCAGAGGCAGCAGCAGGTGTTGCTGCTCTGGTCGCTCGCCGGGTCGGTCGCGGTCGCCCTCGTGGTGGTCGGGTGGTCGCTCTCGCTGCGCCGCGCCGTGCGGACGGCGCGGCATGAGCTGGAGCGCAGCCAGGCCGCGCTGCTGCAGGCGCAGAAGCTGGAGGCGCTGGGCCGCATGACGGGCGGCGTGGCGCACGACTTCAACAACCTGCTGCAGGTGGTGCTCTCGGGCCTCTCCCTGCTCGAGCGCGCGGGCCCTGACGAGGCGCGGCGGCGCGCCATACGCGCGTCCATGCGCCAGGCGGTGGACCGGGGGTCGCGCATCGTCCGCCAGCTCCTCGTCTTCGCGCGGCGCGAGGCGTTCCTCCCGGAAAGGATCGACCCCGCCGCGCGCATCGGCGGCATGCGGGGCCTGCTCGAACAGTCCCTGCGTGGCGACATCGAGCTGCGCATGGATCTGCCACCGGGCCTCTGGCCGGTCGAGGTCGATGCGACGCAGCTGGAGGTGGCGCTGCTGAACCTGGCCGTGAACGGCCGGGATGCGATGCCGGGCGGCGGCACGCTGACCGTCACGGCCGAGAACGTCACGATGGCGGAGCTGCCCGGCGTGCCGCACCGCCTGATGGGGGACTTCCTGCGCCTGTCTGTCTCGGACACCGGCACCGGCATGCCGCCCGAGGTGGTGGCGCGCGCGTTCGAGCCGTTCTTCACCACGAAGGACGTCGGCAAGGGCACGGGCCTCGGGCTGCCGCAGGTCCATGGGTTCGCCCACCACTCAGGCGGCACCGTGCGGATCGCGAGCCGGCCTGGTGCCGGGACGACGGTGTCCATCTATCTGCCCCGGACGATGGGTGGCGCGGCTCCGCCGGCGCCGGAGGTTGACGTTGCCCCCGTCGGTGGCAGGTCGCTGTCCGTCCTTCTCGTCGAGGACGACCGCCACGTGGCGAACCTGCTCACCGGGGTGCTCCAGGGCCTGGGGCACCAGGTGGAGCATGTCCCGGGCGCGGCCGGTGCCCTCGAAACGCTGGGAGGCACCTCGCGGCCCGACGTGGTGCTCAGCGACGTCATGATGCCGGGAGGCATGAGCGGCCTCGACCTCGCGCGGGAGGTGCGGGCCCGCCGGCCTGACGTGCCGGTGGTGCTGGCCACCGGCTACAGCGAGGGGTTGGAGACCGTGCTGGCGGCCGGCCTGCCGGTGCTCCGCAAGCCCTTCGGGCCGGAGGAGTTGCAGGCCGTGCTGCAGCAGGTCACCGCGCCGCGTGCGGTGTCCGAGAGCGCGGCGGAGTAGGCGCGGCCGGTCCGCCTCAGCTGGACCGGGCGAGGAAGCCGACCAGGTGCGCGTTCACCTCCTCCGCCATCTCGTGCTGCAGCCAGTGGGTCGCATCCGGCAGGTGGATCACTTCCGCCCGGTCGCAGAGCGCCGCCCCGGCCTCCGCCAGGCGCCGGTCGAGGGCGATGTCCCGGTTGCCCCAGATGACGCGGACCGGAACGGTGATGCGGTCACGCCGGAGCGGGGGCGGGTGCCGCGCCGCCGCGCGGTACCAGTTCAGCATCGCGGTCAGCGCTCCCGGCCGTGACCAGGCCTCGCGGTAGGGCAGAAGGGCCTCCTCGGGGAAGGTGCCGCTGCGGGAGGTTGTGCGCAGGCCGGTGGCGAGGGCGGCGAAGTTCGCGGCACGGAGCCCCGCTTCCGGGATCAGGGGCAGCTGGAAGAGGGCGAAGTAGCCGATGCGCGGCAACTGCCAGGGATGCCTCGCCATGTGGTCGCGCAGCGTGGCCAGCTGGGGACCGTTCAGGATGGCCACGCGCTCGATCCGCTCCGGGTTCCGCGCGGCAAGGTGCCAGCCCAGGATCGCGCCCCAGTCATGCCCGGCCACCGCGAAGCGGTCGCGGCCGAGGGCGGTGCCGAGCGCCAGCACGTCGTCGGCCAGTGTGTCCACGGCGTAGGCCGCGACGCCCTCTGGCTTGGAGGAGAGGTTGTAGCCCCGCTGGTCGGGCACGATCACGCGCAGCCCCGCCGCGGCAAGCGGTGCGATCTGCCGGCGCCAGCCCCACCAGAACTCCGGGAAGCCGTGCAGCAGAATGACCAGGGGGCCGTCCGGCGGGCCGGCGGCGACGACGTGCAGCTCGATGCCGTTAACCGGCAGCCGCAAGCTCTCGGCACCTGCCACGCCATGATTCGCTGACATCCCGTGTCCTCCTGCCGCAGGCCAGCGCGGGGCCGGGCGGGGGGTTCCGCCTGCCGGGCGGGCCGCTACCATGCGCGCCGGCAGGAGACGGGCGCCATCATCCGGTTGGACGACACGCGTGGGCGCCGGGGCATGTCCCGCCCTGCAGCGGCACTGGGCCGGGCCGTCGGGCGGGCCGCGACGGCGTTCCCGCGCCTGACCCTCGTGGCGCTCTGCCTCCTGCTGTTCCTGCCGGGCTTGCGGAGCATCCCGCCGCTCGACCTGGGCGAGGCCACGGTCGCGCTCCTGAGCCGAGGTTTGCTGGCACCAGGGATCCCGGCGGCGCACGAGCCTCCCGCCGCCATCCACCTCCTCCAGGCCATGTCCGTGCGGGCGCTGGAGGCGCTGGGCCTTGCCCACCGATCCGGCATCGCGGCGTTCCGGCTGCCCTCGATGGTGGCGGCGGTGCTGCTCGTGCTCCTGGTGCATCACGCCGGCACGCGGCTGGTCGGGGCGCGCGCCGCCTTCCTGAGCGGAGCGCTGCTCGCCTGCTCCGCGGGGGTCGTGGCGGTCGCGCACCTCGCCACGGCACAGGCGCCGCTGCTTGCTGCCCTGGGCGCGGCACTCGGGCTGCTGGCCCGCGCCGGCGCGCGGCCCGACTGCTTCCATGCCCGGCATGCGGCGGCCTTCTGGGTGGCCGTGGCAGCGCTGCTGCTCCTCGGCGGGCCGGGCGCGGCGGCCTGCCCCGTGCTTGGCGCGGCGCTCCTGGCGTGGCTGGAGGGGAGGGCGCGCTGGCTCCGGGTGCTCCGGCCCGGCTGGGGCCTGCCGGCGATGGCGCTGCCGGCCCTGTCCGGCCTGGCCCCGGCCTGGTCCGCGCCCGGCACGTCGGCGCTGCTGGTGGCGCTGCTGCCACTGGCCGCGTTCCCGGGTGGCCTGCTCGCCTTTGCTGCGCTTCCTCGGCTCCTCGCCGCCGGAGCACCGCCGGTCCCCCGCGCGCTGCTTGCCTGGGCCGCGGCAGGGCTGGGCGCGGAGCTTGGCGGGGCGGTGCCTCTGGGGGGGCTGGCCGCGCTTCCGCCCCTTATGCTGGCAGGCGCGTCCTGGGCCCTTGAACCCGGTCCGAAGGGGCCGACCCGCCTGCGCGCCTGGCCAGTCGCGCTGCTGCTTGCCGCGCCGGCCATCGCCCTGGCGGGAGCGGCGGCATCGGCGGCCCTCGTCGACGTGCGGCAGCTTCCCGTCGGCGTCCTCGTCGGCGCCATGGCCGTCCTCATCGTCCGGGGGTGGGCGGTCCATGACTTGGCGGGGCGGCCGGCGCGTGCGGCCGGGCTCGCCGTCCTTCTCGCCATCCCGCTCTACGCCTCGATCCTCGAGGGGACGCTGGCCCGCCTGCTCATCGCGCGCGCGCCGCAGCGCGTCGCCGGCACCGCCCACACGGCCGTGCCTGGTGTCCCTCCGGAGGGTATCGGCCTCGTAGGGTTCGGCGCCGCAATCCTGTTCGCGGCAGGTCCCGGGGCACGCCCGCTGGCGGACGGCGCGGAGGCCGCGCGCTTCCTGGCCGAGGCGCCGGCTCGCGTCGTCGCCCTGCACGAGCGGGAGGAGCGCAGCTTCCAGTTGGCCGCCGCCGCCCTCGGCCTCAGGCCACAGGCGCATGCGGAGGTGCTCAGCGTCGATCCGCTGTCGCGGGCGTTCTTCGTCGCGATCGTCTACACCGCCGGAGTCGAGGATGCCGGGCGGGGCGGCGTCAGATGATTCCCTCGGGCGTGATGGCGCCCACCACACGTCCCACCACGACCAGTTCACCGGACACGTACAGCACGCCGGCCGCCGCCGCAGGGTCGGGCGTGTCGGGCTCCAGCCGTCGTGGCCCGCCGGCCTCCCGGTAGCGGCGCAGCATCGGCCGGCCGGCCACTTCCACCAGGAACAGCCCGCCGTCCTGCAGGACGGCATCATCCAGGTCGACGATCGCGACGGCCCTCTCCAGCAGCACCCGCCCGGTCGTCGCGTCCGGAACGACCAGCCCGATGCGCCGGAGCGGCGCGCCGCCCGGCGCCGCGGCAACGGGCCAGGGCACCTGCATGCGGGCCTCCGGCCTTGCCCCGGCAATCAGGTGCGGGACATCGCCGATCTCGTACACCGGAATCGTGCGCCAGGCCTGGTCGGGCTCCGGCTCGAGCTGTGCCCGCAGGTTGCGGTTGCCCGCGTCGAGCGGGACGAGCGAGAGGGGATCGGTGCCGAGCGCCGCCGCGATGCGCCGCACCCACTCCGCACTCATCTCCTGCGTCCCGTTCTCAAGACGCATGAGGGTCATCCAGTGGCAGCCGAGCCGCTCGGCTACCTCCCGCCGCGCCAGGCCCAGGCGCTCGCGTTCCGCCTGGATGATCGCGCCCGGCGTGGAGGCTTCGGCATGGGTGACCGCGCTTTTAGGCGGGCGGCCGGTGCGGCGACGGGCCGGGCGCCCCTCCGCCTGCTCGGCGTCGCCCTGCAGTTCCTGCACCAGGCTGCGCAGGGCGCGTGGCCAAGTCTCGGGTGGGAGGGTGTCCAGCCGGAGGAGTTCGGCAACCGGGATGCCGCATTCGGCGGCCAGCCTCGCAGGCGGCAGCGGCTGGACGGCGAGGAAGCCGGAGAAGCCGTCCTCGCCTCCACCCGATCCCTGATGCACCGCCTTCGCCATCGTACAGGTATCGCTTCAGGTTGTTTACGGCGCCTTGCCGCAGCGCAGCGCAGCGCAGGGTAGCGTGTCCTGGCACCGGATGGCGAAGGGAGATGTCGTATTTCTGCGGGTGCCAGACGCCGGAATGTGCGCCGGATTGTCGTGAAGTGTCGTCAGGCGCTTTCGTGCGTTGCAAGAACTAACCTGGACTGTTATAAAAGGCCCGTCGAGATGAACGGCACGCAGCCAAAACGGCTGCTGGTCCCAGGAACGGAAGCCACCCCGCGGAACGGGGTGGCACCAGCCGCCTCTCGCACCTCAGATCAGCCCCACTGGCCCCAGGTGTCCCGATGTACGTCCAGACCAGCCTCCCTGCCGCACCGATGATGCAGTCCTCGGTCTCCGGCGGCGATGCCCTGCCGGAGACGACAGGGATCGAAGCGGCCGCAGCGGGCGCCGCACCCCCCGCCGAGGCGGGCCAGGTGGTCGGCGCGGCCCCCTCCGACGAGCGGTGGCACGACGTCGCCGCCAAGATGAGCGCATCCTCGGGCCACCTTGGCCTGGCGCACCTGCTGGCCCTGGAGGGGTGCCCCGGCGGCCCCGGGCTCGACGGGCTACGGGACGGGCTGGCCTTCATGCATGCCGTGCAGCTCGGCATGGATGCGCTGGAGGCGGCTCTCGTGGTGGCGATGGACATCCTCGGTGAGCGGGCGCGGCCGGTCGAGGGCGGCAGTATCGAGCTGGTGCGCCGTGCCGCCGGCTCGGTCGGCCCTGGTCGCCCGGGGCTCCTGGCCAGGGCGATGCTGCCCGACCTGATCGAACTGGTGCGGTTCCGGGAGGCCGCGGCCCGCCCCGACCACCAGCTGGGCCCCGATGCCTTCGCCGCAGCGGCCGTGCAGGCGGCGACGGTCGCCCGCGCCCTCTCGGCCCGCTGGAGCGCCATCTCCCTGGCGGCCGGCGGCCAGGGCTAGGCTCCCACATCGAAGCCGCACGGGGTGCCTGGGGCGTTCAGGCCCTCAGCATTCCCCGGTTGCCCCAGACGACATGCAGGCCGCAGGTCACGGCGGCCACGGCGCGGTGCTCCGGCGTGATCTCGTAGTCGGCCCGCGATGGGGAGGGTTGCCGGCCCTCTGCCAGCCCGAGCGCCGTGCGCAGGGCGACGAACTCGTCATGCGTCAGCCGCGCGGCGCGGCAGAGCGCGGCCAGACGGTCCGGATCGCCCTCATCCACGCACGCCCTGGCATGCTCGACCGGCACATGCGCCAGGCGCGAAAGGGCGGTGACGCCGGCCGCTACGGCACCACTGCGGAAGGCGTCCAGCACGAAGTCGCCGCAGAGGACGCCGGCATCAGCCGCCGCGGCAACGGCCTTGGACGCAAGCGCGTCCGCCGCGCCGGCCCGGGCGCCCTTCGACTGCTGCAGCCGCGCGGAGGCCCGGCGACCTGCCTCGATCGCGAGGCGGCCGCTGACGCCGGAGGCCACCGCCTCCTCGACCGCCACCTCCGTCACCCAGGAGACCAGGTCGTTGGCGATGTCGGGGGGAAGGTCGGCGCGATGCACGAGCGGGGCGGCGAGCGCCGGGAAGCGCGCGGCCTCCATGGCCAGCCAGGCGAGGACGGGCTGCGAGAGAGTGGAGTCGCGATTCGCCGCGAGCGCGACGAGCACGCCCGCCTCGCCCGAGCGCGCGAGCGCCGTCGCGACCTTGTCGCCGAGCCTGGGCCGCCGGGCGACGGCCATGCGGTGGCCGCGCGCCTTCTGGCGCACGATCCTCAGCAACGCGTCGTCGTCGAGGACCGGTGACGCGAGGATCACGCCCTCGGCGACACCCGGATCCTCATCGAGTGCCAGGCGCTCGACCAGCTCCGCCGGGGCGTTCTCCATGCCTCCGATCTCGATGGCGAGGACGGCGCGCACCTCGACGCTGGTCTGCACGAGCAGGTCGAGCAACACGGTCGCGGCAAGCTGCATCTCGGCGTTGTCGCGGCAGACCTCGCGCAGCGCGACGACGAGGCGGGCCGCCGCCTTGGCTGCGCCGACCTCCGGCGTCACGGCCATCGATCGCTCGCGCTCGGCGCGGGCCAGCAATTCGGTGAAGCGCGAGGGGGGGCGGCCCGCACCGGCATCGGCGTGGTCTGCTTCCACCCTCCCGTCGCTGCCGTTCTTGACCATGCCCTGCGCCCTCCCGCGACGCGGCAGCCTGTACGCGCCCGCCTGCGGGGGACGCGTTCCCCTTCCTTGCTTCCTATCGGGCCGCATCCTTAACCGGAGGTTGCGCGGAGGCCCCGGCGACAAAACATCACCTCCCGCGGCGCGGCGGCTCGACGCCGGGCACCGTCAGCGCCGCGAAGGCGCGGCTGACCATCAACGCAAGCTGTGCCGCGCTGCCGGAGCCCGTGCGCTTCAGCACGCGGGCAAGCGTTTCCTGAACGGGTCCGATGCCCAGGCCGAGCTGCACGGCGATGTCGGCCGGCTCGGTGCCGGTCGCAACCAGCGCGGCCACCCGTGCCTCGGGCCGTGTCAGGCGGAAGGCGCGCGCCACCCAGGCCGCGTCGGGCAAGGGCGGCTCCCGCAGGTCGACCGGCGCGGCGAGCAGGCGTGGTGGCTCCCCGGGTAGCGCACGCATCACCAGGAGCAGGCCGGGCAGGCCATCGCGTGAGGGAAAGCGCAGCGTTTCGGCATCCTGCCCGTCGGCCAGCGCGGCCAGCGCCTTCACGAGCATCGCGCGGTCCGAGGCGCGGCGGGCGCGGAGCAGGCCGTCCGAAGCGGCCAGGGCGCCACCGTGGCGCAGCAAGGCGCGCGCCGCGGCATTGGCCGCCATCAGCTCGCCAAGGGGACCGAGCAGCATCAGGGGCGTCGCGGCATGGTCGAAGGCGCGGATGACGTCGGCGGGGGCGGCAGCCGATGGACCGTACTCCTCCAGCATGAGGGTCCCTTCTGACCAGGATCCGGATGCGCCGCTGCGGCCGGCAGTGGTTGCATGCAAAATCATATCTGCATGGGGCGCATCATAATACTGCAGACCGGGTGAGAGGGGCGGCGCACACGGCGGACGTGTCCTGCGGCCCGGGCTGCTCGCGCACATACAACTCTGGATTGTAATGTTTTGCTCCGGTTCTTGCGACAATCGTTGCATGAAAGGAAAATTCAACCCGGTTCGCCGCGCCTGATGGCGCGGAGCGGCATGCAACGGGGCAGGGGATCGAAATGAGCGCGACTGGACTGGCCGGGACCGGAGCGGCGGATGAGTTGACCGGCACGGCGATGCCCGAACGGATCCTGGGCCTCGCCGGCGCAGACAGGATCGTCGC
>DASQNQ010000310.1:0-8191 GCA_035644895.1 Acetobacteraceae bacterium | reverse complement strand
GCAGGTGCGGCAGGCCCGCGCGTTCCAGCGCCGCATGGATCGCGGCGTCGGGGAAGCGCTTGGCCGGCGCGGGATAGGCGACGGCCGCCCGCAGGGTGCCAAGCGGCAGGTAGGGGCGCTGCGGCATGAACATCATGGCGTCGCGGGGGGGTGTGCGGATCTCGCCCGAACCCCAGGGCCAGAGCCCCGCGATGGCACGGAACAGGGTGGACTTGCCCGTCCCGCTCTCGCCCACGATCAGCACCTTCTCGCCGGCGCGGATCTCGGCATTGGCCTGGTCGATGATGACGTTGCCCTCCGCCTGGCCGATCTGCAGATGGCGGAAGGCCAGCACCTCGGTCCCGTCGGGCAGCGGCCCCTCCTCGATGCGGATGCCCTCCTCTCCTTCCAGCACCTGGGCAGCATCGAAGCTGTCCTCCAGCTCGACGACGCGCTCCACATGGCTGCGCCAGTCCGCAAGCTTCGGGAAGTTGTCCACCAGCCAGTTGAGCGATCGCGTCACCTCAAGGAAGGCTTGGCTGATCTGCATCAGCACGCCGAGCGTGATGGCGCCCGCGAAGTAACGCGGCGAGGCGATGATGATCGGCACCACGGTCTGCGCCATGCCGTAGGCCGAGGTGAGCCAGAGCAGCCGTCGCTCCGCCCCGTAGAGGTCGCGCATGACGCGCAGCACGTGGGAGAAGGAGGCGCGCAGCCCGCGGTTCTCGTCCGCCTCCCCGCGGATCAGCGCAATGCTCTCGCTGTTCTCCCGCATGCGGATCAGGGCGAAGCGGTGGTCGCCCTCCGCCTCGTTGCGGCGTATGTTGATGCCCACCATCGGGGAGCCGACGAGAACGGTGAAGCCCGCACCGAGCGTGGCGTAGATCAGCGCGCCCCAGACCATGTAGCCCGGGATCTCGAACTCGTTCGCGCCGAAGGCCACGTGAAGCGAACCCGACAGCGTCCAGAGGATGCCGATGAACGACACCAGCATGACGAGTGAGGTGAGCAGGCCGACGCCGAGCTCGACGGCCATCGTGGTGGCCCAGCGCGTGTTCTCGCTGATCCGCTGGTCCGGGTTGTCCGCCATGCCGGGCAGGAAGTTCATCTGATAGTGCCGGCCGCCCTCCAGCCACCGGCTCTGCAGCCGATGGACAAGCCATTCCCGCCAGTCGAGCGCCAGAACCTGCCGCGACCAGGTGTGCGCGACCGTTGCTGCGACGGAAGCGGCAAGCAGGCCGAGAAAGAGCAACCCCTGGTGCCAGAATTCGGCGCGGTCCCGCGCCTCCAGCGCGTCGAAGAAGGCGCGGTTCCAGAGGTTGAACAGCACCTGGATGCCGATCTGCGTGAAGGTGAGCGCAAGCACCAGCACGGTCAGCCAGATGGCACGCTTCCGCGTCGCGGGCTCCGTGTAGTAGCCGCGGCAGATGCGCCAGAGGCGCGACAGGAAGGATCCGCGCGGCCCGGGCTCTGCCCCGGTTCCTGCTGTGCCCGCGTCCAACACGGACCGCCTCAGCGCTGCTGCGGGGCGGCACCGGGCGCGCGCGACACCACCGGGCGCAGCGCGTCGAGGTTTTCGCCGATCATGTCCGCCGTGATGGCGCGGCCGGAGTCCCGCGCCGCGCCGGCCCCGTGCGCCGCAAGCCGCGCGCCGCGTCGCAGCAGGTCGCGGACCGGCTCCGCCGCACCCGCGGGCAGGAGGATGACGGTGCCGTCCTCCAGCACGGCGCCGGCGACCTCGCCCTGTGGGGTGTAATAGGGCTGCCGCACCGTCCCGGCCACGGCGATGCGCTGCGCACTCTCACCCACGACGTAGCCGCTGCCACGCCAGTAGAAGCGCTCCACCACGCCGGGAACGGTCTCCGCGTTCGGCGCGAAGGCGAGCATGGTGATCACTGGCGCGTTGCGTGCGCGGATGCCCCAGACGACGATCGGCCGGCCAACGGGTGCCATGTTGCGCACCGCGGCGGCGACATCGGGCGGGAACACCACCTGCGGACCTTCGCGGAACAGCAGGCCATCCGTTTCCCCGCGCGGGTTCAGGAGATACCTGTCCACGGTGCCGGTGAAGGAGGGCAACTGCATCGCGTCGAACCAGAGATCGGACGGGACGCGCGCGGGCGCGCGATCGGAAGGTTGCCACTCCTGCGCGGCCGCGATGGGGGACGCGAGAAGCAGCGCCGCCGTCCACGCGACGACCGGGACCACGTCCCTAGCCCGGCAATGGCGTGCTGGCCGCAGGCGGCCGATGAACAGGGCTGGTACGCATGCGGGGGCACTCCGGCGGGTTCGGCCGCCTCCGTAACGCGCCCGCAGCGTTGTCGGTTGCGGGCGCGTGCGTCAGCCGAGCGACACGCCGCGCGTCACCGCCTGGTAGGTCGCGATGGCGAGCGTCGTCGGCTCGAAGGGCTTCGTGATGATGAAGGCAGGCTCCGCCGCCTGGCCGGTCAGCAGCCTCTCCGGGTAGGCCGTCACGAAGATCACAGGCGCCGCATGCCGCGCCAGGATGCGGGAAACGGCGGACGCCCCATCCCCGCCCGAGCCTAGGTTGACGTCCGCGAGCACGAGGGAGGGCCGCTCGGCCTCCGCGATGGCCACCGCCTCGTCCTCGCTCGACGCAACGCCCACCACGTCATGGCCCGCGGTCTCAACCAGTTGTTGCAGGTCAAGCGCGATGATCGGCTCGTCCTCGATGATCAGCACGCGCGCGACGGCACCGGCCCGCAGGCTCTCCCGCGCGCTGGCCAATTCGACCTCGGCCTCGGCCTCTCCCAGGCCGGTGGCCTTCGCTGCCAGCGGCAGGGGCAACTCCTCAAGCGACGTGAGCAGGAGCAGCATGCGCTGAACGCGCGACAGCGGACCTTGCGCGGCGGATTCGCGCTCGGCCAGGCGGCCGATCGTCGCGTAGAGCGCGACGCGCACGCCCGTCTCACCGGCGCCGCGACCAGGTTCGACGCCAAGTCGGAGCGCCTCCCCGACCAGGGCATCGCCGCGGTCCTGCGCGCCGGTCAGCGCGCGGGCGTAGCGCCGCGCATATGGCAGGGCCGCGATCAGCGCCGCGCGGTCGATATCGCTCATCGCCTTGTCATCCCTTGCGTGCTGCCCCGCGCTGCCCCAACCCGTGCCTCGTTGATATGGATACGCTTGTGCAAAGCCAAGACACGGAAGCATGGGCGAGGGCCGCAATCGCGCAGATGTTGCCCGAGCTCCGGGCATCGGCGCGCCTGCTCGCCAGTTCGCGCGCGGAGGCGGACGACATGGTGCAGGAGGCGCTCCTGCGGATGCTGAACGGGATCGAGCGATTCACGCCCGAGCCGGGCCAGGCCCCGGAGGCGAGCCTCCGGGGCTGGGCGCTTGCCGTGCTGCGCAACGCATTCCGCGAGGGCTGGCGCCGCGCGCGACGGGAGCGTGACCACGCCGTGCAGGTTGCTGCCGGCTCGGAGGAGGGGCGGGATGGAGGGCAGGAGGCAAAGGCCGACCTGCGCGACCTCGCGCGGCACATCGCACGGCTGCCGCCGGCGCTGCGTGAGGCCGTCGTGCTGGTCGGCGCACGCGGGCTGAGCCACGAGGAGGCCGCCGCCATCTGCGGCGTTCCCGTCGGCACCATGAAGGCCAGGCTTTCCCGGGCGCGGCGCAGCCTAGCCCTGGCTCTCGACGCCGTGAACGGCTGACGCGTCTGCGATGCAACGTCGTCCGCCCGCCGATCATCCTGTCCCGAGACGCACGCTTCGGAAGCAGGACGGAGACACACATGCAGAGCGAGTTCCATACCCAGTTGATTACCCTGCTGCCGAAGCTGCGCGTCCAGGCTCTTGCCCTGACCCGCAACCGCGCGGCCGCCGAAGACTTGGTCCAGGACGCCGTGGCCAACGCCCTCGCCGCGCAGGACAGTTTCACCCCGGGCACGAACTTCGCGGCCTGGATGCATCGCATTCTACGCAATCGCTTCATTTCCACGCTGCGCAAGCAGCGCGAGACGACGGACATCGAGGACCTGCCGGCGGGCGCCTTCGCCGTCGGTGCGACCCACGAGGACCGGATGGTGCTGAAGGAGCTCGGCCGGGCCGTGAACCGTCTGCCCAACGACCAGCGCGAGGCACTGTTCATGGTCGTCCTGCAGGGCATGTCGTACGAGGATGTGGCCGCCTCGACCGGCTGCGCGGTCGGCACCGCGAAGAGCCGCGTCTTCCGGGCGCGCCGGCAGCTCCAGGCCTGGCTCATGGGCGAGAACCGGACCGGCGAGCGCAGCGGCGCCACCGAAACGGTGACGCGGGTGGTTGGCGAAGCCCGTCCTCTCGCCTAAGTTATCGTGCTGAACCGCCGCGCGCGCGCCCGATCGGGTGGCGTGCGGCGGCCATCACCACGGGCGGTGGACATGAGCAACTCCGACCGGAAGCGCCGACCCCAGGATACGCCCGACCCGCGGAAGTCCCCTCGGTCGGAAGTGGACAGCGCGTTCGACCTGTGGCTCCAGCGGGGGCTCCACCAGCTTTACGATGGTGTGGCGGCGGAGCCGATCCCGGCCGAGCTTCTCGCGTTGATCGAGAAGGATCGCACCCGCAAGCGCACCTGAAACGACCGGTCCGCGCATGAGGCTGAGCACCATTCGGGGCAGGGTGCTGGCCCTTTTGCTGCTTGCGTCCGCTCCAGCCATCCTGGTCGGGCTCGTCAGCGCCGCCCTGGATCTCCACGAGGCTGAGGAGGAGGTATTCACCTCACTCCACCAGGAGCGGGACGTAGCCAGCGCGAGCTATCGCGCGGCGTTGGATGCCGCGGACGGGCTGCTTGCTGCCATGGGCGCGATCGCATGCGCCAGTCCTGGTCCCCTCCGGGTCACGATCCTTGACGAGACCGGCGCCACACGGTGCGGACCGGCCGGCACGGCCGACCCGGTGCCAGGCTGGTTCGGGGCCGTTCGGGATACCGGGGAGGCGGTCGCCGCCGCCGTTCCACTGGGGGCTGTCGTAGCGCACCCACTCCGGCGAGATGGACGCTTCGACGGCGCCATCGCGGCCACGCTCCGGTTCGCTACCGAGACCAGAGGGTCACATCATTGGCTGATGGATCGGGCAGGCCGTCCCGTTCCGCTGACCGCCGCCGCACCGGCCCTGCCCCCCGATCTGCCAGGAGCGGCGGATTTCACCCTTGCCACACCTGAGGGAACCCGGCTTGCCGTGACCTCGGCGCAGGTTGCGCCGGGGTTGATGCTACTCGTCGGGCGGCCGATCGGGTCGCGCATGGGGTCGCTGCTCCATGCCGGCAGTCACCTGGTCGAGTTGCTCCTGCTGCTCGGCGTGGCAGGGGCGGTGGCCGCGATTGGCCTGCATCGCGTGGTGAACCGCCCGCTTGAGCGCTTCTCCGCAGGCCTCCAGCGCTGGCGCGCAGGGCGCGAACCCTTCCCGGCTGAGGAGCTGCGCGACATGCCCGAGGAGCTTCGCGGGCCGGCGCTCAGCCTGCGGGAGGGCGCGGCATCCCTGTCGACGCGCGAGGCGGAGCTTCGGGCCGCACTCGAGCACGGAGAGGTGCTCGCCGCTGAGATCCATCATCGCGTGAAGAACAACTTCCAGGTCGTCGCCAGCCTCCTCGCCCTTCAGGCCGGGCGGATCACCGAGCCGAAGGCGCGCGCGGAATTCGAGGCGGCGCGCGACCGGATCGGCGCCCTCGCGACCCTGCACCGGCACATGTACGTCCACCACGACCCGGAGGCGATCGACCTCGAGGCATTCCTGCGGGAGCTCGGAGCCCAGCTTTTCGCGGCGGTGGGTGAGCGGCCGGGACGCCGGATCGCCTTCGACGTGGAAGCCCCCGCGCTGCGCCTCTCCTCGGACCAGGCGGTGCCGCTGACCCTCATCATCACCGAGGCCATCACCAATGCGCTGAAGCACGGCTTCCCCGGCCTGCAGCGTGGGCGCATCTCGATTCGGCTCGAGGCAAAGGACGGTCACGCCCGCCTCACGGTCGTCCATGACGGCGAGGCGCTGACCAGCGACGCGAAGCCGGGCCTTGGCAGCACGCTGCTTTCGGGCCTGGCGCGGCAGGTCGGTGGTCATCTCCAGCGCCAGGACGACGCAGCGGGAAGCCGCCTCACGCTCGACTTCGGGCTTACTCCCCCGCTCGCGCGGCCGATGATGCCGGCCGCGCGCACGGCCTCCCGCTGACGAAGAAGGCCCTCTTCGGTCAGGCCGTCATCGCCGGAGCGATGTCCCCCGGCGCGGTCCGCACGCGCTTGACGAGCAGCTTGTTCAGCGCGTGCACATAGGCGCGGGCGGAGGCGACGATGGTGTCCGTGTCCGCGCCCTGCCCGTCCACGAGCTTGCCCGCCTCCTCCAGCCGCACGGTGACGCGCGCCTGGGCGTCCGTGCCGCCGGTCACGCTCTGCACGGCGTACAGCTTAAGGTTCACCTCGTGCGGGAAGGCGTGGCGCAGCGCGTTGAAGGTGGCGTCCACGGCACCGTCGCCGACGGCAGCCCCCTCCCTCGCCTCCCCGTCCACCTCGAGCTGGATGGAGGCGACGGGACGTGTCTGCATGCCAGTCGCGACCGACAGGCCCGTGAGCCGGATGCGGTCGTTGGCGCGCACCACCTCGTCGTCCACCAGGGCGACCACGTCCTCGTCATAGACGACCTTCTTGCGGTCCGCGAGGTCCTTGAAGCGCTTGAAGGCGTCGTTCAGCGCGTTGTCGCCGATCTCGTAGCCGAGCGCCTTGAGCTTGTCGCGGAAGGCCGCACGGCCCGAATGCTTGCCGAGGACGAGGGAAGACTTGTTCCAGCCGACGCTCTCCGGCGTCATGATCTCGTAGGTCGCGCTGTCCTTCAGCATCCCGTCCTGGTGGATGCCCGATTCATGCGCGAAGGCGTTGCGGCCGACGATCGCCTTGTTCGGCTGCACGTCGAAGCCGGTGATGGTGGCCAGCAGGCGCGAGGTGCGCAGGATGTTCGGCGTCGCGATGCCGTTCGCGAAGGGCAGCGCGTCGTGGCGCGTGCGCAGCCCCATCGCGATCTCCTCCAGGCTCGCGTTGCCCGCCCGCTCGCCGATTCCGTTGATGGTGCACTCCACCTGCCGTGCGCCGGCGCGGATGGCAGCGATCGTGTTCGCCACCGCCAAGCCGAGGTCATTGTGGTTGTGCGTGGAGAACACGACCTGGTCCGCGCCCGGCACCCTCTCCCGCAGCATGGAGAAGATGCGGTGCATGTCCTCCGGCACCGCGTATCCCACGGTGTCGGGAATGTTGATGGTGGTGGCGCCGGCCTTGATCGCCGCCTCCACGCAACGGCAGAGGAAGTCGGGCTCGGTGCGCGTTCCGTCCTCGGCGCTCCACTCCACGTCGGCGGCCAGGTTGCGCGCCATGGTGACGGAGGAGGTCACCAGCTCCAGCACAGCCTCCGGCTCCATCCGCAGCTTGACGCGCATGTGCAGCGGGGAGGTGGAGACGAAGGTGTGGATGCGGCCGCGCGCCGCAGGCCGGATCGCCTCGGCGGCGCGCTGGATGTCGCCGGCCGCCGTCCGCGCCAAGCCACACACGACGGGGCCATCCTTGGCGAAGCGCTGCGATATGGACAGGACGCTTTCGAAGTCACCGGGCGAGGCGATGGGAAACCCAGCCTCCATCACGTCCACGCCGAGCTCGGCCAGCGCCTCCGCCATGCGCAGCTTCTCCTCGAGGTTCATGGAGAAGCCGGGCGACTGCTCGCCGTCGCGCAGCGTGGTGTCGAAGACGATGACGCGGTTCTCGTCCATCCTGCCGAAGGACGGGTGGTTGATGGCCATCTGGGCGTTCCTTGCGATGCGTTGACCAGGCCAGGGGCGCGGAGCCCCTCAGGTTCCCCTGAGCGGTGCCGGCCGGACCCGGCCGGGCGTCACGCCCAGGGGTGGCTAAGTCGAAGCGGAAGGAGGGGCGCGCAGCCGCCAGCGCCCGGGAGGCCGGGCCAGCAGGCAGCAGAGGTGGGCGCGCGGAGCGTCATGGCTGGCCGGTACCCTACCGATGGCCGGCGAGGGCCGCAAGCTTGGCGGCCGCGAGGCACCGTTCCAGCATGGGCCCGCAACAACGGGGAGGAGAGAGCCCATGACCCACAGGATCGTCCTCGGCCGCCCGCTGCACCCGGCGGGGCAGGCCCTGCTGGATGCGCGGCCGGACCTGGAGCTGGTACGCCTGAACGACCCGCCGCTGGCGGAGTGGCACGCGGCCCTGGCCGGGGCGGATGGTGCGATGCTC
>DASQNQ010000309.1:0-8981 GCA_035644895.1 Acetobacteraceae bacterium | reverse complement strand
CGCCGACCTGCTGCGCCGCGCCATGGGCAAGAAGATCCGCTCCGAGATGGAGGCGCAGCGCCGCATCTTCGTCGACGGCGCGGTGAAGAACGGCGTGCCGGAGGCGAAGGCCGGCGAGATCTTCGACCTGATGGAGAAGTTTGCCGAGTACGGCTTCAACAAGTCCCACGCCGCCGCCTATGCGCTGGTCGCCTACCAGACGGCCTGGCTGAAGGCGAACTACCCGCACGCCTTCCTCGCGGCCTCCATGTCGCTCGACCTCGACAAGACCGAGAAGCTCGCGAACCACATGCAGGAGTGCTCGCGCCTCGGCATCGCGGTGCTGCCGCCGGACGCGAACCGCTCCGCCGCCGAGTTCGCGCTGGAGCAGCGCGAGGACGGCAGCACCGCGATCCGCTTCGCCCTCGGCGCCGTCAAGCGCGTCGGCCTGGGCGCGATGCGCGACCTGGTCGCGGCGCGCGATGTGGGTGGCCCCTTCGCGTCGCTCTCGGACTTCGCCGCGCGCGTGGACCCGCGCCTCCTGAACAAGATGCAGCTCGAGAACCTGGCCAAGGCCGGCGCCTTCGACAGCCTGGACGGGAACCGCGCCCGCGTGACGGGCGGCGTGGAGGCCGTGCTGCGTGCGGCGCAGGAAGCGGCGGAGCGCCGCGTCAGCCCGACGCGCGACATGTTCGGCGCCGAGACCGCGCCCCAGCCCCTGCGCCTGCCCGAGGTGCCCGACTGGCCGACGCTCGAACGGCTGGCCTTCGAGGCGGAGGCGGTGGGCTTCCACCTCTCCGCCCACCCGCTGGATTCCTACAGGAAAGTGCTCGACAAGCTCGGCGTCACGTCCATCACCCGCATCGCGGACAAGGCCCGCGCCGGCGTCGCGCGCATCAAGATCGCCGGCACCGTCGTGAACAGCAAGGAGCGCAACACCAAGACCGGCAGCCGCATGGCCTGGGTGAAGCTCTCCGACGCCACCGGCTCCACCGAGGTGACCCTCTTTTCGGAGGTCCTGTCCCGTTCGCGCGACCTGCTGGAGGAGGGGACCGCCGTGCTGGTGACGGCGGAGGCGCGGCTCGACGGCGAGTCGCTGCGCCTGACGGCGCAGGACGTGGAGACGCTGGAGAAGGCGTCGCAGGGCGTGGCGCAGGGCATACGGCTCTGGCTCGAGCGGACGGACGCCGTCGAGCCGATCCGCGCCCTGCTGGGGCGGGAGGGGAGGGGCAAGGGGCGCGTGGTCGTCGTGCCCGTCACCGGCCCCGGCCAGGAGGTCGAGATCGAGCTGCCCGGCCGCTTCAACGTCTCGCCGCGGCTGATGCAGGCGATGAAGGTCATCCCCGGCATTGCCGAGGTGCAGGAATTGTAGCCCATCCCGCCCCGCCGTAACCTCCGGTTGGTTTCCAGGAGCTCCGTTTGCTGCGCCCCGGCCTCGACCCCGCCTCGCTGCTCGATCTCTCGCCTGACCGGCGCGCCTCCGTGCTGACCGGGGCCGCACTGGAGGCGTCGCATACCGCCCGGCTGCGCCTCGGCGCCGGACCGTCCCTCGCGCCGCTTGACCCCGCGACGCGCGCGGCATTCGAGCACTTGCTGGACCAGGTCGCGCGCCTCTCGGCCGAGGTCGAGGCGCTGTCCCAGACGCAGGAGGCGGCCCGGCGCTCGCGCGAGGTGCGCCTCCGGCTCGACCCCCTGCGGGCCATTCCGGCCGACCGCGTTGCGGCCGCCCTCGGCGGCACGCCGGAGCAGGAGGTGCCGGCGCAGTTCGCCCTCGACGCAGCCGCGCCCGAGTTCAACGGCACGGGCTGGTACGCCGCCGAGGTCAGCCCGGGCGGCTCGCTGCGCTGGAGCGGCGCGGCACGCTGCGCGAGCCTGCTGCTGCCGCCGCTCGGCGGGGGCCGGCTGCGGCTGGCCCTCTCGCTGCGGGTGCCGTATGGCACCGCCCTCGACCTCGGGCAGCACGACCTGTTCCTCGACGGCCTGCCGCTGGCGCTGCGCCCCGTCTCGGGCGGCGCCCAGTCCGGCGTCTTCGAGGCGGAGGTGGAACTGCCGCCGCTCGGGGCCGGATCGCGCTGCGTGCTGCTGCTGCACGGCGAGCAGTGGGAGGATCCATCCACTGGCCCGCGCCGCGACCCGCGCCGTCTCGGCCTGGGTCTCGCCTGGCTGCGCCTGGAGCGCATGGAAGGCTGATGCTGGACGGCGGCGCGGCGCGACGGCGCATCGCCGTCTGGGGAGACGTGCTGCGCCCGGTGGACAGCGAGTTCCGGGCATCCCAGTCGGGCAACATCCACTGGTTCCACCGCCTGGTGCAGCGGCCCGTCGCCCGCGCGACCGGCTTGCCGGTCGAGCCCGTGACCTGGGGCGACGGAACCGACACGCCGGGCGTCTACGCTGCGGCGGGGATGGATCCGGGGATCGAGGGGTGGATCCGGCTGTTCGACGCGCCCGACCTGCCCGCCGATGCCGCGCACCTGCTGCTCGACGGCGTCGCGGATTGTGCGCTCGTCATCGGGTTCGAGTTGGCCGAGGTGCAGAAGACGCTGCTGAGCTGGGCCGGCATCCCCTACATCGACTTCAACATCCACCCCTACCGCTTCGGCCCCGACGTGTTCTTCGCCGTGGACACGAACCACGCCGGGGTGCTGGAGCGCCTGCGCGCCCGCCACGCCGAGGACTGGACCTTCGAGCCCTGGGCGGACCTGCTGCTCGCCCAGGCCGTGAAGATGCCGCCACCCGAGCCGGTGGAGGAGACCTGCCTCATCGTGGGCCAGACGCGGGTGGACCGGTCACTCATCGCGGGTGGCCGGCTGCTCGACTTCTCGGCTTTCGGCCCCGCGCTGCGCGATGCGGTGGGAAAGGATGGCTCCGTGCTGTTCCGCCCACATCCCTACAACCCCGGCAGCTTCGGCCTGCACGAGGCGGGGCTGCCGCACCGGCGCATCCGTCCCACGCGGGTGAACGTCTACGTCCTGCTCGCGCAGCCCGCCCTGCGGCAGGTGGTGGCCGTCTCCTCCTCGGTGGTGGCCGAGGCGCCGTTTTTCGGCAAGCAGGGCGTGTTCCTGCACGCCTCGCCCTTCCGCATCCCGCCGACCCGCGACGCGATGGGGCCGCGCAGCCATGCCAGCCTGGTGGAGGGCTTCATGGAGGCCGACTTCTGGCGCGACCTGCTCGCCCCGCTGCTGCCGGTGACCGCTGCCGACGGTCGCCGCGTCGCGCTGCCCCCGAACACGTTGCGCACGGCGCTGCGCCAGTTCTGGGGGTTCAACGAGGTCTCGACCGACTTCCTGGTGGACATCGCCCAGCGCAGGTAGCCGCGCCTATTCCGCGGCGGCCTGCAGCCCGGGGCGCGCATAGACCTGGCAGAGCCCTGCCAGGAAGGCGTCCCGGCCGATCACGTCCCGCACCGTGCCGCCGATGCGCGCGCGCGTGGCGGGCTGTGCGGCCTCGACCATCGCACGGGCCAAGTCCATCGGTGAGCCGCGCTGCGCGTGCAGGCCGTCCACCCCCTCCTGTACCTTCTCCGCCATGCCGCCGATGTCGGAGACAATGAGCGGGGTGCCGGCGCGGCGCGCCTCCTGGATCACGGTGGGCGAGTTCTCCCACCAGATGGAGGGCACGACCACCCAGCCCACGCCGCGCATCAGCCGCACCGCGTCGTCCGGGTCGTAGCGGCCGAGGAAGGCGAGGCTCCGGCCCGCCGCCTCGATGGCGCCGGCCAGGTGCGGGAACAGGCGCAGCGCCTCCTCCTGCGCGCAGCCATGCACGGTCAGCGTGATCCGTCGCTCCTCCCGCAGGGCGAGCGGCAGGGCCTGGAGCAGGACGTCGAGGCCCTTGGTCGGCGTCGGCTGCCCGAAGAAGCCGAAGCGGCGCGCCAGCGCGGGGGATGATGCCTCCGCCCGCGGCAGGGCGGCGAGCCTGTCGCCGAGGTAGTTCTCCAGCACGAAGGCCGGCTGGCCCGCGAGGCCCCAGGCCTCGTACCGGTCACGCAGGAAGGCGCTTGGGTAGATCAGCCGGTCGAAGCGCCGCAGCGTTGCGAGCATCGCGGCCTTGCGAAGGGCGATGTGGTCGAGGCCGCGGTCCGGGAAGCAGGAAAGGCACCGGAGCGGCGAGTCGCGCTGGCACAGCTCCCTCGACCCCGTGCGGACCATCTGGCCGTGGTTCATGCAGATGGCGAGCATCTCGTGCAGCGTGAGCACGAACAGCGCGTCCGGCCGCGCCTCCATCAGGTCCGAGATCAGGTCCAACCCGAGGCGCCAGTAGTGGTGCAGGTGGTAGACCCCGACGCCGAGCCCCGCCAGGAAGGTCACGAGCTCCGCCCGTTGCCGTCCGTTCTCCCAGCCGAGCCGGTCGGGTGCCATGCCGTCGAGCGGAAAGACGTGCTCCCCCGGTGCGTGGGGCATGAGGCCGGGCAGGGCCGGGCGCGTGCCGCCCCAGTCCACGGTTTCCAGCGCCGCGACAAGCACAGGGTCCTGCCCGGCGTCGCGGAGCGTCGCGAATTGCCGGAAGGCTGCGAGTTCGCCGCCGCCCTTCGAGAAGTCGGGGTGGGCATGCGCCAGGATGCAGACCCGGGGATCACGCATGCGCAGGGGCCTCGGCGCACCGCCAGAGCCGTTCCAGGTGATCCGCAATCAGTCGGCCCTTCGGGCTGCTTCGGTCGACAGGGGGGCGGGGGTGCGCTGCCGAGATCAGGCACGCCAGGCTCTCCGCCAGGTCGCCGGTGGTGCCGCCTGCGGCATGCAACCGAAGTAGGCGCGCGATCGCATCCTCGTCCATCGGCACGGCACCCAACGGGTCGGAGGCACCGGCCGCGAGGCCCGCGGCGAAGCGGGGGAGGTGGACTGCCTCGACCGCGCCGGCCTCCCGCAGCGCCGCAGCACCGTCCGCCGGCGCAGCCGCCGCGAGCCGGCCGCGGTGACGAAAGACCTCGACTGCGGCCTCCGCACCACGGCCGAGGGCGATCAGCCTCTCGAAGCGCCGCTCGAACGTCGCAGCCATGACGTGCAGGAGGGGCACCGCCATCGGGTCCCCCGTCCCGACGAGGACAGCAGTCCGCGCTGCTCCGTGATGGCATGCGGCGACGGGCGCGAGGTGCGGGCCGAAGGAAGCCTCCCTGGCGGCGAGCACCCCCTCGAGCGCGGCGGTGCCGAGGGCCTCCCCCAGTCTGCACAGGAACGGGCCGGCGGAGAGGGAGGATGGCTCGCAGCGGAGCCAGCGCGCGTGGTCGCCGATGCGCAGCACGAGGCTGGCCAATTCGGCCTCGAAGGCCCCGTATGCGGCGATGCCGTCCCCCAAGGGGAGGAGACGCCAGGCGAGCGGCAGCATCGGCTCTCCGTCACGATCCAGGCCGACTGCCTCGACGGTGCCGATCGGGATGCCAGGGCAGCGCAGGGCCAGGAAGGTCTCGCCGGCGGGGGAGCAGGTGGCCTCGGCAGCCGCCAGCCCCGCCAGATCCTCGGTCTTGCCGCGCAGCAGCGGCATCCGGGCGAGGAACTCCGCGAAGGCCCCGTGCCGTCGCCCACCGTGCAGCGGCAGCATGGCCAGGGCCGGCAGGCCGGCCGTGTCGCGCAGCAGGCCGAAGGCGGTGTACCAATCCTGCTCGGCGACGACCCGCGCGAGGTCATGCGCCGGAAGCGGCGCGCCGAATGCGGCCTGCGCGGTGCCGAAGGGGCCGGCCTCCAGGGAAAGCAGTGCCGGAAGGTCGCCGCCGCATGCGGACAGGACCAGCGCGAAGCCGCGGGCAGTGGCATCGCCTGGTTCGCCCTGGGCGCGCGGGAACAGCCCCACATACTCGATCGGGCACTCGGCCCCGTCCGCGGCGGTGGCGACCAGCTCGGCCGGTACCCCGGGCGATGTCGCCAGCCAGCCGAAGGCGATGAACCGACCGGGCGAGAGTGGCAGCACGCAGTCGAGCCCGATCCGCGGCGATGCGTCAGGATGGGGGAACACGGTTGTCTCCACGCCGCGGGCTCAGGGAAGACCCACCGTCAACGCCGTAAGTGGTCCGATGTCAACCAAGGGTTGCACCTGTCGCCTCGACAGCCGCCCTGTCGGTCCTGCTCCGGTCAGGCCTGACGCTCGACCTGCGGGCCCGACAGGCCGGCAATCTCGCGGATGATCTTGCGCTTCACCGCGGCCTCGAAGGCATCGAAGCCCTCTGCCACCATCAGGAACGCGCCCGGCCCACCGATCACCTCCTGGCGGTAATAGTCATCGAGCGGCGCCTGCTCGGTCGCCCAGGGCAGCGGGGTGCGGTCGAGGACCGCGAGGCCGTTCACGACCACGCCCTGGGCGAGCAGGCTGGCACGCGCCTCGCCAAGAGGCCGCCCCGAGTTGTTCACGCCGTCGCCCGAGATGTCCACGACCTTGCGCGTGCCCTCGAAGCCACGGCCGAACTGACGCGCCGCGTAATCCATGGCGCCGGAGATGGAGGTGTAGAGATAGGTGCGGCGCGAGGCGGCATCGATCGCCTTCGCGACGGACTCGGAGGTGGCCGGACCGTCGATCAGCATCCAGGGCACGAGCGTCTCCTGGATGTTCCAGTCCGACCAGGTGAACAGGGTCACGGCGATCTGGCCGAGAGCCCCACCGGCGATCTGGTTCGCCAGCTTCGGGTCGCGGAACGCCGCTGCGTAGCCGCGGAACTGCATCTCCTGTTCGACCGCATCGACGGAGCGGCTGACATCCACGGCCAGCACCAACTCAACATCGACGGGTTCCCGGGCCAGGGCGGCGCGGCTGCGTACGAGGGCAGGTGCACAGAGTGCGCTCGCCACGAACAGCCGACGATTGATCCCCCACATGCACGCACACCCCCAGGTTGCCGTTGTCACGGCCGTGCGTCGCGTCTTCCCGTGGCGGCATCCTATCCGGAGAACGTGATCCCCCGCAACGAAAACATCACGCTCTTGTTATCCCGCCCAGCGCGTGCTGCCGACCTCGGGCCTCGCGTTCGTCTGGTCGCGCAACGCGGCGAGGGCGGGCAGGCGGCCAGCCACCAGCTCGGGCATGGCATGCTCGGCGAAGTCGAGGGCGATGGCCGCCGTGACATCGGCCTGCGTCATCCGGCCGCCCACCAGCCAGCCCTGCACCGCCATGCCATCCAGGGCCGCGAGACCGCCGAAGGCGTGCCCGGCGAGGCGGGTGACGTTCTCCGGCCAGACACGCTCAGCGGGACGACGGTCGCGCTCGTAGAAGGCAGCGACGATCCGTTCCAGCGCACCGAGCCCGAGCGCCAGGCAGTTCAGGACGGCGCGCCGCTCCGGCCCGGAAGCGGGGGTGAGGGCGCGGTCCGGCCCGACAAGGCTGTCGAGGTGGTCGATGATGGCCGAGCTGTCCACGAGGATCTCGCCGTCATCCAGGACAAGCGACGGCACCCGCCCGAGCGGATTGTACCTGGCGATCTCGGCGCCCTGGTCTGTTGCACGCAGGGGCAGTTGCTCGAAGGGCAGGCCATAGAGGTTCAGCGTGGCGGCGACACGCCGGACGAACGGACTCAGGTTGCGGCCGACCAGGATCATGCGTCTCCCCCTCTCCTGCGCCGGCAGGGCAGCATGGCAGGCGCCCGCAGGGAAGGGGGCGCTATCGCAGCACGATTTCGACGCGGCGGTTCTGCGGCTCGCGCACGCCGTCGGCGGTGGGCACCAGTGGGCGGCTCTCGCCGAAGGCCTGGATGGCCATCTGGTTGCGCGCGATGCCGCGCCGCTCGAGCTCGGCCGCAACCGCCTGGGCGCGGCGCTCGGACAGGCGCTGGTTGTACTGCGGCGTGCCGGAGCGGTCGGCGTGGCCCGAGACCTCGATCCGGGTCGTGCCGCCGCGCTGCGCGTTCTGCGCCGCCTCGCCGATGATCTGGCGTGCGCGGTCGTTCAGGTCGGTCCGGTTGAAGTCGAAGAACACCAGGTACGAGCGCGCTGGGGCAGGCGCCTGCGCAACCGGCGCAGACGGCGCCACCACCGGCGGGGGCGGGGTCTGCCCGAAGGCGTAGCGCACACCGAGCATCACCGAGTGGTTGTAATTCTCGGCAGCCGAGAAGGAGCCGCGGGCCGCGGGCGCGTTCGGCGGCACGAAGAGGACGTCGCCACGCCGGTCCAGCCCCGGCTGGCCGAGGAACCTGTACTCCGCCGTCACCGAGAAGCCCGGCAGCACCGACATCGGCAGCGCGGCGCCGAGCATGGCCTGATAGGCAACATCCCATTCGGAACCCGGCAGGAAGATCTCGCCCTCCGCTGTCCCACGCTGGCCCACCCGCACACCCATGTAGTCCTGGCGCATCCAGCCGATGCCCGCACCGAGGTAGGGCACAACGGGCACGCCCAGGTCGAGGTCATACAGAAGGTTCAGCATCCCGCCGTAGGTTCGGGTGTCGCCGCTCGCCGCGGTTGTGCCGGTCCGGCCGAAGGTGCCAATTCGCTCGACCTCGTTCTGCCGGTAGGACGCCTCGATTTCGGCCCGCAGGCCATTGCCGAAGCCGTAGCCGAGGCTCACTGAGCCGATGACGCCGAGGCCGGATGCGAGCGCATCGGTCCGGCGAATCGGCGCAAAGCCGGGCGGCAGGCCGGCGGGGGCGCTGAGGCCGATGTCCTGCTCCTGCCTCAGGTTCAGGCCCGCACCCGCGCCGACATAGAAGCTGGTGACAGGCTGCGCCTGGGTCGCGCAGGAGAGGACCGCTGCCGGAGCCATGGCGAGGAGCGTGCAACGAAGGGAGGTCTGCCAGCCCACTTTGGTCACCCAGCGGCATAATGCTTTAGAACTCGAGGTTTACCACTATACCTGACTTTTATCAACTATTTGGTTTGTATGGAGCGACGTTAAGGTCTTGGTTCCGCCAGCGCTGGAAGTGGCTCGCCCTGAAACGCAGAAGGGGCGCCTTTCGGCGCCCCTTCCACAAGCCGGCCGTGCTGAAAGGATCAGCGCAGCACGATTTCGACGCGGCGGTTCTGCGGCTCGCGCACGCCGTCGGCGGTGGGCACCAGTGGGCGGCTCTCGCCGAAGGCCTGGATGGCCAT
>DASQNQ010000308.1:0-21116 GCA_035644895.1 Acetobacteraceae bacterium | reverse complement strand
CCGCGCCTGCGAGCAGAGCGGGTGCGTCGGCGCCCGGCCGACGGCGTCCCAGACGCGGGCCAGCGCGCGGCGGTCGAGGCCGTGCAGCACCACGGCGCCGTGCGGCAGGTTCGCCACGACCGAGAGCAGCTCCGCCGCCGCCGGGATGGTGCCGCCGACACCGATGCCGGCCGCGATCACCGCATGCTCCGGCGGGTCGGCGCGCCACGCCTCGGTCTGCGCGCGCAGCGCCAGCACCCGCCTGACACCGATGTCGAGCAGCCCCTCCTCGGCCAGCCAGCCGTTCCAGGCGGCGACGATGCCGCGCAGGAAGGCGGTGGTGATCTGCCAGTGCCGCGCCTGGTCCTCGGGCACCAGCGCCTCCAGCCGCGCGAGCCATGCGGAGGCGAAGCGGTCTGGGTCGGCGGCGTCCAGCAGCGAGAGGTCTCGCTCCTCCAGCGCGATCTCGTCGAGCAGGGTGGCCAGCGCTCCGGCCAGGTCCCAGGCGTGCTCGGGCGAGGAGGGGCCGCCATGGCGCGGCGGCAGGCGCATGACGAAGCGCGCCAGCACGGCGCGGCGCGTCAGCGCCTCCACGGCCGGCGGCAGGTCGAGCAGCGTGGGCAGTGCCAGCTCGTCCGCATCCTCGGTGGACAGCCCGGCCAGCGCGCGCATGCGCGGCAGCAGCAGGGCCTGGCCGCCGGCGGCGCGCAGGAAGGCATCGCGCAGCGCGCGGGCGGAGCGGCGGGTCGGCAGCAGGATGGTGGCGCGCGACAGCGCCTCCGGCCCCGCGCGCTCCGCCTGGCTCAGCACCCCCGCCGCGAGGCAGTCGAGGAAGGGGAGGTGCGCCGGGATGTCGTAGAGCTTCATCCGCTAGAACAGCGTCATCGGCATGCCCGCGCGCAGCACCGCCTCGGTCTGCTCCACGTCGGCGGGCGTCGAGAGGTGGAACCAGGCGCCGTCATGCACGAGGCCGTAGAGCCGCCCCGCCGCGATCGCCGCGTCGTAGATGCGGTTCAGGCTGAAGCGCTCCACCGCCACGCCGCGGAAGAGCGCGGGGGAAAGGATCTGCACGCCGCCGAAGACGTAGGGCGCCAGCTCGCGCTCCCGCACCCGGCGGGCGCGGCCCATCGGGTCGAGCAGGAAGTCGCCGCGTCCCGTCTCCCCCTCCACCTGGCTCGTGCGGACCATCAGCAGCAGCGCGTCCATCTCCGCCGGGTCGAAGGCGGCGGCGAGGCGGCGCAGCGCGGGGGTCGGGCCGTCGAGCCAGAAGGCGTCGCCGTTCACCACGGCGAAGGGCTGGTCACCCAGGCGCGGCAGCGCGTTGGTCACGCCGCCACCCGTCTCCAGCAGCACCTCCTCGCGCAGCGCGACGACGCGCGGGGGCGGCGGGTAGGCGGCGGCGGCGGCCTCGATCTGGTCGGGGAACCAGTGGGCGTTGACCACCGCCTGCCCGATGCCGGCATCCCGGATCCGGTCCAGCGCGTGGTGCAGCAGGGACCGCCCCTCCAGCTCCACCAGCGGCTTCGGGCGCGTGTCCGTCAGCGGCCGCATGCGCGTGCCGAGCCCGGCTGCCAGGACCATCGCGTGGGTGAGATGGATCATGCGGAGGGGTCCGGGTTGCGGCGCAGGTGGGCGGGCACGTGGGCGTCCATGAAGCGGCGGAGCGGCCCGGTTGCCGGGTGCTCCAGCGCCCGGGCCAGGAGGGTCCAGCAGCGCGGCCCGTGGACCAGGTAGCGCGGCTTGCCGTCGCGCCGCGCGAGCCGCACCCACAGCGCCGCGACGCGCAGGTGCCGCTGCGCGGCGCAGACCGCCATCGCAGCACCGAATTCCTGCCGGTTCATTGACGGCCGCAGCGTGACGTAGCGCTCGATGGCCGCCTCCCGCACCTCATCCGCCACGTCGCGCCGCGCATCCTCGACCAGCGAGACCAGGTCGTAGGCCGGGTGGCCGACCGCCGCGTCCTGGAAGTCCAGGATGCCGACGTCGCGCGGGGCGTCGCGGTCCAGCCGCATCAGGTTGGCCGGGAAGAAGTCGCGATGGACGAAGCCGGCCTCGCCCGAGAGCGGCCGGAGCATCGCCGTCATCGCCGCCATGAACTCCGCCCGCACCGCATCCCCGGGCGGGGCGCCGAGGGCTGCCGGCCACCACCAGTCGAGGAAGGTGGCAGCCGTCAGGCCGGGCATGTTGGACCAGTCCCAGCGCGGCAGCCCCGCGGGTGGCGGGGCCGCGTGCAGCGAGGCCAGCGCCCCGGCGGCGGAAAGGTAGAGCGGCATCGGCTCCGCCCCGCCATCGAGCAGCGCGGCGAAGGTGGCGTCGCCGAAATCCTCCAGCAGCACGAAACCCTGCGCCTCGTCCGCCCCGAACACCTCGGGCGCGGAGAGGCCGGCGGCGCGCAGATGCGCCGCGATGCGCAGGAAGGGGCGCACATCCTCCTGCGGCGGGGGCGCGTCCATCAGCAGCGCGGGGCGCGGCCCGCCCGCGAGGCGCTCATAGCGCCGGAAGGAGGCATCGGCCGCGAGCGGGATGCGCCGCGCCGAACCAAAGCCCTGCGCGGCCAGGAAGGCGCCTGCATCCCTGGAGGCTCCTGCATCGCTCATGCCCCGATCCCCTCCAGCCGGCCGTCCCAGCCCGTGAGCGTCGCCACGCGCCCCGTCTCGTCCGCGCCCAAGGGGTGCGGCATCGCCAGCGCCACCGTCAGCGCGTCGTTCGGGCGGAGGGCGCCGAGGCGGTCCGGCCACTCGACCAGGACGATGCCCTCCCGCGCCTCCTCCCAGCCGAGTTCCATCAGGCCATCGGGGCCATCGAGTCGCCAGAGGTCGAAGTGGAAGGCCGGACCCGCGGGCAGGTCGTACCCCTGGACGAGGGTGAAGGTGGGGGAGGGGACCTCCAGCGCCGGGTCGCGCGAAGCGGCGCGCAGGAAGGCCCGCGCGAAGGCGCTCTTGCCTGCGCCGAGCGGCCCCTCAAGTAACAGCGCGTCGCCCGGGCGCGCGCGGGCGGCGATCCGTCCGGCGAGGCGGGCCGTGGCCTCGGGGCTGTCCAGGAAGACCGTCACGGGCTCGCGCATCTCGGCTGGCTGGTGTGAATGGGCCGGCATGCCCGTTCCGGGTTTGATCCCCCCTCCCGTATCGTCTAAGGGGGGCGCCTCGCGCAAGGGGTTACGCATGGCGGCGATGGTGGAAACCGACGTGGCGATCATCGGGGCGGGCCCGGTCGGGCTCTTCGCGGTGTTCGAATGCGGCATGCTCCGCATGAAGTCGGTGGTGATCGACGCGCTCGGCGCCGTCGGCGGGCAGTGCAGCGCGCTCTACCCGGAAAAGCCGATCTTCGACATCCCGGCGCACCCCGAGATCGCGGCGGCCGACCTGATCCAGCAGCTCGAACGCCAGGCGGCGCCCTTCGGCCCGGCCTACCTGCTCGGCCGGCGCGTCGAGCGGCTGGCGCGCGTCGGGGAGGGGTTCGAGCTCGGCACCTCGGAGGGCGACACGGTGCGCTGCAAGGCGGTGATCGTGGCGGCCGGCGCCGGCGCCTTCGGCCCGAACCGCCCGCCGCTGGAAGGGCTCGCGGGCTACGAGGCCTCGGGCGCGGTGCGCTACCTGGTTTCCCGGCGGGAGGATTTTCGCGGCAAGCGGGTGGTCATCGCCGGCGGCGGCGATTCGGCGGTGGACTGGGCGCTCTCGCTCAAGCAGGTGGCGGCGCGGGTCACGGTGGTGCACCGGCGCGACAAGTTCCGCTGCGCGCCCGAATCGGCGGCGCAGTTGAAGCATGCCGCCGAGCGCGGCGAGATCGAGTTGGCCATCCCCTACCAGCTCCACGGGCTGGAGGGCGACGGCGCGAAGCTGACGGGCGTCGCGCTCGCGACGCTGAAGGGCGAGGTGCGGACCGTGCCGGCCGACCACCTGCTGGCCTTCTTCGGCCTGTCCATGGAGCTCGGGCCGATCGCGGAGTGGGGACTGGGCATCGAGCGCAGCCATGTCCAGGTGACGCCGGCGACCTGCGAGACCTCCATCCCCGGCGTGCACGCCATCGGCGACATCGCGACCTATCCGGGCAAGCTGAAGCTGATCCTGCAGGGCTTCTCCGAAGCGGCCATGGCGGCGCATGCCATCCACCCGCGCGTCTTCCCGGGGGAGGCGCTGCACTTCGAGTACTCGACCAGCAAGGGCGTGCCCGTGGCGGGTTGATTCCGCTGGCGGCCGCCACCGCGCCGGCTACACTCGGTGGCGGGGAGGACGGGCGCGATGATCCATGCCGGCGGCTGCATGTGCGGCGCGGTGCGCTACGAGACGGAGGGGCCGCCGGTCCGCGTCACCGTGTGTCATTGCCGCTGGTGCCAGGTGGCGACCGGCGCGGGCTTCATGATCGAGCCGATCTTCCGGCTGGAGTGCTTCCGGATCACGAAGGGCACGCCCGCGCTGCATCACCACCGCTCGGCCGGCAGCGGGAAGATGATCGGTGTGCATTTCTGCGCCACATGCGGCACCAAGATCCGCCTGACCTTCGAGCGCTTCGCGGAGGTCTGCGGCGTCTATGTGGGCACCTTCGACGACCCGAACTGGATCGAGATCCGCCCCGACAACGCGAAGCAGATCTTCATCGAAACCGCGCGCCCCGACGCGATCCTGATGCCGCACCTGCCGACCTACGAGCGCCACGCCACCACGAATGACGGCGTGCCGGAGGAACACGTAATCTTCGACGCGCCGCATCCCGTAGGGCGGCGCGCCTGATGCCTCAACGCCGGCGGAAGCTTCCCGCGCCTCAGCGCCGGCGGGGCTGGCCCGGCACCTCGAGCGGCGCGTAGCCCGCCGGCACGCGGAAGCGCGCCGGGTCCTGCGGGCCGTAGGTGACGCGGGTGGCGAGGTAGATCGTGTTGGCGTCCGACCCGGTGCCCTCCACCAGCCGCAGCGGCACGCCGTCCGCGGTGATGCAGGCGCGGCGCGCATCCTCGGGCGCCGCATCCGGCGCCTCGATCCGCCAGACCGTGCAGGCGACGCCCGCGACGGTGTCCGCGCCTTCACGTGCGAGCTTCACGTTCGGGCGGACCAGGACGTGGTCCTGCGTCATCACCTCCGCCACGCGGCCGAGCTCGTGGTAGTTCCGGTCGCGCTCCGACACCACCGTGACGCCGCCGCCCCGCGTGTCGATCAGGTGCACCATGCGCTGCGTCAGCGCGCGCCCCTCCATCCGGATGCGCCCCTCGGCGGCGAGCCAGGCGACGCTGTCCACGGTGGGAGGCGAGTCCTCGACCTTGTAGGTCACCGCCACGTCACGCGTCGGCATGGCGGGCGGGCGGTCCTGCGCGGCGGCGGGGAACGTGGCGAGGAGGCCAAGGGCGGCGATGAGGCTCAACTTCACGCAGATTGTATCCCGTAGCTGAAGGGCGCGCGTTATCGGCGCCCGGCCCCGGGCCGTCAACCTGGGGTTCCGCCCAGCGCCCGCCAGCCGATGTCGCGCCGGCAGAAGCCCCCTGGCCAACGCACCCGGTCCACCGCCGCATAGGCCGCGTCCCGGGCCGCGGCCAACGTCGTGCCGGTCGCACCGATGCCGAGCACGCGCCCGCCGGTCGCCACCACCGTGCCGTCCGCGCGCCGGGCCGTGCCGGCGTGGAACACGGCCGCACCCGGCACCGCGGCGGCCGCGTCCAGGCCGGCAATCTCCGAGCCGCGCTCGTAGGCGCCCGGATAGCCGCGCGCCGCCATCACGACCACCAGGCTCGGCTCCTCGGCGAAGCGCAGCGCGGCCTCGGTCAGCCGCCCCTCGCTGGCTGCGAGCAGCACGGGCAGCAGGTCGGAGCGCAGGCGCAGCAGCAGCGCCTGGCATTCCGGGTCGCCGAAGCGGACGTTGAACTCGATCAGCCGCGGGCCGTCCGCCGTCAGCATCAGCCCGGCGAAGAGCACGCCACGGAAGGGCGTGCCGCGGCGGACCATCTCGGCCAGCGTGGGGCGGATGATGCGCTCCATCACCTCGGCCTCGACCGCCGGCGTGAAGGCGGGGGGCGGTGAATAGGCGCCCATGCCGCCGGTGTTCGGGCCCGTGTCGCCCTCGCCCACCCGCTTGTGGTCCTGCGCGGCCCCGATGGGCAGGGCGTCCGGCCCGTCGCAGAGGGCGAAGAAGGAGACCTCCTCCCCCACCAGGCACTCCTCGATGACGAGCGTCGCGCCGGCCTCGCCATGGACGCGCGCCTCCATGGCATCCGCGATGGCCGCCTCGGCCTCGGCGACGCTTGCCGCCACCACCACGCCCTTGCCCGCGGCCAGCCCATCGGCCTTCACCACGATGGGCGCGCCCGCGCGCCGCACGTGATCCCGCGCGGCCTCCGCATCCGTGAAGCGGGCCCAGGCGGCGCCGGGCACGCCGGCGGCGTCCGCCACCTCCCGGCAGAAGGCCTTGCTGCCCTCCAGCCGCGCCGCGGCGGCGGAGGGGCCGAAGCAGGCGATTCCCGCCGCGCCGAGCGCATCCGCGAGGCCGAGCGTCAGCGGCGCCTCCGGCCCCACCACCACCAGGTCCACCGCCTCGCCCCGCGCGAAGGCAGTGAGGCCCGCCACGTCCTCCGCCCGCAGGCCGGGCAGGCAGTCCGCGACCTCCGCGATCCCGGCATTGCCCGGCGCGCACCAGAGGCGGGTCAGCAGGGGGGAGGCCGCGATGGACCGGCACAGCGCATGCTCCCGGCCACCGCCGCCGACGACCAACACCTTCATCCGCATGCACCCTGCGCTCTCGGGCCGGAATGACGCGCGCGGCCCGTTCCGCGCCGGGGGGCCTTGGCATAGGGTCGGGGGATGGATCAAGGCGCCTCGAACGTCCCCGAACTCGCGGTCTCCGAACTGGCGGGCGCCATCAAGCGCACGCTGGAGAGCGCCTTCGGCCGCGTGCGGGTGCGCGGCGAGATCACGGAGTGCAAGCGCTACCCCTCCGGCCACATCTACCTGTCGCTGAAGGACGAGTCGGCGAAGATCGAGGGCGTGGTCTGGCGCACTGCCGTGCCGCGCCTGGCCGTGCAGCCGGAGAACGGGGTGGAGGTGATCGCGACGGGCCGCATCTCCACCTACGCCGACCGGTCCAAGTACCAGCTCGTCATCGACCGGCTGGAGTTCGCCGGCGAGGGCGCGCTGCTGGCGCGCATCGAGAAGCTGCGCCAGCGCCTGCTGGCCGAGGGGCTGTTCGAGGAGGGGCGCAAGAGGGCGCTGCCGCGCCTGCCGCAGGTCATCGGCGTCGTGACCTCCGAGCGCGGCGCGGTCATCCAGGACATCCGCACCACCATCGCGCGGCGCTTCCCCCGCCGCCTGATCCTCTGGCCCGTCACCGTCCAGGGGCCCGGCGCGGCGGGGGAGATCGCCGCCGCCATCGCGGGCTTCTCGGCGCTGCCGCCGGACGGCCCCATTCCGCGCCCGGACGTGGTGATCGTGGCGCGCGGCGGCGGCAGCCTGGAGGACCTGATGGCCTTCAACGAGGAGGTGGTGGTGCGCGCCGCCGCCTGCTCCATCCCCCTCATCTCCGCGGTGGGGCACGAGACCGACACGACGCTGATCGATCTCGCCTCCGACCGCCGCGCGCCCACGCCGACGGCCGCCGCGGAACTGGCGGTGCCCGCGCGCGACGACCTGCTGGCGGACCTCGCGCAGCGGGCCGCGCGGCTCTCCAAGGCGGCGACGGCGGCGCTGGAGCGGGGCCGCGTGCGCCTGCTGCGGGCCGAGCGCGGCCTGCCCGACCTGCCCGGCCTGCTCAACCGCGCGCGCCAGCGCCTGGACGACCGGGCGGAGCGCCTGGCGCTGGCCCCTGCCGCGCTGCTCGGCGCGAAGCGCGCCGCGCTCGCCCGCATCGCCCCGAACCTGCCGCACCCGCGGGAGGGCATCCGCGCGCGGCGGGCCGAGGTCACGCTGCTGGTGAGCCAGGGCCGCGCCGCCATGGCACGGCTGCTGGCGCGGCGCCGGGCGGCGCGCGCGCTGCAGGCCTTCTCCGCCGCGCCGGTCGAGGCGACGCTGCGGGAGCGCCGGGCGCGGCTGGAGGGGCTCTCCGCCCGGCTCGAGAGCGTGTCCTACCAGTCCGTGCTGGCGCGCGGCTTCGCCCTGGTGCGGGACGCGGATGCCGGGGAGCCCGTCACCGCCGCCGCCCAGGCCGCACCGGGCGCAAGGCTCTGCCTTACCTTCGCGGACGGTGAGGTGCGCGTGGTGGCCGAAGGCGGGCGCCGCGGGAAGCCGCGCGCCGCCGAGGCGCAGGGATCGCTGCTGTGAGGCGCCGGTGGCTGCTGGCGGCGCCCGCGCTCCTGCTGGCGCGGCCCGCGCGCGCGGTGGCGTGGCATGGGGAGCCGGCGCAGGGCGCTCTGCTGCTCGGCCGCGCGGCGCCGGGCACGCGGCTCATGCTGGACGGGGCGTCGGTGCGGGTCGCGCCGGACGGCGCCTTCGTGCTCGGCTTCGGCCGCGACCACGGGCCGGAGAGCACGCTTGCCATCACTCACCCCGATGGTCGGCCGGAGCGGCGCAGGATCGCGGTCGCGCCGCGCTCGTGGGACGTGCAGAGCATCTCCGGCCTGCCGCCCGCCCAGGTGACGCCGGACGAGGCGGCGCTGCGGCGCATCAACGCCGAGCGCGAGCGGCTGGTCGCGGCCCGTTCCATCGACACGCCGCGCACCGACTTCGCGGAGGGCTTCGTGTGGCCCGCGCGCGGGCGGATCAGCGGCATCTTCGGGTCCCAGCGCATCCTGAACGGCCAGCCGCGTCAGCCGCATTACGGGCTCGACGTCGCGGGGCCGGTCGGGACGCCGATCTGGGCCGCGGCGGGCGGGCGCGTGACGCTCTCGGCCGAGTTCTTCTTCTTCGGCCACCTGCTGGTGGTGGACCACGGGCACGGCGTGAACACGCTCTACGCCCACCTGTCGGAGCGGCTCGTGGCGGAGGGGGCGGAGGTCGCGCGCGGCCAGCACATCGCGGCCATGGGCGCGACGGGGCGGGTGACGGGGCCGCACCTGCACTTCTCGTTGTCCTGGCGGCTCACCTGGCTCGACCCGCAGCCGCTGCTGCCGCCCGCCTGACAGGGAACCGCCCGGCCCGCACGCGTTCGACACGAGGAGGAGACCCAGCCCATGCCCGATACGGACCGCTTCGCTCGCTACCCCAGCCTGAAGGACCGCGTGGTGCTGGTCACCGGCGGCGCCTCCGGCATCGGGGCGGAGCTGGTGGCGCAGTTCGCCGCGCAGGGTTCGCGCATCGCCTTCCTCGACTTCGACGCCGACGGCGGGCAGCGCGTGGCGGGCAGCACGGGCGCGATGTTCGTGCAGTGCGACCTGCGCGACATCGCCGCGCTGCGCGCCGCGATCGGCCAGGTGCGCGACCGGCTCGGCCCGCCGCTGGTGCTGGTGAACAACGCCGCGCGCGACGACCGCCACGGCCTGGAGACGGTCGAGCCCGACTACTGGGACGAGCGCATGCACACCAACCTGCGCCACATGTTCTTCTGCGCCCAGGCGGTCGCGGAGGGGATGAAGGCGGCGCGCCAGGGCTCGATCATCAACATGGGCTCCGTCTCCTGGATGAAGGCGCAGGGCGGCATGCCGGCCTACACCGCGGCGAAGTCCGCCGTGCGCGGGCTGACGCGCGGGCTGGCGCGCGACCTGGGCCCCTACGGCGTGCGGTCCAACGAGATCGTGCCGGGCTGGATCTTCACCGAGCGCCAGCAGCAGCTCTGGGCGACGCCGGAGGCGGAGGCCGAGAACCTCGCCCGGCAGTGCCTGAAGGAGAAGCTCTACCCGCCGGACATCGCGCGCATGACGCTGTGGCTGGCGGCCGACGACAGCCGGATGGTGACGGCGCAGTACTTCGTGGTGGATGGCGGCACGGTTTAGTTGCTCGGTCCCGGCATCTGGCGATGCGGACCTGCCGTGCGCCGGCGGCCCATGCCTTGCGAGACATGCGCTGCAGGTGAACTCGTGGGTCGCGAGGCCAGGAAGGTGCTTGAGGCGGCGCCCCATGCCGCATGGGAGCACGGCATCCGGGATGGCCGCGGCCGACGGACCGCGCCCTGCTTCGTGTCCCTATCCCTGCTGTGTCACCCGGATGGTCGCATCCTCCCGTCGCAGCACCTCCGGCCGCAGGGCGGTGCCGAGGCCCGGCGCCGTCGGGGCCTGCACCATGCCGCCGCGCAGCACCGGCAGTTCCGTCACCAGGTCGCGGTACCAGGTCGCGAGGGTGGCGCGCACCACCTCCTGGAAGATCGCGGTCGGCGCATGCAGGGCCAGGTGCAGGCCGGCCCACAGCGCGACCGGGCCGGTGCAGTCATGCGGCGCAAGCGGGCGAGCATGCGCTTCGGCGAGGGCGGCGATCTTCCGCGCCTCCGTCAGGCCCCCGCACCAGGCGAGGTCGAGCATCACGACGTCCACCGCGCCCAGCTGCAGCGCGCGCCGGAACGCCACCTTGCCGCCCAGCGTCTCGCTGCCGCAGATGGGCACCCGCGTGGCCCGGCGCAGCTCCGCCAGGCTCTCCAGGTCGTCCATCTTGCCGATCGGGTCCTCGGCCCAGAACACGCCGTAGTCCTCGAGGGCGCGGCAGATGCGGGCGGCGGCGGGGACCGACCACAACGAATGCAGCTCCGCCATGACCTCGATCCGGTCGCCCACCGCGCGGCGGATCCGCTCGAAGGGTTCGAGCCCCTTCCGCAGACCCTCCAGGCTGATCATCTGCCCGCCGCTCGCATCCGCATGCGGATCGAAGGGCCAGATCTTCATGGCGGCGTAGCCCTCGGCCAGCAGGCTCTCGGCCAGGGCGCCGGCATCGCGGAAGAAGGCGATCTGGTCGTCATAGGGGCCCGTCGCGGCCTCGGCCTCGCCGATGCGGCGCTGGCCGGCGCCGCGCGAGTTGTAGTCGTAGCCCGCGCAGGTGTTGTAGGCGCGGATGGCATCGCGCACGGCGCCGCCCAGCGCCTCGTGCACCGGGATGCCGTGGCGCTGCCCCGCGAGGTCCCAGAGCGCCATGTCCACCGCGCTTGCGGCCCGCACCTCCGCGCTCGCGGCGCCGAAGCCGACATAGGGCGTGAGCAGGTGCCGCGACACCGCCTCGATGCGGCGGGAGTCGCGGCCGAGCAGCCAGGGCGCGACCGCGTCGTGGATCACGGCCTCGACGGCGGCGGCGCCGCGGAACGCCTCGCCGAGCCCCGTCAGCCCCTCGTCCGTCTCCACCTGCACCCAGAGCAGGTTGGGGCGCTCCGCGATGCGGACCGTCCTGACCGCCGTGACCTTGCTCACCGCCGCTACTCCACCCGGATGCCGTTGGCGCGCACCACCTCGGCCCAGCGCGCGGCCTCGGCGCGGACATGGGCGCCCATCGCCTCGGGCGTGCCGCCGAGCGGCGCGATGCCGGCCTCCCGCGCACGCCGGCGGAACTCCGGCCGCTCCATCGCGCGGTTGAAGGCGGCGTTGAGCGCGGCGACCGTCTCGGGCGGCGTGCGCGCGGGCGCCATCAGGCCGAACCAGCTGTCGATGACGACGCCGGGCGCGCCGGCCTCGGCGAAGGTCGGCACCTCGGGCAGCTCCGGCACGCGCTCGGCGGCCACCACCGCGACCGGGCGGACCGAGCCGGCGCGGATGTGGGGCAGGATGGAGGGCAGGTTGTCGAAGAAGACGTCCACGTTGCCCGCGATGAGGTCCGTGATCGCCGGTGCGCTGCCCCGGTAGGGCACGTGCGTCCAGTCGAGCCCGAAGCGCGCGCGCAGCAGCTCCGGCCCCAGATGGTTCGAGGCGCCAGCGCCGGAGGAGGCGAAGGTGACGCGCCCGGGCTCGGCGCGCACCTTGCCGATCACCTCCTGCAGGGTGGCGGCGGGGAAGTTGCGGCGCACGACCATGACGTTGCGCACCGCCCCGGTCAGCACCACCGGTGCGAAGTCCCGCAGCAGGTCGTAGCCCGGGTTGGGATAGAGCGCCGGGCCCGCGCCGCAGGGGCCGAAGGCGCAGACCACGAGGGTGCTGCCATCCGGCGCCGCGCGGGCGACCTCGCCCATGGCGATGTTGCCGTTCGCGCCGGGGCGGTTCTCCACAACGGGCGGACGCGGCAGGATGCCATCGGCCGCCTCGGCAAGCAGCCGCGCCATGATGTCGGTGGTGCCGCCCGGCGGCGAGCCGACCACGAGCCGCACGGGGCGGTCGGGAAGCTGCGCGAGCGCCGGGAAGGCGGCGAGCAGCAGGAACAGCGTGAACAGCCAGCGGCGCATGCGCGTCTCCTCCGTCCGGCCTCTGCGGGCCGTGCGGGCAGGCTCGCACCGGTGGGCCACGTCGCGCAATGCGGCGCCTGCCCGGCCGAATCCAGAGGCCGCTCCGCCAGGCACCGTCAGCGGCGCCGCTCGAAGATGCGAACTGCGGCGAGCGCCTGCGAAGGGGCATGCTCGGAAGCCTTCTGTCCGTGAACCATCCGCTCCGCGCTATTCCCAGGCGGTTGAGGGCTGCTCTACGCTTCGCGGACCCCACAGGAAGGGGGGAGGAAGCAAGCATGACGACACGCAGATTCCTGTTGAGGGGGCTGCTCGGGGCGGGCCTTCTCGGCGCCGGGCTCCTTGGCCTGCCCGCCCAGACGGCGGCCCGCATGCCGGAGGCGCGGACCCAGGCGCTGGACGCCGCAGTCGGCCGGCTGGTCGAGGGCCGCTCCACGCCTGGCATCGTGGTGCTGATCCTGCAGGACGGCGTGCCGGTCTACAGCCGCACGCATGGCTCCCGCGACGCGGAGGGCCGCACGCCGATCGGCATGGACGACCTGTTCCGCTACGCCTCGATGACCAAGATGGTGACCTCGGTCGCCGCGATGATCCTGGTCGAGGAGGGGCGCATCGGCCTCGACGACCCCGTCGCGCGCCACCTGCCGGCCTTCGCCAACCTGCAGGTGCGGCGCCCCGATGGAGGGTTGGTGGCGCCCGAGCGTGCGCCCACCGTCCGCGACCTGCTGACCCACACCGCCGGCTTCTCCTACAACTTCATGAACCGCCCGGGGCTCGTGGAGCTCTACCGCGCGGCCGGCGTCACGGACGGGCTGGCGGACCCCGATGTCTCGACGGCCGAGGCGATGCGCCGCCTCGCCTCCGTGCCGCTCGCGCACCAGCCGGGCGCCGAGTACCACTACAGCCTCGCCACCGACGTGCTCGGCGCGGTGATCGAGCAGGTCACGGGTCGGCCGCTCGGCTCCTTCGTTTCCGAGCGCATCGCGCGGCCGCTCGGCCTCGAGAGCTGGGTGTTCCGCGCGACGCCCGGCATGCGCGACCGCTTCGTGCCGGTCACGCGCCCGGCGCAGGTGACCGGCGCGCTCGGCACCGGCTTCGTGCCCGTGACGGCGCGGGAGGCGATGCCCTTCCCGGCCTCGCGCGGCGAGGCGACGCTGGACCCGAACCGCGCCTTCGCGCCCTCGGCCTACCACTCGGGCGGCGGCGGCATGAGCGGCAACATCGCGGACTACGCGCGCTTCCTGCAGATGCTGGCCAATGGCGGGGAGCTGGACGGCGCCCGCATCCTGCGCGCCGAGACGGTGCGCGAGATGACGCGCAACCACACGGGCGCGCTGGCCACGCTGCGCGGCCCCGGCTGGGGCTTCGGCCTTGGCCCGGGCGTGCTGGTGGATCCGGCGGCGGCGAACTCGCGCCTGCCCGCCGGGGCCTGGGGGTGGGGCGGCATCTACGGCACGCAGTTCTGGGTGGACCCGACGAACCGGGTCGTCGGCGTGGTGATGACGCAGACCGCCATCATCGGGTCCGGCCCGATCGCGAACGCGGTGCGCGAGGCCTTCTACGCGCAGTAGAGGTGCCGGCCGGCGCGCGGAACGGGAACCGCGCGCCGGTTCCGTCACTGACGCAGGCGTGAAGTGTCGTCGCGAAGTGGCAATGGTACGCAATACTCATGAGTAGGGGTGACGAGGACACCGGCACGGCCTGGGATGAGGGGCGTGCCTTCGACCACGAGACGGAGCGCCGCATCGCGCGCCGCACGACGCAGGAGCAACCCGGGCGGAGCCCGGACCGTGCCGAAGCGGAGCGCCTGGTCCGCGACTTCCTCGCGAGGGGTGGACAGGTGACGGTCTGCCCGCCCGGCGACGCGCTGGCAGCCAAGGGTGATTCGATTGCGGACCGCATCCGCCGTGCGGAGCGCCTGGCCGGGCTGGCCCCCGGCTCGGTCGCCCGGTGAGGCGCTTCCCGGTCAGTTGGTCCCAGGGTGGCGCATCGCCACCACCCGCAGTCGGGCAGGTCGGCGCCGGCCGCGTGCTCAGGTGGCGTCGAGCGTCTTCGGCAAGGGCGTCGCGGGCCCGTCCGGCCCGCCCATGCCGAGCCGCCCGAGGCCCGGCAGCTTGATCGCCGGCCGCCGCAGGTCGAACCCGGCGACCCCCCCCAGGATGTTCACCTCGACCCCCTCCACCCAGGCGAGCGTCAGCCCCGCATAGCCGCCGAGGCTGATGCGGATCCCGGTGCCCGACGGCGTCAGGCGGATCGAGCGTCCGTCATAGGGGTAGTCCTTCCCGATGGCCGTCGGCGGCAGGCTGACCCGGATGCCCGGGACCGCGTCGAGCACGGCGGCCACGAAGGTGTTGGAGTTCGGCCCCGGCCAGGCGCGGTAGTCGCCGTGGTTCTGCCAGGCATAGTCGCGGATGGCGGCCTCGATGCGGGGGATCATCGCCTCCGCCGCGGGGCCGTCGGCGGCGAAGACCACCTCCGGCACCCGGCCGAACCAGCGCCCGTCGGGCTCGAAGCCGTTCATCCGGATCGGCTCGCCCCAGGCGGTGTAGTCGTAGCGGGTGTAGGCGCGCGCGCCCTCCGGCTTGAAGACGATCCAGCAGTGGACGGCGAAGATGCCGCGCCAGCGCACCGTCTGGGCGGCCAGCACGCGGACGACGGCCGGCTGGTGCTGGCCGGGGGAGGGGAGGATGCCGGCGCTCGACCGGTCCGCGATGCGCCAGCCCGCACCGATGCCGTCGCGCTGGTAGAGCAGCGCCGATATGCCGAGGGGAAGCAGCCAGAGCACGCAGAAGAGGAGCAGGCCGGTCTTGAGCAAGGTCATGGTCGACCACGTATGTTTGGCCGCACCTCGCCCCCTGCAACGGGCGCCGACGCGGGGCACGGCCCGGATGTCAGCCCGGCCGGAAAAGTATACGTTCTCGTGAATACATGCCGCGCCGCGCGGGAGGGTGCTGCCGGCGCGCCACAGCCCTGTGTTCCATTCCCGATCCGTGGCGCCGGCAGCCCCGCGACAATGTCCGGGTAAGAAGTTCCCGGCATTCCTGCGGACCTGCCCGGTGCCGCCTGCATGGCCTTGGCTGCCCACGAAAATTCGGTCACCCCCGAGCCGAGCCATGCCCGACCAGACAGCCAGCATGCATTTCACGGCTGATGTGGAGATGCCGGCCATCGTGGTGCCGGCGTTGTCCGCACGGCCCCGCCCGCGGCGCCTCCGCCGGGTGCGGACCTTCGCCGCAATCCTCCTCGGGATGACGGTGCTCGGCGGCAACGCCGTGACCGCCTGGATGGGCCGCGAGCACGCGCTGGCCGATGCCGGGCGTGAGCTGCGCCACGTCTCCTACGCGCTGGCCGACCAGACCGACCGCGCCGTGCAGGCCGTGGAGGGCATCCAGGCCGTGCTGGTCGAGCGCATCCGCGCCGCCGGAATCGCGACGCCGGCCGAGCTGCGCAGCTTCACCGCCGGGCGGGCCGTGCAGTTCATGCTGCGCGAGCGCAACGCCGCGGTGGGCCGGCCCGACGCCGTGACCCTGTTCGATGCCGAGGGGCGGCCGCTCGGCGCGCCCGGCCCCGCGCCGGCGCCGGTGGAGGGCCTGACGTCGCGCGCGGAGTTCCAGGCGCTGGCCAGCGGCGAGTCCCGGTTCATCGGCCGCCCCGTCCTGGACGCCGCCACCGGCACCTGGACGCTGCACGTGGCGCACCGGATCTCGGGGCCGGAGGGCGAGTTCCTCGGCATGGCGCTCGGCGTCGTGGACCTGTCGCACCTGGCGCGCCTGCATGCGGAGCAGCCCTGGGGCATGGGCGGCAGCCTGCACATCTTCGCGGCCGACGGCACGCCGCTGCTCCGCTACCCCTCGACCTCCGGCGAGGAGGCGCCCGGCCTCGTCGCGGGCCACGCCTCCGGCGCCTATCCGCTGCTGGTGCAGGCCGAGGTGACGGAGCGCGCGGCGCTGTCGGCCTGGCGGCTCCAGGCCGGGGCGCTCGGCGGCTCGACCGCGCTCGTGCTGCTGCTCGCGGGACTGGCGGGTGCCGCGTCCGCGCGCCGCGGCCGGGTGCAGGCCGACGCGGAGGAGGAGCGCCGCCAGCTCGACGCGGAGCGCGCGCGCATGGAGGTCGTGGCCGCCGAGGAGCGCCTGCGCCACCGGCGCGAGCTCGCCGCGCAGGACACGGAGTTCCAGGCGACCATCGAGAGCATGACGCAGGGCGTCATCAAGTTCGGCCCGCATGCCAAGCTGGTGCTGGCCAACTGCCGCTGCGCCGAGATCCTCGGCTTCCCGCTGGAGGCGCTCCGCACCGGCGCGACGCTCGCCGAACTCGGGATCGCGGCGAGGGAAGCGGGCCAGGCGGACGCCGCCGCGGTGCTCGACCGGCTGCTGCCGCTGGTCGTCCGGCGGGAGGCCGGGGCCTTCCAGCAGGAGATGGAGGGCGGCCGTGCCGTCTCCGTGGTGCACAAGCCGCTGCGCGGCGGCGGCTGGCTGGCCACTTTCGAGGATGTGAGCGCGCGGCATGCGGCGGAGATGCGGGTCGCGCACCTGGCGGACCACGACGCCCTCACGGGCCTGCCGAACCGCGCCATGCTGCGCGAGCGCCTGGCCTCGGTCATCGCCTCGGCCGACTGCGGCGGCGGGCGCACCTCGGTGCTGCACATCAACCTCGACCGGTTCCGCACGGTGAACGAGACGCTCGGCCACCGCGTGGGCGACACGCTGCTGCGCGCCGTGGCGGGCCGCATCATGCGCCAGGTGCGGGCGCATCGCGGGGGCGGGGACATCGTGGCGCGCCTCGGCGCGGACGAGTTCGCGGTGGTGACGGCGCCCGCCTTCGGCATGCGCGGCGACGCGGCGGCCGAGGCGGCGGGGCTCGCGCGGCGCATCGTGGCGGCGCTGTCCCGGCCGTTCGAGGTGGACGGCTTCGATGTCGTCATCGGCGCCTCGGTCGGCATCGCGCTCTTCCCGGCCGATGGCGCGACGGCGGACGAGATGCTGCGGCATGCGGAGCTGGCGCTGCACGGCGCCAAGGCGGACGGGCGCGGCCGCTACGTGTTCTTCGAGCCGGAGATGGGAGCCCAGGCGCAGGGGCGCCGGCTGCTGGAGCTCGACCTCCGCCGGGCGCTGACCCTCGGCAAGGGACGCGAGTTCGAGCTGCACTACCAGCCGGTGGTGGACGTCATGACGCGCCGCGTCTCCGGCCTGGAGGCGCTGCTGCGCTGGACCCATCCGGTCCATGGCATGGTGCCGGCCGGCACCTTCATCTCGCTCGCCGACGAACTCGGGCTGATCGTGCCGCTCGGCAAGGTGCTGCTGCAGCGCGCCTGCGCGGAGGTCGCGCAGTGGTCCACCACGCTGCGCGTCGCGCTGAACCTCTCCTCCTCGCAGGTGCTCGACCCCGGGCTCGTGGACAGCGTCGCCGCGGCGCTGGACGAGAGCGGCCTGAACCCGCACCGCCTCGAGCTGGAGATCACCGAGGCGGTGCTGCTGCAGGCGCCCGAGCTGACGCTCAACGTGCTGCACCGGCTGCGCGCGATGGGCGTGCGCGTGACGATGGACGATTTCGGCACCGGCGCCTCCTCGCTCGGCTACCTGCGCTCCTTCCCCTTCGACAAGGTGAAGATCGACCGCTCCTTCGTGGCGGAGTTGGGCGGGCGGTCCGACGGCGTCGCGATCGTGCAGGCGATCACCAGCCTCTGCGGGCGCTTGGGCATCCCGACCACGGCGGAGGGCGTGGAGACGGAGGAGCAGCTGCGCCTGCTTGCCGCGCAGCGCTGCGTTCAGGCGCAGGGCCACCTGTTCAGCCCGCCGGTGCCCGCGGCCGAGGTGCCGTTCATGCTGTCGCGCCTCGGCGCGGCGGCGCTGGCGGCGCAGGGGATCAGGGTCGGCTGAAGGGCGCGCCGCGAACCCTGCTCCCCGACACCTGCTCCCGTCAGGTCTGCGCGACCAGCCCCCGCACGCGCGCGACCAGCCGCCCGATGGCGAAGGGCTTGGTCAGGGCGGCGCGGTGGAGCCCCGGCGAGAGCCGGTCGAGGTTGCCCGGGTTGCCGGTCATCACCACCACGCGCAGGCCGGGCCAGCGGCGCCGCGCCTCCTCCGCCAGCTCGATGCCGTCCATGCCGGGGCCGAGGTTCACGTCCGTCACCAGCACGCGCGCCCGGTCCGCGCCATTCATCGCGAGCGCATCCTCCGCGTTGCCCGCCTCCTGCACCGCAAGGCCGCAGTCCTTCAGCTCTTCGGCGAGTGCTTCGCGGATCAGCTCCTCATCCTCGACGAGCAGGACATCCATGTGCTGGGGCTCCGGGGCGCTTTGGCGGTTGTACGTTACTGCACACCTAAGCCCCGGGGCCGGCCAGGGTTTGTTGGCGGTACGGGGGTGCTCGCGGGCGCGTGTTCGCTGCTCGCGTCCCCGTGAATGGCGAAGGCGGCGATCGTTACCAGAGCCGCTGCGCGGCGGCGCGGAGTGATCAACTTCGCATCACGCGCACGGGACGCTGTCGCTTGCGTGACGCCCCGCGCGTCTTTCGCGAATGCGCACTCCCCCAACCTGACCCGCATGGCCCAGCCCCACATCAACCGCATCGCGACCGCCGTCCCGCGGCACGAGGTGCACGGCACCTTCCATGCCTTCGCCCTCGCCCAGGCCGCCTCCGGGCGCGACCGGACGGCCTTCGCGCGCCTCGCGGAACGGTCCCGCATCGAGCGGCGGCATTCCGTGCTGGAGCCGGGCGGCCTCGGCACCACCTGCGGCTTCTATCGCTTCGGCGAGCGCTTCCCCGGCACCCGCGCCCGCATGGCGCGCTACGAGGCGGAGGCGCCGGCGCTGGCCGGCAGCGCGATCGCGGCGCTGGAGGAGGACGGCGCCTCCATCACGCACCTCGTCTACGCCACCTGCACCGGCTTCGCGGCGCCGGGCCTCGACCACCAGGTCATCTCCCGCTTCGGCCTGCCGGGCGGCGTGGAGCGCACCATCGTGGGCTTCATGGGCTGCCAGGCGGCGATCAACGCGCTCAAGCTCGCCTGGCACATCGTGCGCAGCGAGCCCCGCGCGCGCGTGCTGGTGCTGTGCCTCGAGCTCTGCACGCTGCACCTGCAGGACAGCTCCGAGCTGGAGCAGTTGCTGTGTTTCCTGCTGTTCGCCGATGGCTGCGCGGCCGCGATCGTCTCGGCCGAACCGGTCGGGCTGCGGATGGAGGGCTTCCGCAGCACCATCCTGCCGCAGGCCGCGGACCAGATCACCTGGCGCATCGGCAACGACGGCTTCGACATGACGCTCTCGGGCATGGTGCCCTTCACCCTGGCCCACGCATTGCCGGACTGGCAGGCGGAGATGCTGGGCGGCGAGGATCCCGCCGCGGTCGACCTCTGGGCCGTGCATCCGGGCGGGCGCGCCATCCTCGACGCCGTCTCGCACGGGCTCTCCCTGCCGCAGGGCGCGCTCTCGGCCAGCGAGGGCGTGCTGCGGGAGAACGGCAACATGTCGTCGGCCACCGTCCTGTTCGTGCTGCAGGCGATGATGGCGGCGGGCGGGGCTGCGGGCCGGCGCGGCTGCGCGCTGGCGTTCGGGCCCGGGCTCTCGGCGGAATCCATGCGCTTCACCACGGCCTGACCGCGCATGCGCCGCCTCGCGCCGGAGATCATGGACGACCCGGGACAGGGCGAGGCGGATTTCCGCGCGGCGCTCCGCGACCTGGAGACGCTGAACCGGATCACCCTGGCCTACGGGCCGACGCTGCGCTTCCTGGACCGGCTCGCCAAGGGGCGCACGCACCTGTCGGTGCTGGACGTGGGCGCGGGCGGCGGCGACACGCTGCGGCGCATCGCACGCTGGGGGACGGCGCGGGGCCTCGCGCTCGACCTCGTGGGGCTCGACCGCTCGCCCTGGTCGGCGCGCCACGCGGAGGAGACGGGCGTGCCGGCGCGCTGGATCACCGCGGACCTGTTCGAGCTGGACGAGGCGGAGCGGTTCGACGCCGTCATCTGCTCCCTGTTCGCGCACCACCTGGAGGACGAGGCGGTGGTGCGCTTCCTGCGCTGGCTGCACGCGCGGGCGCGGCTGGGCTGGCTCGTGCTCGACCTGCACCGGCACCGCATCCCCTGGGCGGCGGTGTGGGCGGGCACGCGCGCCGCGCGCATGCACCCGATGGTCACGCATGACGGCCCCGTCTCGATCATGCGCGGCTTCACGCGGGAGGACTGGCGGCGCCTGGTGGCCGAGGCGGGGGTGGAGGCCGACATCGCCTGGGCCATGCCCTTCCGCTGGGCCGTGACCGGGCCTGGACGGCCATGACCGAGATCGCGATCCTGGGCGGCGGGCCCGCCGGCGCAGCGGCGGCCATCGCGCTGGCCCGCGCGGGGCGGCGACCCCTGGTGATCGAGCGCGAGGCCACCCCGCGCGAGAAGGTCTGCGGGGAGTTCATGGCGGCCGACGCGGCAGGCGCGCTGGAGCGGCTTGGGCTCAGCCTGCCCGGCCTCGGCGCCGTGCCCATCCACCGCGGGATCTTCGGCGCCGGACGGCGGAGCGGCGAGATGCGGCTGCCCTTCCCGGCATGGGGCTTGCCGCGTGCCCGGCTCGATGCCGCGCTGCTCGGGGCGGCGGAGGCGGCGGGCGCGGTGCTGCGCCGCGGCGTTGCGGTTGCCGGGGCGGAGGCGGTGCTCGGCGGCTGGCGCCTCCGCCTCTCGGACGGAGAGGAAGCTTCCGCACGGCACGCCGTCCTGGCGACGGGCAAGCACGAGTGCCGCGGCCTCCCGCGCGGCGCGGCAGGCGGGGCGATGGGCCTCAAGCTCCACCTGGCGGGCGGCGTGGTGCCGGACGGCGCGGTGCTGCTGCTGGCCTGCGCCGGCGGCTATGCCGGGCTGCAGGCGCGGCCGGAGGGGGGCATGAATCTCTGCGCCGCGCTGCGGCCCGGCGCGCCGGGCGTGGCCGCCGCGGCGCGCGACGCGGGCGCCTTCCTGGCCCAC